>PWVB01000301.1 GCA_003562365.1 Anaerolineae bacterium
CGATGGCTCCCCTGTAAAAAGGTAGGCGCGTCAGCGGCACGCCCCATATATTGTGTTTTATAAGACAAAAAACGGCATATGTAGTGGGTAAAGCTGAGATTTTCCATGCTTCGCGACCTTTTTTCAGTAGAGCCAGCGATGGCTCCCCTGTAAAAAGGCAGGCGCGTCAGCGGCACACCCCACATATTGTGTTTTATAAGACAAAAAAACGGCATATGTAGTGGGTAAAGCTGGTAATTTCTGTACTTCACAACCTTTTTTCAGTGGAGTCAACGATAGTATCTATCAAAGGGCGCGCGACGTCGACGGGCAACACAGATCGCAAACTCTTCCTCTCAATGCGTTCGCATTCCCCTGTCTGGATCACCCTTGGCACGGACAAATCCACCCTTTGGGGAGATCTATTGGCGATGTCGCGTGCTATTGTCAGAGAATTGGCGGTGCCCGTCAGATAGTAGAGCGGGCAACTCCCAGTCTCTTCTGTCACCCGCGACTGGGCGGACTGCTATCCTACGTCTCACCGCGGAGCAGGCACACCATTCGCGCCAGTGCCCGGCTGTCGCCGACATTGCCCGGAAAGACCACGTAGATCAGGTTTGGCCAACGGCTTTCCTCTTTTGTTTGCCAGATTGGGACACCGGGAATGGCTTGCCCCATAACCTCGGCACGACGGATTCGCAGCGCCTCGGTGGCGACGTCGGAAGCAGTGATACCGCCCTTCGCGATCACCCAAGCGGGCCGCGTCACCAGCCCTGCGACGATGGCGGTCAGCCCCCGGGAGACGCGGCGACCGATTTCCAGGCCGGTGAGGTCGCCAAAGGTGGTGAGTGCCGCTCGGCTGGTGTAGACCAGAGCATCCTCGCCAGCCTGCAGTGTCCTTTCGACTCGGGTGGTCAGTGCCTGCACGGTCGGCGTCTGCCGGTGGGGATTGATCAGGTCCGCTACCGCGACCTCGAACCCGGTTACGCCCGGCAGGGCCTGCAGTGCCACCATCTGCTGTGTTGTCTTGCTCACGTGCGAGCCGATGATGATCAGCCCGCCGGCCGGCGACGGGTCGGACCGCAGGTCGGCGGGCGTCAGCAGCGGTTGGGGCGCGATGCCACCGCGCACCCGCACAAATGAGGCCGCAGTGCGATAGAGGAAGCGTTGTCCCTGTGCCTCTGCAGCCATCAGCGCAGCGACGACGACCTCGAGATCGCGATAGCTAACCGCGTTGACCACGCAGACCTGACCGGGATTGAGGGCTGCTAGCTGTTTCAGCACTGCTGGCGGGCCGCCGCGGCGGATGACGTCTAGCGATACGCTATCAACCGCTGCCGATGCCATGCGCTCCCCGTGCTTCTCGCTAACCCAGGCGCGTAGATTAGCGTGACGGTAGCCGAAGACGGCGTCACGCGCATATTCGGTCTCAGAGGCCGGGATCAGCAGGTCGCCCTCGGTCACATAGTGGGTATCGTGGGCCGTGATGCGTCCCCCCTCGACGAAGAAGGGCACGATCACGGTGGCATCGAAGGGATCTCCTAGAGCTGTCGCCAGCGCATCAGTCTCGCCGGGATAGTGACCACGCAGGGTGGAGTCGCTGCGGCTGACGATGGCGATCTTGCGACCCGTCGTGTCGCGGGCTGCTTGGAGATGGTGTGCGATCTCGCGGTTCAGCGCCTGGGCTTGGGCAAGCGGCAAGCTCCGGGTGTTGGTTAACACGTATACGACAGGATCGGGGGCTCGCAACGCCGCGATTAGCCGTTTCACCGAGGCGTCGGTCAGCACGGTCACGTTGTGGACTGTCTGAGTGCCGGTCGGATCATCATCCAGGACGACGAGCTTGCGCCCGGAAGCGCGGACCGCGTCCCGGATCCAGAACAGCAGATCCTCCGGCCATTCGGGTGGTAGCGTCGCCAGCAGCTCAGACTTAGGAATCGGCATAGTCACCTCCTGGGATAACGCGGTGTCATCTGTTGGTCTTCAGGTCTCTGCACATGGTAGATTCTCTCCTGGCTCAACGGGCCACCGGAAACCGTCTGCTATCGCCTTGCATTGACTCGCGGCGCAAGCGTTCGATGTGGACTAACAGGTCGCCGGAGCAAGGTGGGATGCTAGGGGCTTCCCTCGTGCCGTGACCAAACGTCTGGAAAGTGGCGGCTCCTAACGGTGCTAGGTAGGCCGGGCGCAAGAATCCGAGGCGATGAGTGCCGTTGGGCAGTTGCAGATTCAGCTGGGTTGAGGGGATCGGCCGACCGCCCAGCGCGACGCCGATCAAGCTGACACCTTGGTCGCGGGCGTGGGGCAACACATCCTCCGGATGGTGGCAGCTGGGACAGGCCCAGACGGTTGTTAAGAATGACGAGGGACCCTCTTCGCGATTGACGACTTGAGTTGGGTGGTTGGGATCGACACGATAGTGCGAGGTCCAGGGCGCGTCGAAGGCGACCGGCGGTGTGCGGTAGGCGGTGGAATCATTGGCGTCGGTCCGACACCGGAACCGCCGTAACATCCTATCAGGGGATCGGGCAGCGCTATACTCGTCCAGAAAGACCTGGGTCCAGGTCGGGCGAGTAGCGGGATCGACGAGTAGATGATAGGCGCCGAGGTTGCGTAGATTGCGGTTTCCCAGCTTGGGGTTCCAGCGCCTGCCGGATTTGCGAATTGCTCGGAACTCAAGAGACTGCAGCGGGATGATATGCCAGCCGGGATCGGCGGCGGAAAGCTTGCCCAGCGGCTCGCCGTCTTGGGTAACGGCATAACTACCTCCGTTGAAGATCGCTGTGACGATGGATAGCTGGCTGTCGACGGCGTGGGCTGGCAACAGATGGACCATTATCGTCAGCGGTAGAGAGGTGGAGCAGGACGTCGGCGCCTGGTAGCTTGTTGGCCCGCACTGTTTCGGCGAATCATATATCGGAGAACATGCTGAAGCCGTAATTTACACCGTCCAGCGCCAGCATCCGGAAGCGTGAGCCCTGCGATCAGCCCCACCAGATCTGTTCTCCCAGATTGGCACGTACCCTGTGGCGACGGCTCACCAGAATGCCGGTTGGGTCGGTCAGGGCCGCGGTTGTAGAGGTGCGGTGGCGCCGACGGGTTGGCGGTGTCGGTCTCGATATGCTGCCAGCGGCCTGAGCCAGGTAGCGACTCAGCTAACGCTTTGCTCTCCGCCGCGTCGGGGTTTGACCAACTGGAGGTGGCGTAGCCGGGAAGAGAAATC
>PWVB01000128.1 GCA_003562365.1 Anaerolineae bacterium
GAAGATACTGTATTCTTTAGTCAGGAAATCTGGTTATCTGTCGCTAAGCGCCTTCGCGACGAGGCCCTTCAGACCGGAATCGAACAGCTGGCGCGGGCTGCCTCACATCCGATCGGTGGGCTGGGTATCTGGTTTCAGTATTATCGGTAGCCTGGCAAAGTAGGGTGGTTGAGGCGTGCGTCAGCAGCAACTGGTAGGAGTTTATGCCTTGTAGTTTGTCAGCAATTCCCAATATGAAGTCCGTTCAGAGCGGCCAGCCCTAACCTGAGGCGAAAAGTCGCGCGACTGTGGGGCAAGTACTACACAATCTGGCCCTAATCGAAGATCACGGCCCTATGAATCTGCTATATTGAGAATTGCTGGGAAAAGACAAACCTACGCCGCCACTGGCGCCGCCGCGGGCCGCAGCTCGACGGGTGCTCCCCCTGGATCACGGAAACGGTTACTGTCATAGCATACGTCAGGAGAGAAGATGAGTGCATCCGCCCCACCATCCGATATCCACGCACACGTGCTGGCTGAGGTTGAGGCCCGTGCTGCTCAGGCGACGCCAGTCGCGGTCTGTGTGGGTGTCCACTGGACTTTTGTGGGGATGGCCATCGACGGCAAGTTGCACGGTGGGCTCGCCTCCACCCTCTCGGCGGCGGCTCACGACCATACGCCTGTGCCCGGCCCGCCGCTGCACGACGCCGGTCAGCTGCTGGCGCGCGATGCCTATGCCCTGGCCTCCTTAGTTTTCAGTCAGCGCCCTTTGGAGGCCGGAGTTGGATGGGCGGCGCTGAACGCGCTGTTGGAGGTGGATGTGGCCCGCTGCGTCGAGGTCAATGCGGCGGAGATCATCGCTAAGCGGGGCGCTGGTCGGCGGGTGGCTGTCGTGGGCCACTTCCCCTTCTTATCGCGCCTGCGCACCGTCGCCGAGACTCTCTGGGTCCTGGAGCTCGACCCACGACCCGGCGATCTGCCCGCTGCCAGCGCACCGGACATCCTGCCGCAGGCAGATGTGGTGGCAATGACAGGCTCCTGTCTGCTCAACCACACCTTTACGGGACTGATAGCGCTCTGTCGACCGGAGGCTTTCGTGATCATGCTGGGGGCCACTACGCCGCTGGCCACCAGCCTCTTTGGGACCGGCCTGGATGCCCTGTCCGGCACGTTGGTGGTCGATCCCGGTGCGGCATTGGCCGCGGTGAGTCAGGGCGCGACCTTTCGTCAGATCCCCGGTAAGCGGCTCCTCACCCGCTACAAGCCCTGAGCCTTGAGTGGATCAGAACCGCCCCTCAGTGCCCAACTCATCTGAGACAAAGGGGACGAAGGCCACGGCGCCCATATTAATCTTCCGGAACTGCCCGTTCTGGTTGATCACCTTCCAAAGGGTTTGGGCCCCTCCCACCTGCCCGACGGGGATGACCATCCTGCCGGCGTCATCGAGTTGCGCCAGCAGTGGGTCGGGGATCTCCGGTGTGGCTGCCGTGACGATGATCGCGTCATACGGCCCGTTTTCCGGCCAACCCGCATAACCGTCGGCCACCTTGCAATGCACCTTGTATCCCAGTTCCGCCAAGCGTTGCTGAGCCTCGGTCTGCAGTTCTGGAATCCGCTCCACCGTGTAGACCTCCACGCCCATCTCGGCTAGAATCGCGGCCTGATATCCTGATCCGGTCCCGATCTCTAGCACGCGCTCTCCGGGGATCAGCTCCAGGGCCTCCGTCATCAGGGCGACGATATAGGGTTGCGAGATGGTCTGTTGGTGACCGATCGGCAGAGCGGCGTCGCGGTAGGCACTCCTAGCGCGATCCTCCGGCACGAAGTGGTGCCGCGGCACCTTCTGCATAGCGTCCAACACGCGGTCGTCCTTGATTCCCCGCTGTCGTAGCAAGGCCAGCATTGTCTTTTGATCCATCGTGGTTCCTGTCTGTCGTTTCGACCAGCGTTGCTGCTGCTCGCTCACCCTCAGCAGCATTATACGTCGATCCTTGCTCCTTGCTAGTTCGAGGGGCGGCATCGAGTTCCGCAGCGCCGAAGGCAGGCTATAATTGGGGTACAGTACACCAATGGGAGGAGAACGAGGCGATGCTTGAGATCGATCTGTCTGAAGTGACCACCTATCCCATCGCCCGACGGCGGAACCTGGTGACGCTGGACGACCTGGTCGACCCCGCGGCTCCGTCGCCGGACTTCGATGCCCCCGAGCTCGATGCCGTCGTTGCAGCGATTGCCGCGGCGCGATCCGCCGGGCGCCCCGTGATCTGGATGATGGGCGCTCATGTGATCAAGAGTGGGCTGACGCCTCTGCTCATCGATATGCTGGCACGCGGTCTGGTCACCCACGTGGCTGGCAACGGCGCGGTCTCTATCCACGATCTGGAGCTGGCGCTCATCGGCGAGACCAGCGAGGATGTGGCCACCGGCCTGGAGGATGGCAGCTTTGGGATGGCCGACGAGACCGGGCGCACTATCTTTCAAGCGCTCGGCGAGGGCGCATGCGACGGATTGGGGTACGGCGCGGCGGTTGGGCGCTTCATTGACCGCCACCCAGAGCGCTTTCCTCACCGCGAAGTCAGCGTGCTCTGGCATGCTTATCGTCTGGGGATGCCAGCCACGATTCACGTTACCATCGGCACCGATATCATCCACCAGCATCCCTCCGCTGACTTTGCCGTCCTCGGCGTTACCAGCGGGCGGGACTTCCTGCGCTTCGCTGGGTCGGTAGCCGCGCTGGCGCAGGGCGTCTTTCTCAACGTCGGCTCTGCCGTCACGGGACCGGAGGTCTTTCTCAAGTCGCTCACCATTGCCCGTAATTTGGGCCACGCCGTGGCGCCCATCACCACCGCCAACTTTGACCTGATCCCGCTGGGCGACGATGTCCACAGTCCGCTGGGCGACGCCGATCCACTCTACTACTATCGCCCGCGCAAGAACGTCATCAACCGTCCCATCTCGCTGGGCGGCGCGGGCTACCATATCACCGGCCACCATACGGTCACTCTCCCCAACCTGCATCACCGCCTGCTGGCTGTCTGGGGAGAGTGGCCTACCCCGGCCCGCCGGCTCGCCGGAGCAAGGGAATCGGAGGGATCACCGCTGTCCTCGCGGGCCGCGGCCATCTTCGCCGAGCTCGTCGTCCGCCATCCCGAGCTCGAGTCCACTTCCGTTGACCTGGCGCGGGCCCATCGCACGCTGGTTCGCTGCTTCAGGACCGGTGGCACCCTTTTCCTCTGCGGCAACGGCGGCAGTATGGCCGATGCCCTTCATATCTCTGGCGAGCTACTCAAGTCCTACGCGCACCCCCGCCTGCTCCCGGAGCGTCTGCGGCGCGCGCTGGCGGCCCAGCCGGACGGAGCGCTGCTGGGCCGCAACCTGGAATGCGGGCTCCGCACCATCGTGCTGGGCGCCAACCCCGCGCTGGCCAGTGCCGTCGCCAACGACTTGCCCGACCGGGATGTCGCCCTGGCGCAGGAACTGCTGGCCCTTGCTCGGCCCGGTGACTGCCTACTGGCCTTAAGCACCAGCGGAAACGCGCGCAATGTCCTCTACGCTGTCCAGGCAGCCAAGGCTTTGGGGGCGACTACGCTGGGGTTCACCGGCGCCGCCGGCGGGCGGCTGGCAGAGCTGGCTGACCTCGCCATCCGCGTGCCCTGTTGCCGCACCGATCGCGTTCAGGAGGAGCATCTCCTCTGCTATCATGCGCTGTGCGAGAGCCTGGAGGTGGCGCTGTTCGCGACCGCTGCCGAGGCTTTGGGTGCTACGGATGCTTGAAGGGTAAGGAGCGCATCTGATGTCCCATTCTCTGACCGATTTTCTGACCGAAGCGCGCCTGAACGCGATCCTCAATGGCAGCTGTGACTGCCGCGTAGGGGTGGTGGGCGATCTGGCGCTGGACGGCTATTGGACCGCCGATATGACTCGCGCGATGCTCTCGCGGGAGACGCCTCACTTTCCGAAGCCCATCATCGCAGAGCGCTACGCCCCGGGCGCTGGGGGCAACGTGGCGCAAAACCTGGCGGCGCTGGGGGTGCGCCACGTTGCCGTTTTCTCGGTGACTGGTGCCGACTGGCGCGGTGAGTTGCTGCACCAGGAGCTGGTGGCCCGCGGCGTCGACATGGGAGCGCTGATCGTAACGCCCGCGTGGCGCACCACCGCCTACCTCAAGCCGCTGCTCACCGGCTATGAGATCCAGCAGGAGGACGCGCGGCTGGACTTTGAGAACGTTGTGCCACTGTCCGACGATCTGCAGGCTGCATTGATCGCGCGCGTCACCGCCAGTCTTGATGACCTGGATGCGCTTATTGTGGCGGACCAGTTCGAGGTCAACGGTGTGGTGACTGATGGTGTGCGCGAGGCTCTGATCAAGCTGGCCGGCCGACATCCTGACCGCGTCTTCGTCGCTGATTCCCGGACCCGTATCGACCGCTTCCGGCAGATGGTGCTCAAGCCCAACTGGCGGGAGGCGGCGCTCGCGGTGGGTCAAGATCCTGCCCGCGACGATCCTGCCCGCCAACGGGCCGTTGCCGCCGAACTGGCGCACGCGGCAGGACGCTTGGTGGCTCTCACGCGGGGCGCGCGGGGCGTGTTGATCGCTACGCGGGATGAGGTAACGTCGATCCCAGCGGCGCCCGTGACGCCTCCGCTGGATCCTGTGGGGGCAGGGGACGCCTTTGTGGCGACCCTGGCTATGGCGCTGGCGGTGGGCGCGACCCCGACGGAGGCGGGCGCGCTGGCCAACCTGGCGGCCGCCGTGATAGTGGAAAAGCTCAAGGAGACAGGCACCGCCACACCCGAGGAACTGCGCACGCGTTGGGCGCACGACGCCAAGGCCGGGGATCTGTGAAGGAACAGCAGCCTCTGGGGCGGGATGGGGGCCAGTGGGGGACCGGAGGGCCACCCTGGCTGGAGATCGTTCATCCAGGCGTGCGGTTGGGCCGCGTCCGCCACGCGCTTTTTGACTTCGACGGCACGCTCTCGGTGATCCGTCGCGGTTGGGAGGGGGTGATGATCCCTATGATGGTGGAGATGATCACGGGCGGCCATCCGGTTCCGTCCGGCCTGGAGGCCGAAGTTGCTGACTACGTGGATCGCTCCACCGGCATCCTTACGCTCAAGCAGATGGAATGGTTGGTCGCCACCGTCGCGCGTTATGGGCTCGCGCGGGGGGTGCGCTCGGCGCAATCCTACAAGCGGATCTACAACGCCCGCCTGCTGGCTCCCGTTCGGGCACGGATGGACCAGCTCGACGGCAGTGACGCGGCCCGGGACTCTCTGATGATTGCCGGCGCCCGGGCCTTTCTCCGGGGCTTGCGCGGACAGGGCGTCACCCTCTACCTGGCCAGTGGTACCGATCATGACTACGTTGTCGAGGAGGCCACGGCTCTAGACATCGTCCACCTATTCGAGGGCCGGATCTACGGCGCGCAGGATCGCGCCGCAGCGTTGACTAAGGCCGACGTGATCGCCCGGATCCTCGCCGACAACGACCTCTACGGTGAGGAACTGCTGGTGGTCGGTGATGGCCCGGTGGAGATCCGCCACGGCAGGGCGAATGGTGCGGTGACGCTGGGCGTCGCCGCCAATGAGGCCGCGCGTCAGGGTCTGGATCCGCGGAAGCGTCAACGTCTGCTTGCTGCAGGCGTTGATTTGCTCGTCACTGACTTCTGGCACCACGACGAGCTGGTCCGGCTGTTGACTGGCTCAACGCCGCACCTGGAGTGACCATCGACATTGAGATCCGGAGGACCTAGTATGGCAAAGCAACGAAAACTTGGCAAGCTCCCGCCCAAATACACCTTTATCCTCAATCCCTACACAGATGCGCGCTTCTCGAGCTGCCCGCGATGCGAGCAGCCGACAAAGGTGCGCAAGCTACCCTTCTTCGTCCACGTCGATCCGAAGGTGCCGGTGATCGTGAACAAGAGCCATCGGTACTGCCCGGATTGCGACCTGATCATTGTGCATCGGGATGAGCTTGAGGTGATACTGCTGCGGTTGCTCCCGGATCGCGATCCGACGACTATTCGCGAGCAGTATCTGGTGATGGGCACCGTTGAGCGCCAGGCTTTTCGCGCCCACCAGAAGCGTCCTCTCTCGATCCCAGAGATGCTGGAGGCGCTACACGATTTCAGGGAGGTGCGGACGGTTAAGCCCAGTCATCCCGGATGGTATCGCGAGGGGGCCGAGCGGTGAGGACCGTCTGCCAGACAGGTCCGCGCATCGTTCGCTATTCTTGCCGAACCCCTGAGTCTGGGCCAAAATCTCCACATTGGTTTTGTCGCACTAGGCGAACATGCCCCTGCGGCATCGGGAAGCCGTCCCGTGCTACGCACCGGCGTCAGGTCCACAGCCCCAGGAGGCTGGAACGCGAGGATCCGCTTGGCTGGGTGTCACCACTCGGGAAAGACCCAAGGAGCCTGGGATGCCGATCCTGAAGTGGCTGGGGATACTCCTGTGCCTGGTACAGTCCGCAATTCTCTCTGGTCTGAACTTGGGCCTCTTCTCCCTCAGCAAGCTTGATCTGGAGGTTGAGGTCAAGCGGGGCAATTCCCGCGCAAAGCGGGTTCAACGACTGCGGGATGATGCGAACTTCTCCTTGGTCACGATTCTGTGGGCGAATGTTGGGGTCAATACGTTGCTTGCCCTGCTCTCCGGCTCGTTGCTCAGCGGCATTGCGGCTTTTCTCTTCTCCACCGTCGTGATCACGATCTTCGCCGAGATTATCCCGCAGTCCTACTTCACGCGCCACGCACTGCGCCTGGCGTCGCAGCTTTCGCCGATGCTGCGGGTCTACCAGATCCTGCTCTACCCGGTTGCCCGGCCCACGGCTTGGATACTGGATGCCTGGTTAGGCGGTGAGGAGATCCGCTACTTCCGGGAACGGGACCTGCGTCGGGTCATCGAGCTGCATATGGAGGCCGGAGATAGCGACATAGCCCGGGTGGAGGGCCAGGGGGCATTGAATTTCTTGGATCTTGATGATGTACCCCTATACGATGAAGGAGAGCTTCTCGATCCCAAGAGCATCGTAGAGCTTGAGTTCATCGACGCGCGCCCGGTGTTTCCCCCGATCAGGCCAACCAAGGATGACGATTTTCTGCGCGTCATCAATCGGTCGGGCAAGAGCTGGGTGGTGATTGCCGACCTGGCTGGCGAACCCCGGCTGGTGCTCAGAGCCGGTGACTTCATTCGCGAAGCGTTGTTCGCACCAGACCGCTTCAATCCCTACCATCACTGCCACCGCCCCATTATCGTGCGCGATGCGCGAACCAGGCTGGGCGAACTGCTGCCGCGTTTCCAGGTCCGTCCGGGCGATGCGGACGAGGATATCGTCGAGGATGACGTCATCCTTCTCTGGAGCGCGAGCCCGCGAGTTCTGACGAGCACCGACATCATGGGACGCCTCCTGCGGGGCATTGTGCGACCCCCAGATCCTTAGGGTGGTTGCAATCGAAGCCGGTGGGCGCTTAACACCTCAATGACTCGGGGTGGCTTAGCGCTGGGCCTCGAGCGGCGCATCCGAAATCGAGGTGACCTCATCTGACAAGGACTCTGCTTGGGCTATGGAGAGTCGGATGTTGACCTCTGGCGTCGTGCTTTGGTTGGCACGCTGTCCCGAGGTTCAAAGGCACCACATAGCTTGGCACCCAGTCACCGACCAGCGGCTAAAGCGGGATGGCTTGTCCCCGACTACGAACGATGGTGCCGTTGGCCAGATCGTCCTTGGCCACCTCAGTCGAGACCATAGACCCCTTGACGCTAGCCCTTGAGGTGATCGTCATTGCCGTGTTGGAGTCTGCTGGGGCAGCGAACCGGCATCCTGAACAGACAAAGTCTTCGCGGGTAGCGGGGTCCGTGTGACCATAGACGGAGCAATCCTGAGCGGTAGAGTGAGGCTCAACCCATTGGAAGCAAACGCCGGCCCGTTGCGCTTTGCGGGACACAGACGGCCGCATTGGGTAGCAAGGCCAGGGGTGCCGCTTTTTGCGCCGACCTCGTCCGTTGGCGACTACCGCTCAGATCCGCCGGAGCGATACCGCGCCCGGTGCGTTGCGCGGTTTCCACAAGGGCCTTGCTGATGCGGTGAAATGGTCGCTGAGTTGGCAGACACAGTGAGCTTTATGTTTGACCGGGGACACTGTGAGATGTTGTCACAGGAAGCGCCGTATTTCGATGAAATGACCGGTCTCACGATAGGTCATCGCAACGGCAGATAGCCGTTCAGATAACCTTTCTTCTCTTTGGTGGTGCAAGCCGCACCAACTCAGAATGTAGACGCCCGCCTCTGCACATACTGTCGGAAGAGGCGCTGATCGCGTTCCAGGTGGGCCGCAGCAACGGCTTTCCCGTTCCAGTTGGAGGGGAGAGTCAGGCTGAGCATTCGAGCCACAGCTTTAGGAGGGTAGATGGAGCTGGCAGGCAGAGACCGCTGGTGTCGCCGGCGTTTGCCAAAGCGGGAAGCGGACTGGGCTCTGGATTGCGGTGCTGAAATCGCTCAAGCTCTGCCTTCCCACCCTCCGCGGGGAAGTCTGGTATACTTTTGACTATGGCACTGCTGACGGTCACGAATCTCGCGAAGTACTTCGGCGCCGAAGACATTTTCGAGCGTCTATCCCTGGCACTGCATCGGGATGAGCGCGTCGCCCTGATCGGCGTAAATGGTTGCGGCAAGAGTACCCTGCTGGATATCCTGGCCGGTCGGCTGCAGCCCGATGGCGGCCAGGTGGTGCTGGCCCGGGATACCCGGCTCGGCTATCTGCCTCAGGTGCCGGACTTTGGCGGTGAGGGCACGCTATGGGAGGCGATGGAGGCCGTCTTCGTCGATCTGAAAGTGCGGCAGGCAGCGCTACGACGCCTGGAGGCTCTGATGGCTTCCTCCGATGAGGTGACGCGCGAGCAGGCGATCGAGCGCTACGGACGGGAGCTGGAGGCCTTTGAGCGCGCTGGCGGATTCACTTACGAGGCGCGCATCGGACAGGTGCTGGGCGGGCTCGGTTTTCAGGAGCACGAGTTTCATCAGCCCATTACCCACCTCAGCGGCGGCGAGCAGACCCGCGCGCTGTTGGCGCGGCTGCTGCTAGAGGAGCCCGATATCCTGCTGCTTGATGAGCCCACCAACCATCTCGATCTCGAGGGCATCGAGTGGCTGGAGGATCAGCTGCGGGTCTGGAAGGGGGCGATGATCGTCGTCGCGCACGATCGGGCCTTTCTCGATACGCTGGCGACGCGGGTGCTGGAGATGGCGCAGGGCCGGCTGGAAAGCTACCCCGGTAACTACAGCGCCTACGTCACCCAGCGGGAAGCGCAGCAGGCGCGCCAGCAGGCGGAGTATGAGGCCCAACAGCAGCACATTGCCAAGACGGAAGAGTACATCCGGCGTTATATGGCCGGGCAGCGTTCCACGCAGGCCAAAGGGCGCCTCAAGCGGTTGGAGCGACTGGAGCGCGTAGCGCGGCCGATCGAGACCCAGCAGATTCACGTCGACCTCCAGACAACGCTCCGCAGCGGCGACCTCGTCCTGGGCCTGTACGACTTGGCGGTGGGCTACGAGCCGCAGCAGCCGCTGGTATCAGTCGACGAGGCGGAGATCCGCCGTGGTCAGCGCGTGGCTCTCGTGGGCCCCAACGGATCCGGCAAGACCACGCTGCTGCGCACGATCCTGCGCCGCCTTCGCCCGCTGGCGGGACGATGCCGCATCGGGGCGGCGGTGCGGATTGGCTACTTTGCCCAAGTGCAGGACCATTTGACACCCGGTAATTCGGTGCTGGACACGTTGCTTGACGCCGGCATGGACTCAATCGCCGAGACGCGCCACTTCCTGGCCCGCTATGGCTTTCAGGGTGACGATGTCTTCAAGGACGTTGGGGTGCTCTCTGGTGGCGAGCGCGCCCGAGTGGCGATCGCAATCCTGTCGTTGGCCAAGGCCAACTTCCTGCTGCTGGACGAGCCGACCAATCATCTGGACGTCCCCTCGCAGGAGGTCCTCCAGCAGGTGCTGCGCAACTTTAGCGGTACCATCCTGATGGTCAGCCACGACCGCTATTTGATCCGCGAGATCGCCACCGTGGTCTGGGCGATCTATGATGGCACGCTCAAGGTCTTCGACGACGGCTATGCTGGGTACGCGCAGTGGCATCAGACAGGCCGGGGCGGATCGCGCAAGGCACAGCAGGTCGAGGACGAGGCCCGCGCGCAGCGCGAGGCCAAGCGCCAGGCGCAGCGGGAGCGGCAACGAGCGCTGGCGCGGCAGCAGTCCCGCCTGGACGACCTCGAGGCTGAAATACACCAAGGCGAGGCGCGACTGGCGGAGCTGACCGCTGCTCTGGAGGTCGCCGGACGCGCTCAGGATGTGGCGCGGGTTTCCGAGCTAGGCGCCGAGTACCGCAAGATCGAGACCCGCTTGAATCGGCTTCTGGAGCAGTGGGCCGCTGTCGCCGACAACCCGGTGGGTTGAGCGCGTTGAATCTACGAGGTGTCTTCCTATGAGCGGTGCCTATCGCATTGGCTTGACTGGAAACATTGCCACGGGAAAGACGACCGTGGGACAGATGCTGGTGGCGCTAGGGGCCGAGTTGATTGACGCCGATGAGGTTGCACACACTGTGATGTCGCCCGGTGGGAAAGCCTACGCTGCGGTGGTGGCGGCCTTCGGCCCTCAGATCCTAGCTGCCGATGGAACCATTGACCGCCGGCAGCTGGGGAGCTTGGTTTTCTCGGACTCCGAAGCGCTTCGCCGGCTGGAGTCAATCGTGCACCCTCCGGTGATCCGCGAGATTGAGCACCGGATCCTCGCCAGTCGGGCGTCGGTGGTCGTCGTTGAGGCGATCAAACTGCTAGAGAGCGGCGCGGCGGCGGCCTGTGATGCAGTCTGGGTCACCAACTGCCCAGAACTCCTGCAGCTGGAGCGTCTGGTGGAGGGCCGCGGTCTCAGTCGTGAAGCGGCGCTGCAGCGGATCCGCGCTCAGCCGCCCCAGACGGAGAAGATCGCTGCGGCCGACGTGGTCATCGACACCGCAGGGACGCTTGCCGCAACGCGTGCTCAGGTCACGGCAGCTTGGGTCGATCTGCAGGCCCAGCTTCCTGCTGGATGAGGAAGGCTATGAGGCACGGGCCGTTCACCACCTCTGAGGTCGCTGCCGCGGTAGGCGTGCACCCCAACACGGTGCGGAAGTATGAGACCTGGGGGCTGCTGCCCGAGATCCCCCGGACCCACAGCGGGTATCGGCAGTTCACTGCAGCACACGTTGCCCAGATGCGCCTGGCGCGTATGGCTTTTGAGGGCGCCTGGCCGGGATCGGCAATCCGTGACTCGGTCGTGGCCCTGGTCAAGCAGGCGGCCTCCGGCGATCTGGGCGGCGCCCTGGAGAAGGCCTACCAGCACCTCGCACTTGTGCAGGCCGAGCGCGCCCGGGCCGAGAGCGCGATCCGGCTGCTGGAACGTTGGGCCGAAGGCGCCCCGGCCGATGCCACCGGCGCTCCCCTGCAGATTGGGGAGGCAGCCGTCCTGCTGGGCGTGACCCGCGACGTGCTCCGCAATTGGGAGCGCAACGGCTTGATTCGCGTGCCCCGCGATCCCCGCAATCGCTATCGCCGCTACGGCGCCGCGGAGATCGGGCGACTGCGCGTGATCCGTATGCTGCGCCAGGCTGGCTACAGTATGATGGCGATCCTGCGGATGTTGTTGCAGCTGGATCACGGTCAACGCGAGGACCTCCGCAGCGTGCTGGACACACCCCGCCCCGATGAGGATGTCTACACCGCTGCCGATCGCTGGCTCACGACACTTGACGGTTGGGAGCAGCGCACCCAGGCCATCATCGTGATCCTGGATTCGATGCTGGTGTCGAAGATCGCCGAACTGGCCGGCGTCGCGCCTGTCGAAAGGCCCTCAGCGGGGGCTTAACCCTCCAATTGAGCACCAAGGTTGAGGGTTGGATGGACGAGACGTCGGGTGCAGCCTCATGGATGGCGGTCTCCGTCCGGGATGCGGTACGCCATCGAAGCAGGCGGTCCCCGACGTCGGGTCCGCGGCATCCGAGATTGCGGTGCCTGGGTGCGCCGGACCTTCGTCAAGATCTCGGAGCCGCGTCCAGGGTGGTTGACGGGGGTGAGGTGCAGGAGCGCCTGGTCGCCCAA
>PWVB01000056.1 GCA_003562365.1 Anaerolineae bacterium
CCGGACCATCGGCGGTGCCATCTGGGACTGGGTCAGCCCCGGGATCCGGAAGCCGGTGGTTACCGTACCCGATCATGCCCCTGATGGGGTGAAGTGCAGTCTCATGGGCGGGGCGCGGCTGGTGGAGTGTGACTCGCGACCGGCGGTGGACCTGAGCGGGCATGACGAGTGGGTGGAGGTCTACCGCTCCCCGGGGCTCGATATCACCGGTGATGAGCTTACCCTGTCGCTGTGGGTGTATCCCCGCCAGCAGGAGAGCGAGGCCGCCCTTCTCACCAAAGGCGGCCATCAGTATGGGCTGGAACAGTCAGGGGCTGAACTACGGTTCTATGTTGGCGGGGCTGAGAGGGTAACCCTTACGGCTCCGGTCCCGGCAGACTGGTCCTCAAACTGGCACCACCTGGTCGCTATCTACGATCAGGGGCAGTTACGGCTGTACATTGATGGCCAAAAGGAGGCCAGCTGCGACTGTTCCATTCAGATCACCAACACCCCGTTCCCGGTCAATCTGGGTCGCAATGCCGAACGGCATGGCCAGGATTTTGTCGGGTACCTGTTCCAGGGGCTGATGGCGGGAGTCCGCATCTTCGAAGGGGTGGTTCCCATGGACCAGCTCGTTGACGATTCTCTCAGACTGGAGCCTGAAGCCCGGCTCTGGCTTGACTTCGAGGATAGCAGTACTGAGGGTGATTTCTACAGCCTGGGCATCGGGGCCCGGTCCTATGGTATCGTATGGCCCGATCGGACCTTTAAGCCCTCGCTGTGGCAGATAAAAAAATCGGCCCAGCCGGTAGCCGCAGCCCCTGTCGACGGCTGCAGGGCAGGTCAGGGTGATCAACCGCCATCACTTTAAGAGCCTGGACGAACTGGACGTATTCTGGAGCTTGACTGAAAACGGTGAGACGGTGCAGGGTGGTAGGCTCAGGCTTGATACCCCACCCCGTGAAGAAGAGGTAGTGGAGATACCGTATGAGCTGCCGGCAGGGGCTACCGATTGTGAGTACCACCTCTTGCTCCGGTTCTGCCTCTCGGAAGACATGCAGTGGGCTTCCAGGGGCCATGAAGTGGCCTGGGAACAGTTCGAATTATCCTGTGTCCCGGGGGTTAAGCCACAAGCCAGGTTATCTGCCGTGGGGGCCGATAATCCAGCACCTTCCCCGGGTGGGGAGGGGATTAATGGGGTCGATCTCAATGTGGAAGAGGCCGGTGAACTGCTTGCCGTAACCGGGGATGGATTCACCTATCACTTTAACCGGGCTACAGGGCTCCTGGAGAGCGGGACCTGGGGGCAACGGCCGCTGATAGTGGCCGGTCCGCGGTTCAACGCCTGGCGGGCCCCCCTGGCTAACGAACTCGATTCCTGGCCCGTATACAGAACAGAGATGGGGATGACCAGGGAAGGTATGGGTTTGGGACTGGCCAACGGCTGGCGGTCCCTGGGCCTGGATAACCTGAACCACAGGTTGAACTCGTTTTCCCTTACGGAGCAGACGGGAGACCGGGTGAAGATTACAGCTGAAACCAGCGTCCATGCCCACAACTACCGTTCAGGATTTGCTGTTAGATATTGTTATACGGTGGAGCAGACAGGGCTGGTTAAACTTACCCTGAAAACGATACCGGCAGGGAACATGACCCACTGGCTGCCCCGCATCGGCCTCAAGATGCAGCTGCCCCGCAAGTACAGGGCCCTGGAGTGGTTCGGGCGTGGCCCCCATGAGAACTACCCGGACCGGAAGAGTGGTGCCCGAGTCGGGCGCTACACCAGCACGGTTGAGGAAGAGTACCAGCCCTATCTGATCCCTCAGGATTACGGGAACAAGACCGATGTCCGCTGGGTCGCGCTTACTGCCGACGATGGGAACGGGCTATATGTGACCGGGGATGAACTGCTGCAGTTCAGTGCCCACCATTTTAGCACCGATAATCTGAGCCGGGCCGGCTATACCTTCCAGCTCGAAGAGGATGAAGCCATTACCCTGAATATTGATCACCGGGTCAGCGGTGTTGGCGGGACATCCATCTCCACCCTGAATCAGTATCGGGTCCTGCCCCGGGTTTATGAGTTTACAGTCTACCTCTTTCCCCTCTCCTTTGGAGTTAGAGGCCCGGATGGGTGTGGGGAGCTGGGTTGAACTGGTGGCCAGAAGTAGGAGGAGGGTTAGAAAGCTGGATATCCATACCCTGAAGACGTAAGCCTGCTGTGGTCTCCCGGTGGCTCAACTCCAGGGTCCTGAACTCTCTCCGGCAGGAGGTTGAGGGCTTCCAAACCGTGACCAGTTCAGGAACCTGGTAAATGGGCCCCTGCAGATGAGAGAGCACCTCGAACACCTGCAATGTGTAACTGGTGATCAACCACTCGTCCCAGTTTGGACCGGAGGAGGCAGTACTCCTGGCGGTGAATAACAGGAGATCCACGCCTGGTTATATCCTCGATCACCTGTTCTTCTACAATAACGTCGATGCCGGAACGGAAGTAATGTATATCTGCAGGATTTCCGGCAGGCTGCGAGGAATATATTAACATATTCCGGCAGATTAGCAGGACCAGATCTCTGGACTGTCATGGGCACCCCCGTAGAGTAAGGAGTGGAACATGCCAATAATTATCAGGTGGAGATGACCACCAGTACCAGGACCCAGAGTCTCTCTACCAGGAGGCGATCACATGCTGGGTGCGGCCGATATAGAGAAATGCTGGGTGAGTTATCCATGTGAGTGGCAGACTCTAGTAAAGACTTGGCACAGTGAAGCGGAGGATAAGACCGAACTTCATGTCTTTCCGCAGTACGGTGGGGAGGAGGTTGTGGGCCTGACGGTGGGCTTAACAGAGATCAGGCCTTCTCAATTCCGTCTACTGGTTGCAGTACCTCATGGCCATGAGCCAGCCGGTACTGCGGCTGCAGTGGATACAGCCTGTGAGCTTGTGACCGGGGCACACCTCGATGGGAGTCCCTCAGTCTTACCCCGGCGTGAGATCCTCTCCACGAGCCTGATCACCTTTCTACCCGATACCAATCCCGGAGGACGGGTCAGAAGCCCCAGTCGTATCTGGGACGGAGAAAGTGATAACGATATTTTTTTAAAGTATGCTTTCGGCGTCGATAAGGAGGGTGAGCGCTTCGGACGTTATCCCCAGTGGCGGTTCTCAGAACACAACCCCCAGCAGGTAGGCATAGTGTACGAGCAGA
>PWVB01000435.1 GCA_003562365.1 Anaerolineae bacterium
CGACGTAGCGAGACGCTGCACCTCTGCCGCTTCTTCGTCTGTCAAAGAACGCAATTCTACTCTTTTCGGCATCGCTACCTCCGTTTCTTTGGGAGGTCGCATTATAGCTCATTCATTTGATAAGAGAGCCACTTAGCCTGACGCATGCAGGGGTCAACTTCCCGATCCAAGTGTTAGTCGTCCACAGCGTCACCAAAGCCAAGCTCGATCGTGAAGCGCACGAGAAGCACCTGCAGCGGCTCCTCGACCGCCTCACGCGCATCCAGGAGAAGCTGAACACCCAACGCTACAAACAGCACGCGTACGTGCACCATCAGATCCAGAAAGCGCTCGAGGGCAACCCCGCGCGCCGCTTCGTGGACGTGCATCTGGAGGGGAAGACGGGAGAGCTGGTCTTCACCTTTGCCCAGGACAAGGAGGCGCTGGCACAGGCCGCCGCCCTGGCGCTATCTCCTGGGCACCGATGCCCTCGACCTCACTGCGGCCCAGATGCTGGAACGCTTCAAGGGCCAGGAGGTCGTGGAACCGCGTTTCCGTACCGTCAAGGGCCCCATTCAGGTGCGTCCACTCTACCTGCAGACCGAGGAGCGCATCGAGAGCTTGGTGTTGCTTGTGATGGTAGCACTGCTCGTCTTCAGCCTCCTGGAGTTGCAGTGCCGCCGTGCGGGGCGTGACATCACGGCTCAGCGGAACTTGCAGATCTTTGAGCTCTATGGCGCCGTCTACCACCACTTCACCGACGGCAGCGTCGCCCGACGGGCCTCGGAGCTGTCGCAAGAACAAGCCCAACTGCTTATGCTGTTAAGGTTCCCGCCTCCGGCAACCTACCTGCAGCGTCCGGAGGTAACGCGATGACAGGATTTCTCAAAGTGTCGAAAATAGGCTAAGGATCTGGACTCTTGGTGAAGCTCTGGTATAAGTCGTGATCATTCCAGTACTCTTCAGAGGGAGGTGGAGAAACAGATGAACTTCGAGAATCGTATCGGCAGCGACTTTGACAATGTCTCACAGCGCCTGGTCTACAACTACATCGCCACCCAGCCAGAGCTCCGCCCCGTCCCGTCGGACGCCGCGAGCGAGACCGCACAGCGCCAGTTCTACGACTTCGTCTGCGGGATCTACACCGCCCTCTACCACGACCCGACCCTGATCGGGATGACGACGGACCCCGATGAGACGGAGGACCGTCCCAACCCGGACAGGGTCTACAAGGACGAGGCGCGCAAGCATCTGGATGCCCGCAAGTTGCGCCGCAAGAACGAGGACAAGATTGAGGGCCTGTTCGACAGCATGCAGCGCATGGGCGAGCTGGGAACCGTGGGCGACGGCGCGCTGGTGGTCGAGAAGGAGGCGCTCGGGCTCACAAAGCGCGCGTACACCTCGCTGGTCAAGCAGCTCACCGCGCTGGGCTTGCAGTGCGCGGAGGACGACGGTGTCCTGCGTGTGCAGACCGACGCCTACCCCGAGATGTGGGATGCCTGGAAGCTGCTAGCCACCCTCGGCGCTGCGGAGGCCGACGTCTATGACGCCCGGTGGCGGCAGGAGGTGGGCGACAAAGCCGACCTCGCGAAGTGGCAGATCACTACCCACATGCGCTACCTCGGTCAGATCAAGAACCGCATCTTCAAGCGCGCGCTGTTCGACCCGGCGTATGACTATGCCCTGGAGCTGATGGGAGGCCTCAGCGACGACGCCGAGGCTTTTCACCAGTTCGTGGAGATGCTCCTCGCCCAGGGCTTCGAGCAGAGCTCCGACTGGGGCAGCGGAACCGACGTGACGAACTTCGAGACGCTGGCCTTCACCAAGACCTACGCCGGACCGGAGGGCGAGCCCCTGCGGCTCCGGTTCATAACCCAGTTCGAGTCCCGGTACCACCGCCAGCTCCTGACCAAGTTCATCGAGGATAAGGTCGCGGTCAAGACGTTGTTGCGACAGCTCGACGCCCTGCCGGAGCCGCTGCAGGACCTGGTCTACGGCTTCACCGGCGAGTGCCGGGCGTGCGGGTTCTGCAACCAGACCAACCGCAAGCTGCCGTTCAACAGCATCCCGGCGATCTACCGTGGGAAACCCGTCGAGATGTGCTACTACTTCAATGTCCTTCGCACGCGCGAGCTGACCCGCGAGATGTTAGAGGAGGTCAAAGCCCTGTACGCCTGGATAGACGAGCACTACGAAGTCGCCGCGTGAACCTTATAGGAAGGCTCTGAGCCGCTTTCTCATGACAAGCCGTTGCTCTGTCTCGTAGACCACGGTGAAGCCGCTCTCTATGTACAGTTCGATAGGTCCCATGTAGTCCTCGGCTTCATCGATGAATGCTTTCATTGGATATGCTTCCACATAATCGAAACTGTCTTGAGCGGCATCTTGACAAACACATTCCAGGAGTCGCTTGGCCAGACCCTTTCGTCTCATCTTCGGTGCAATCGCGAAGCAGAAGATGGATTTCACCTTGATGCCCTGGGTGAGTTCCTCTGTGGGGACGGCGCTCATAAACCGCCGCCAGCAGAAACAGGTCAGGCAATCTGCTTTCGTGTTGGCATTGCACCACCCTACGACTTCATCATCGCCATAGGCGAGATAGCCTTGGATGTGGCCGCCCTTGACATATTGGATGGCGAGATTCCTTCTCTTCTCTCGCGATCCGAAGTCCCGATCAAAGTCTCTGCCTGCATAGTCATCATTGCACCACCACACACAATAGCATTTGTGGTCATCGATATTGGTGGCATGTGGCGTCACATCGAAAAAGCGCACATAGTCTGCCACAAGGTCTGGCGTCAACCTCCGTATGTCGATATCCATCTGTGTACCCCCGTAAGAGCTCACCATACCATCCGGTTCCTGATGCCATTTAACGACAATAGTGTCCTTCAAACAGTTTGTCAAAGGTATCTAGATAGAACATAATTACTATGATGGGTCGGAAATATGACAACCTTTGACACCTATCCACGGCAGAATAGGATCAGCCGTGAGGAAAGTCCCGAGTTTCCGCACGAGAAGGGAACGCTTTCGTTAGGATTGCCTACCACGGCCGTGCCGACTGCTCCATCACTCCGATCAGGGTAGCCAATACACCAGTCGCACCTATCAAGAGCTGTTAAAGAGCCACGGCCTGCGGGCCAGTATGAACGGTGTCGGAACGTGGTATGATAACGCTCCGATGGA
>PWVB01000098.1 GCA_003562365.1 Anaerolineae bacterium
GATGCGTTTCTTGGCCAGTGAAGCAGCTGAACTGCGCAGCCAAGCACGCGAGGCGGCATGGCAAGATGCGGCTCAGAAGGCCGACGAACTGGCTGAGCTAGCAGGCGTGACCTTGGGCGACGTATTAACGATCGACGAAACGACCCGGGCGCCGGTCCCGGTGGCTGCGGAGCGAGTGGCATTGGAAGCCGCCGTCCCCGTGCAGCCGGGAACTGAGACGGTGCAAGTTGATCTCTCAGTCACCTGGGCTTTGGACTGAGGTCTAACGACTACAGCTGATCGCTGACCCAACAAACGGGGCCGCCGAATTGCGTCGGCGGCCCCGTTTGTCTCAGATCAGGGTTCCCACCCCTCGTTGATGCGTAGCAGGTTCAGGCTCCGCACGCTGACATAGGGGACGAATCCGTCGGCCAGTGATTGCCGGTAGGCACTGTCGATGTTAACCTGCTGGTTGGCGTAATCAATGGTGAAGACCGGTTTGCCGGCAGCGGCTATGGCGGCAGTAGCGTTGCGGTTACTGACGCACCAGCTGTAGGTGCAGGCTTTGTCGGTGGCCAGGAAATAGAGCTCCTCCATACCGAGGCCGTCAATGGCATCGAGATACCCGGTGTAGTGGTGGAGCTCTGGCGAGTTCTGCGGCACGATCTTGAAGCTCGGGTCGTGCCGCTTCGCGTATTCAGAGACGCGAGCGATCAAGGCGACCATCTTGCGTGCCAGGTCCGCCCGGTCGGTGCCCGCAGCGTCGGCGGGGATCTCCCCATAGGTCACGGTCATGTCGAGGTAGGCGCCGTCGAAGCCGGCAGACAGCGCTTGATCAACGCGACCCTGCACGATGGGCCACCAGCGCGGATCCCAATACTTAACGTACTGCTCGCCAGGCCAACCCGAGACGGGACCGAGCTTCAGATCATCGGGCACGTCGGGCCACTCCGGACGATAATCCTCGATGGCGCCAATCTCGAAGTAGGCGAGAATGAGCTTGCCTGTCGCCTGAACCCCGCCCACGTCGGCAGCGGTGAAGAAACGGCTGGATCCGTCCCAGGCCAGGTCGACGACGGCGAGATCAAAGTTGGAGGCGGCGATCTCATCAAGGCGATGGTCCTTGTAGCCGGTCAGTTGGTAGACCCATGTCTCGATCTGTGCCAGGCGGTCGTCGCCATCGGGTGAGGGCGCTGCCGGCCCCTGACAACCGTTAAGCAGCGGGAGGAAGACGGCGAAGCGTGGGGCGGTGAGATCGGGCATCGCGGGACGCTCGGCGGCGAGCGTGACCGTGACCTGAACGAGCACCAGTAACAGTGCCTGGGCCATCAGCGTCATCACGGTGTGCCATCGAACCTTGCTCATTGCTGCACTTCCCTTTCGTTTAGAGCTCAATAAGACGTGCCTATTGCCTACAATGTAAGCGGACTCTAACTGGTGTCAAGGGAGTCGTCGTGGGTGCGCCCCTGTTACGGCGAGGGTTGGCGTTCTGGGGTATACTCCTGCTGATGCGGACAATACCGGAGCGATCCACGCGCAGGCCGTTGCTAGGAGGGGTCTCTAGTTTCGCCTGCTACTATGGGCCCGGGGCGTTGGCGCGCCTCGCGGACTACGACGTGGCGATCCTGCAGGTAGCACACTACACGCCGCAGGCGCTGGCGACGCTGCGTGCGGCGGGTGTGCGGGTGGCGGCCTACCTGTCGGTGGGGGAGGTCACTGCCATCGAGGCGGAAAGTGCCGGTGAAGCGTGGTTGCTGCGGGATTCAGCGCAGGGAACACCGGTGGTGAACCCACGGTGGGGTACTCTCCTGGTCGATTGTCGGTCTGCGGCTTGGCAGGCCTATCTGATCGAGGTGCGGATACCGGCGCTGCTGGGACGGGGTGCCGAGGGGCTCTTCCTGGACACGGTGGACGTGCCCGAGGCGTACCCTGAGGTGCGATCGGGCTTGGAGGCGCTGTTGACGCGTCTGCGTGCGCGGTTCCCGGAGCGCCCGCTGCTGATCAACCGGGGATTCTCGATTCTCAACACCGCGCTGACTGTCGCCGATGGGTTTGTCTTCGAGGCCTTCACCACCTACTACGATGGTGCAGCGTACCATGCTTGGACGGGTGATGACCTGGCGTGGACGTCGCGTATGGCGGTGCAGCTGCGCCAAGTGGCTGAGGGACGCCCGATCTTAGCGCTAGATTATGCAGCCCCGCAGGATCGGGCGTTGCGCGAACGGGCCGTCCGGCGTGCCCGCGCCTATGAGTTTGTGCCGTTCGTGAGCACGGTGAACCTTGACCGGCTCCCGTGAAGATGCTGCATAGCCCTGCCGTGGTACTCCGTCAACCGGCTGATGATAGGTCCCGCCACGATGCGAGGGTGTCGGCCAGGGTCTCTGCCAGGGTGTAGGTCTCTGCCCAGCCGGCGGACCGCAGGCGGGTGACGTCGCCGCAGCAGTAGGGGAGATCGACCGGTCGCTGCCGGCTTGGGTCCGGTTGCAGCGTGATGGGTACTCGGGCCAGCGCGACCAGGCCGTCGACCAGATCCTGGACCTGGTACGCTACGCCCTTGGCGATGTTATAGACTTCGCCTGAGTTCCCCTTCAGGGCGAGGTGCCAAAGCGCGCGCACGGCATCGCGCACGTCAAGGTAGTCACGGTAAGGAGTGAGATTTCCCACACGCAGCACGCCGGGTTCTCCGCGGGCCTCATGGTGGGCGATCTGGCTGGCGACAGCGCCGCAGAGCATCCGATCGGGCTCGTTGGGGCCGGCGATGTTGAAGATGCGACCCACCACAACGGGTACCTCCTGACGCCTGGCGTAGGCCAACGCGGTCAGAATCTGCGCTGCCTTGCTCACGCCGTAGTTAGAGATAGGGCGCAGCGGTGCGTCCTCGCTGAAAGGAGCGCGCTGGGCAGGCACACCGTACTCGGCAGCAGAGCCGGGAACCACCACCGTGGGGGGCGTGGCGAGGGCACGCGCCGCCCGCAGGAGTGCATCGGTGCCGGTCACGTTGATGGAGAGCAGGGTTGCCAGATCGCGGCTCTGCAGGATCGCAGCGAGGTGGAAGATTACCTCCGGGCGTACCTCTCGGACGAGTCGGGTGGCCGTCTCCACGTCACGCACGTCAAAGGCAAAAGTCTGCACCCCCGCCGGCAGCTGGCCCAGCAGCGCATCGCCGGGGACGCTGGTCGC
>PWVB01000191.1 GCA_003562365.1 Anaerolineae bacterium
GCCCAGCCATCCGTCTGGGTCGTCGGGATCAGGGGCTTCAATATCACAGGTCTGGTGAAGATAGAACCCACCGTTCCTGTAGACGAGATCGGCCTGCCCTTGCCGTGCCGTGAGCATCAAACGCTGCTGCTGGCCGCATTGGTAGGGGATGTGCAAACGACCTTCAAGGCTCCAGATAGATACCTCTTGACGGTCAGTGTACCAACGGAGGAGGCGTTGGTCGCACGTGATCGCGGCATACGGCGTGAAAGTGCGCTTGCCCTTACGGTCAAGTTTACAGGCACCAGCAACATCGCTGATGGATCGCACGATGACCTGCGAGCACAGATAGGGGAAGGTGGCGCGGGTATCGTAGCAGGCGAGTTTGTGCAAGTTGACCTGCCCAAAGACCTCAGCGTCCCACGCCCGCTCCGACAGATGGCTTCGCGCCTCATTCGCCTGTTTCAGTGTGCGTTTGAGGGCGTCTGCCTGTTCAGGCGTCGTGTCCAGCGTCACCTGCGCGATAAGTCTCATGTCAGAATAATAGTGCGTATGTTCAAGTCTCTGAGGTATAGAATAGAAAGGAGCGGCGCATTCATCTCCTCGTTGAAGCTCCCGAGTTTCCTGCGCCGATGATGATGATGATGACAGATAAAACGCTACAGACAGTAACGCTGAACGTCAACAACCGATGCCACCAGCTGACCCTCGATCCGGAGACCCCGCTTCTCTACATCCTGCGGAACGATCTGGGGATCAAAAGCGCGAAGTTCGGCTGTGGCTTGGGACAGTGCGGCGCGTGCAAGGTCCTCATCGATGGTGAAGCTGTGGCAGCCTGCCAGACCACCGCCGAGAGCGCCCAAGGTCACACCATCCTGACGCTGGAGGGCTTGGGGACCGACCATCGGTTGGATCCGCTTCAGGAGGCCTTCATCAAAGAGAACGCCGTTCAGTGCGGATATTGTACCTCCGGGATGCTCGTCACAGCCAGGGCCTTCCTTGATCGCATGCCCCACCCAACCGTCAGCGAGATTCGGACTGCTATGGCCGACACGCTGTGTCGCTGCGGCATCTATGACCGCGCGCTCAGAGCCATCCAGCGCGCTGCCGGGCAGCCCCCTCAATCGCCTGCGTACATAACCCGGGTCGCCCAAGATCAGGACATCGCGACCACTCTTGAGCTACCCCGTCCACTCCGGCAGACCCCGGACCTCGATGCGTGGGTGCGCATCAACGCCGATGGCACCATCACTCTGTTCACGGGCAAGGCCGAACTCGGTCAGGATCTGCGCACCTCCATCGCGATGATCGGGGCGGAGGAGTTGGACGTCCCGTTAGCGCGTATACGCGTGGTCACCGCGGACACCACGCGCTCGCCCAACGAAGGTTACACCGTGAGCAGTATGTCACTCGAGACGTCGGGCGCCGCGATTCGCTATGCTGCCGCCGAGGTCCGCGATCTGGCCCTTGAGGTAGCCTATGAGGAGCTTGAGGCACCCCTGGAGCGCCTGGTCATCAACGACGGTGCTATCATTGATCCCGCTACCGGACGCAGCGTCACCTACTGGGATCTCTTTGGCGACCGATCCTTCGGCGTCCCGATCAGCGGGCGCGCCCGCCCCAAGCACCACGAAGCCTACACTATCGTCGGGCAGCCGCAGGAACGCCTGGACGTGATTGCAAAGGTGACCGGCACAGCCCAATTCGTCCACGATCTCGACCTGCCGAAGATGGCCTACGGGCGGGTTCTTCGACCACCGTGTTATGGCGCTCGCTTGACCGAGGTGGATAGTCGCGCCGTTCAACGGATGCCTGGCATCCTGCAAGTGGTACGCGACGGCAGCTTCCTGGGCGTCATCGCAGAGCGCGAGGAGCAGGCCGAGCAGGCCGTGGTGGCGCTGCGCGCCGCCGCAATCTGGGAGCCCGGTCCCAAGCTGCCCACCGACGACGAGGCCCTCTTTGACCACCTGCTGAGCCAGCCCGATCGCGCCTTCCAGATTGTGGACGGCGCCCCCGTTGACCGACCTGTACCGCCCCTCGCCCCGCCAGCGAAGGCCCACCGCACGCTCAACGCTACCTATTTCCGTCCCTACCAGATGCACGCATCACTGGGCCCGTCGGCAGCTGTGGCCCGCTGGGACGATGAGGGACTTACGGTCTGGACCCACAGCCAGGGTGTCTATCCGCTGCGTGGTGAGCTAGCCGAGGTGCTCGACATCCCCGCCGAGAGGATTCGCGCCATTCATATGCCGGGTCCGGGCTGCTACGGTCATAACGGCGCCGATGATGCGGCACTGGATGCCGTGCTCCTGGCTCGCGCCCTTCCGGGCCGGCCCGTGTCTCTCCGCTGGGCGCGAGAGGACGAACACCGCTGGGAACCCTACGGTGCGGCGACGGCGATCCAAATGCAGGCGAGCCTGAGTGCGGACGGCGAGGTGATCGACTGGAATCACGACGTCTGGGGCTATGCCCACTCCGCCCGTTCCAGCGGCGCCCCAGGCAGCTCAAGCCTTCTCGCGGCGTGGCACCTGAAGGAGTCCAGTTCCCCGCCGGAACTGCGCCCCATCATGGCTCCCGAGGTAGGTATCCACCGCAACGCCACACCGCTCTACACGTTTCCGCGGAAACGCATCGTCAAACATTTCCTGGGGGACAGCCCGCTGCGAGTTTCGGCCCTGCGCGGTCTTGGCTACTATGCCAATGTTTTCGCCATCGAATCCTTTGTCGACGAACTGGCGCACGCAGCAGGCGTGGATGCGGTGACTTTTCGGCTGCGTTACCTCACCGATGAACGGGCCCGCGCCGTCATCGAGGCTGCCGTTGAGCGGGCCGGCACTCCTCCCGTCCCAGGCAGTGACGACCCCGCCGTTAGGGGCCGCGGAATTGCCTTCGCCCAGTACAAGAATCGCCAGAGCTACGTGGCGATGGTCGTGGATCTGAGCGTGAAACCCAGCGAGGGTAACATCCACCTAATCCGTGCCGTCATCGCCGCCGACGTCGGTCAGATCGTCAATCCCGACGGTCTGAGCAACCAGCTGGAGGGGGGCTTCACCCAAGCGGCCAGCTGGACGCTAAAGGAGCAAGTGACCTTCGATCACGGCGGTGTGACTAGCGTCGACTGGGAAAGCTATCCGATCCTCCGCCTCCCCGAGGCACCTCGGA
>PWVB01000074.1 GCA_003562365.1 Anaerolineae bacterium
CTTAAACCGAGTGCAGCTTAGAAGGCTGGTCTCATCAGCGCATTGGTGACAGGGACCTGACGGGAATCAGATACCGGAGGAAAGAACTGCTGAAGTGTTGATTCGCCGCTCTGGGAGTGCTACACGGTATGCCTATGCCGCATCTCTGCGGGTGTGCCGGTACTGGACAGCGACAAGGACGTGATGCAAGGTTTTCAGCATCAATGCAAGGTAGGCCAAAGAGATTGTAGCGCAGGCAAAGGCGACTTACGCGGGAGCAGAGAAGCTGGTTGAGCAAGGCAAGCTAGCATCGCCAAACAAGATCGTCTGGGAAGGGTGTAAAAAAACCCATCACATTGCAGCAAAAGTAAGAGCACCAATGATGCTTAGCTACTCATCCGTTCTAACCAATTCTGGTCGAGACGTGAAAATAAGGAAGCATAGCAGTTTGACTGTATCATGACGCGGTGGGCGATAGGGGGTGGCTTTATGGCCAAGTGCGGATTCCAGCGACGTTCAGGCCGATGCTTGATCACCACCTGATCGGAAGCCTTTGCTGTGCTCTATGGGTTAAGCGAGATACAGATAATTGCTATAGAGTCTTTATCACTTTTGATGCAGAGCCTCTGGCCCCGAAGGCGAGCTTTACAGAAAGAGCAATAG
Source organism: Anaerolineae bacterium (assembly GCA_003562365.1). Lineage (GTDB taxonomy): Bacteria > Chloroflexota > Anaerolineae > B4-G1 > SLSP01 > PWVB01. Next base: position 643 of record PWVB01000074.1, read on the forward strand.
GCGTTGGCCCGAATCCGTCAGGTCAGGCATAGGTCGAAACCATCGCCCATTGCCGATTATTAGATAAGGGTCGACTCAATATGCCAGAACTGTAGACTGCCCGGTGCGGAGGGCGTGAGTGGCTTATCAGACAAGTTGCTCACTAAATTGTGAGACTTGCCAGGACAAAGAGGTGGGCACATTTTGTTTAAGTGGCTAACGTTTGAATGTGGCAAGCATCGCGGGCGGCACAGGACCCAAGTATTCAGCAGCTTTGCCCACCGGAGGTTGGCTGAGGCGACGGTTAGAGATGCGAACCAGCAAGGCGTAGCTGTCAAGCGAGTCAACCCTGCTTTCAGTTCAGTGATTGAAAGTCGCAACTATCAAGCAGTATGTTCGCCTCGCGATTCACGAGGCGACTGCTTGGGTACCTGGGCGAAGAGGGCTAGGATTCATTGATATGCCAGCCGACTCACAGGTAGACCTTATGATGAAAGCAACGGTAGCAGGAGATAGTGCGAGAAAGCTGCACGACTGGGTCTTCTGGCCGCCTTTGGAGAGGGGCACTAACAGCGAGAGTAGGAAGACTTCGTGGGCCACAGGAGAACCGAAGCAGGGCACAGCTCCGACCGGATCGGCATGTGAGAGGCCTGCCTACTACCGGGGTACGGCGACAGATGGAGAACCGAAGAAAGGAAAAGGTTCCTCGAAGCCAACTGTCCAACCTGGAAGCCCGGCGTCCCATATGGGATGCGCTCACCCCTCTGACACAGTTTGAGGAACCAGGTAGAAAGATGAGTATAGTCTCGATCGTCAGGGTAGATGACGGACGCGTGACGGAGGCGATCCAACGCGCCATCGACCTGGTCGACGGCTTGGCAATCCTCAAGCCCGGCGACACGGTTCTGCTGAAACCCAATCTCGTGAAGCCCGCCCCTGCCGGATCAGGCATCATCACCGATGCCCGCGTCACCGACGCTGTAGCCAAGCTGGTGCTGAAGCACCAACCGGGTCGCGTCATCATAGGCGAGGGCTCCTCCGTTGGTTACGATTTCCCGGGTCGTGTCGACTCGCTCTCTGCGATGGAAAGGAGTGGCACTGCAGATGTGGCCCGAAAGTATGGGGCGCAGATGGTGGACCTGAACCGCGACGAAATCGTGGATGTCCGGGCGCCCAACGCCTACGTGATGGAGACGTTCGGCGTCGCTCGAACAGCCTATGAAGCCGACATGATCATCAACCTGCCCGTTATCAAGACCCACGGGCGAACGGGTATCACCTGCGGGCTGAAGAATATGAAAGGCGTCCTGCCCGGCAATGAGAAGAAGCGCACCCACCAGCTGGGGCTGGACCGCGGCATCGTGGACCTCAACCGAGTGATTAAGCCGCATCTGACGGTCGTGGACGCGTTAGTGGGACGCGCCGGCACCCACACCCAGGACGATGACCGCGTCCGCCTCGACTGCATCCTTGCTGGCACCGACGTCGTGGCCGTCGACGCGGTATGCGCCACTATCATGGGCTTCGATGTTGACGAAATCTTGCACGTGCGGCTGGCGGACGAGGCCGGCCTAGGCGAGGCAGATCTCGACTGCATCAACGTTTACGGGGAGCGCATCGCTAACATCGCCCGGCCCTTCCAACCCTACGCCGAGGCCGCCAAGGAGCGCTTCGGCGAGGCCACCATCCTTGAAAAAAACACCTGCACCGGCTGCCTGGGTGAGATGGAGAGCACGTTCCTCTATCTGAATGAGGCAGGCCTCACGGATCGACTGCACGAACTGGTCCTGATAATGGGCACACCGGACGAGGTGCCCGATTTGGAGACCACGCCGGTGATCATCGGGAGATGCCCCAGCGACCACAGACATTTGGGCGTGTGGGTCCCGGGCTGCCCGCCGCACGGCATCAAGATCACCGACGCCGTCTGCGAGGCGCTGGGCATCGACAAGGCACAACTGCACCGCGTCATCAAGCAGCTCCACGAAGCTGGAGCCTCGTAGGTTAGCGCTGAGACCATTCTGAGCAGATAGAGCGCCCTGGTGGGCCACCAGGGCGCTTCTTATGTTCAAGGGCCAAGAACTGCTGAAGCGCCCAAAGCACCTATAGTGCGATCCACGACTCAAACGCTGGACACCCAAAACTCTTCGGCGCATTCCTAATATTTTGCCCATAAGCATGCCATATTTGGTAAAATACTTGACATTGAACCAATTATTTGATATTATATCAATACGTTAAGGGAGGTGAGTAATGCGCAAGATCCTGGAGCACTGTCCGACCTGCGGCGGCGATCTGTTGGTCACCCGTATGACCTGTTCAACGTGTGGCACCGTTGTGACTGGGGTGTGGGAGCCCTGTCGGTTCTGCCAGCTCTCCCCAGAGTATACGCAGTTGCTGGAAGCGTTTGTGCGCGCGCGTGGTAACGTGAAGGAAATGGCGCGCGAGCTAGAAACCTCTTACTGGACGGTCCGTAAGCAGCTAGATGACCTTATCGAGGAGCTAGGGTACCAGCCTGCGCCGCCCAGTCCGGACGACACGACCGAAGCCCAGGTGGAGATTCTCGACCGCGTCGACCGCGGCGAGATCAGCCCGAGCGAAGCCGCCGATCTTCTGGCGGCGCTCAAGTCAAACTAGGCAGCATATCCCGTAAGGAGACAAGAGATGAGCGAGCAGAGTATGAAGATCCTCAGAATGCTGGAGGAGGGCAAGCTGAACGTAGAGCAGGCCAGCGAGCTGCTCTCCAAGCTGCAGGACCTAGAAGAAGAAGGTACAGAGTCCGAGCCCGACCGTCACCATCACGCGAGGCACCAGGCCCACACGTGGGGCGCCACAACGCCCGGCGCCCCCAGGGTCGATGTCCCGCCAGTTCCACCGGTCCCCGATATCGGCCGTATCATCGGTGACACCGTCAGTCAGGTCGTCGGGGACACGATGCGCAGCGTCTTTGGCAACGTAAGCGGCTCCCATTCGGGTCCAAGTCGGGCAGAAGTGGGAAGCAAGCAGTTCCGCGGTGCCCGGCTGGAGCACACCGACCTCTCCGACGCCAAACTCGAGGGTGCTCGACTGGGTGGCGCTGACCTGCGCTATGCGAACCTGGTCGACGCAGATCTACGTGACGCTGACCTGCGCGGCGCCAACCTCAGCTACAGCGACCTCACTGACGCCGACCTGCACCACGCCGATCTACGTGGCGCCAACATGAGCTATGGCGCGTTTGTCAATGCCGCCTTCCAAAACGCCGATCTGCACGGCGCCGACCTCAGCTACAGTGACCTCACCGACGCCGACTTTAGCGGCGTCAAGGAACCGGGTCTGCATCTGCGCGGGGTATCTATGGTGGGGATGCGGTACCCTGAGGCGAACGGGGTCGATACGGCCGTCAGGGGCGCTGAAAAGGCTGCAACCAGAGAACCTAAAGAAGATGCAGCGACGTCGGACAGTGGAGAGGCAGCGATCGACGAGGAGGCCAGCGATACCTAGCAGCGGGTTAACCACGTGGCGAGCCGAGTCGCAAGCTCTTGGCTCGCCACGCAGCCCGATGCACCATCGATCCGGCCAGCCGCTTTAGCCATGCCTTTCTCCATCACACCCGCGCAACCTCACAGGCACTGGCGACGTATAGTCGGACTGCGAGCGGCCTAGCCCGCTTGGCCTGAGATTGCAGCCAATACTATGCATGCGAATTTGGGGAAATGTCGCTGGCGTGGTAAGCGGGCAAGAACGTTGGAAAAATGCATGCTGTCAAGCCTAAGCATCCCTGCGAACGACCACAAGCCGTTCGCAGGACCTATCCACCGGGGCCCAGCCTGAGACGGTACCAGTAACGATATAGTAGCTCAAAGCCAAGCTGGGCATAAAGAGACCGGGCCGCGGCGTTGTCCTCCTGAACCTGCAGATAAGCGTAGCGGGCTCCCCGTGCCTTGCTCCACGCCAGCAGCCGCATCGTCAACGCGCGACCGTGACCCCGTCGCCTCAACGCTGGGTCGGTGATCACGCCGAAGAGACCCACATAGGCGCCCTCGATCACACCGATCCCACAGGCAACTGGGCGACCGTCGAGCTCCATACAAGCGCACGTGAGCTGCAGCGCCCCACTCTCGGCAACCCGCGAAATAATGGCCCCATGCGCTGGCGGCAGCACTCGCCCGGCAAAGGTGGCGTAGATCGCGCCCCAGACGTCTAAAGAACAGTCGCGCAGCGTTGAGGGGAGCAAAGCTGCGCCCATAGCTACCGCTCCTAAGTCTAGGCCTAACACCAGTGTGGGATCCAGACGGCTGTAGCCCCGCTCTGCCAGACGTACGTCAAGGTCGGAGGGATCGGCAAAAGGTGTGATACGGAAGATCGCCGGCAGGCCCCGGGCGGCATAGTGCGCCCCGCACTTGATGATCTTGTCGTCGGGATCTCCCTGCGCAGGATAGAGAGCCGTCACCGAGTTCGCTCGCTTGGAGTAACCATCGGCAAATCGGAGCAGCCAGCCATCCACCACGAGCTGCTGCAGCCCGGGCCATGCGTTAAGAGACGCCTCCTCGATCCGCCGCAGGTCCACAGGGCTCAGTAGATCTGGGGAATCAGCTTCCACGTCCGCTCGGAATAGGCGCTGTAGGCCTCGAAGGTCTGCCGCAGGGCCCGTTCTTCCATCTCAATCCGTAGCACCATACCGACGAAGCCGATGGCCGTCAGGATCCAAGACCAGTTCACTGCGAGGAAGCTCGGACAGGCGAGAAAGAGCAGGAGATCAGCCAGGTAGAGCGGATGGCGGATATAGCCATACAGCCCGGTCGTCACCAGCCCACGTTCCTTGCCCTCAGCCAGGAAGGTCGTGAACTGCTTACCTAGATCCAAGTGCGCCCGAATGCGCACAGCGATAGCAGCCAGGAAGAGAGCACTGCCGAGAACCAAGGCGGGCGTGCGGGGACTCAGATAATCACGGGCCAGATACTCCAATGCCGGCCCCACAAGCACGAGCCAGTAGGGCACTATCGTCAGCCACGCCGTCCAATCCCGGCGCGGCTTCTTGGCAGCGGTCCCAATCCTCGCCATCACCAAGACCTCGGCAATTCGGTAGACGAGCACTAGGATAACGTACACAACCAGATAGGCATCCAAACTAGCCTCCTCCCTTCTTATCCACGCTTACGAGCGACCATCACGTAGCTCCGCGAGACACAGGACAGAGGCAGATCCCGCTCCAACGCAGCGACCCCGGCGCACAATGCAGCCTCGGAGATCAGGTGCAGGCAGGAATAGGCACGCTCTCGAAAGGGCCCGCTGTCCTGCAGTAGATAGCGCTCAGCCAACACAAAACCCCGCACCCGTTCAAGTCCTGAGCGAGTGTGGAGCACCTCCAACTGGCGCACCCGGGGATAGCGAGCCAGCTCGAGTTCCACCGTCTCCGGGAAATAGGTCGTGAGGGGCACTCGTGCACGGATGGTGGACTCCGAATCGGTCACGGTCAACAATACGCCCCCTGGCCGCAGAAGCCGCGCCATCTCCACGAACGCCGCATCCAGGTCACGAAGATGGTGCACCACATCCACGGAGAAGAGCAGGTCGAAGACGGCAGAGGCGAAAGGCAGGGCCTCGGCGCGACCGACGCTGAGTGGTTTGTCCGAACCTGCTCGGACTGCCTGGTGCAGCATCTCCAGCGCTAGATCGACCCCAACGCCCCGACAGCCAACCGCGGAGCAAAGCCCAACCAGATGGTTGGCGGTACCGCAACCCACCTCCAACACCTGCGAGTCCGGTCCAGCGCCGCCCCACACCTTTAACGCTTCGACCACCGCCGGCTGCATGTCACGAAACCGCGCGTAGGTCGCCGAGACCCCGTTGTAGTCAGAGCTCATCTTTGCTGCGCAGTCGTGCTTGCGGGCCGACTGCGAAACTTCCATCGCACCAGCAGGTGGATTAGCCCAGCGAGCGCCGCACCACTCCCCAGAATCGGCGCTGGATGGACGCTGGCCCAGAGCACGGCGCGGGCCATCCGTCGAACGCCGTCAATCCACTGGACGCGCCTCATCGGCACCGCCACCGGAGCGTCCCAGTCAAAGTCCAGAAGGCGTGACAGAAAGCCCTGTTGCACGCAGCCCTCCAAGCTAAAGACAAGGATCTGGTCCGTCAGCTGCCGGGCCACGCGCAGGTCGCGCGCAAAGGCGGGCCAAGCCAACGGTGCCGCCTCCACGCCGAGCTCCACCCCACCACCAGTGCTGCCCACCCCTATAGCCTCAGCCTCCTGCCCATAGCTCCACAGCAGTCCGGGTCCGCTAGCCCCCATCAGACTAGTGTAGAGCATCAAAACCTCACGATCGGTCGGCACGTCCACCAAACCGAGCGCCCGCTGCAGCAGCGTCGCGCCGACCCTCCGCTCATCGACGATGAAGGGGACATGATAGCTCTCCACCCGATAGCCGTCCAGATGCATCTGAAGAACTAAGGTGGTGTAGATAGCAGCGGCGCGGCGCAGACGCGTGCCATCAAACAGCCGCCGCAAGAGCCGGGGCGCCACCGCCGCTATGCGTCCCTGGATGAGCGCCTGCACCTCAGCGAGGTCGGGCTCGATGTCGATACCGATCCCGGCCCAGCGCAGCCCGTGCTCCGCCGTCCAGACGCGCAAGGCCGCATAACGCGCCACAGCCTGGGGTCCATTGGCCGCGTTGCACCAGTATCCGTCGGCCGGCGATAGCAGTATCCATGCCACGACCGGCACACCCGCCTCATTAAGGCGGCGCACCACAGCAGCGCGCTCGGCGCTGAGATCGACAAGCCCCAGACTCACGCGGCTGCGCAGCTGAGTCAGAAGCACAACCAGTGCCTCATCGGCAAACAGATCGCTCAAGGCTCGTGTATCGAGCTCACATGCAAAGGTGAGTCCCGGTCGCTCCAATGCGTGCCACCTCTCTCGTCTGTACCGATCCCGTGGACAATGCTCCGATTCTACCAGATGATGTGCGTAGACACAACACGAGGCGTAGATATAATCTGGGCCTGTAAAGGCTCTTCACGCGAAGCTGCAGGAACTGCAGAAGGGCGCCGAGGGCAAAATGCCTGGGCGATGGTTAGGGGACAGCGCAGCAAAGCTGCGCTGTCCCCTAACCCCCTGCATTATGTTAATTGCTGCGCCATCCCGGTGAGGCGATGCCTTGCACCCACATCCCATCACAGTATACTTGCAGTATGGTACCGTTGATTGAGACGCGCGGTCTGCACAAGCACTTCGGCGCCCGGAGAGCCGTCGACGGCGCCGACTAGAGGTGCAGCCCGGCGAGATCTACGGTCTAGTCGGCCCGAACGGGTCCGGTAAGACGACACTGATTCGCCTGCTCATCGGCCTGCTAATCCCCACGTCTGGCAGCATCACGCTCCTGGGCCGGTCGATGCCCGACAAGGGTATTCTCTCACAGGTCGGCTACATGACTCAGGCGAGCGCGCTCTACGAGGACCTAACCGTGCGCGAGAATATGGTCTTCTTCGCATCTATGTGCGGCGGGGTCCAACGGGAAAAGGTGGATGCGACGCTGAGACTTGTGGATCTGGCGGGCCGGGCCAACAGCCTGGTGCACACGCTCTCAGGCGGGATGAAGCAGCGGACGTCGCTGACCTGTGCGTTGGTCCACCACTCCCGCCTGCTACTGCTGGACGAGCCAACGGTGGGCATCGACCCCCAACTGCGCGCAACCTTCTGGGCCTACTTCCGTGACCTAGCTACCTCGGGCGTGACGCTGGTGATCTCGAGCCACGTGATGGACGAGGCACTGGGGTTTATGCGACAGGGCCGGCTGATATCGGAAGGGAATGCTGCCAGCCTGCGCGCTGAGGCTGAGACGGCGACGCTGGAGGCAGCGTTCCTGCGTTTTTCCGCCGATCAACCCGAAACTCCGACATGAGCGGGCGACGCATTTTTGCCCTGGCCCGCCGCGTAATACGCCAGATCTCGCGCGACCGGCGCACCATCTTCCTTTTGATGGTGGTCCCAATGTTCGTGCTTGCCATAGGGGCCATTCTTCTGCGCGCCGAGCCAGCCCCCATCCCTTAGGCGTGATCCACAAGGACGGCGGTCTCGCACTACCTGCCGCAGACACCTTCGTTCTAGCCGACCGCATCATCGCCGAGCTGCAAGCCAGCGCCGCTTCTGAGGTGACGCTCCTGTCAACCCAGGAGGCAGAAGCTAGGTTGCGCGACGGCACTGTGGAGGGGATGGTTGTCTTTCCGGAGGAGTTCACGGCGGCCTTCCAGCAGGAGCAACAGACGCGGATCGACCTGATGCTGGAGGGTGCCAACCCAACCCGCAACGCAGTCATCACCGCCCGCGTGACCGAGGCCGTGATGCGGTCGCTAACAGGGCTGCGACTGGGAGGACCGGTAGACATTGCTCCAGAGCTTCCGATCCGAGTTGAGACCAGCTACCTATTCGCCGGGGATGCCTTCGACGCCCTGGACTTCGTCGCGCCGGTCTACATCGCCTTCCTGGCGCTTTACTTCGTCTTCCTACTCACATGCGTCTCCTTCCTAAGAGAGCGTTCGCGCGGTACATGGAGCGGCTGCTGGCAACGCCCACCAGGCGCCTGGATATCATCTTGGGCTACATGATCGGCTTAGGCCTGTTCGCGCTAGTGCAGGTAGCGGTGATCCTCGGCTTCACGGTCGCTGTGCTGCGGATCAACTACCTAGGCAGTCTGTCGCTACTCTTCCTGGTGGTGACGCTGCTGGCGATCGTCGGCGTCAGCTTGGGAATCCTGGCGCCGGCGTTCGCGCGCAACAAGTTCCAGGTGGCGCAGTTCATCCCGCTGCTGATCATACCCCAGGCTCTGCTGGGCGATCCCTTCTGGTCGGTCGAGGAGATGCCGATCCACCTGCAGCTAGCAGCGCAGCTGATGCCGATCACCTACGCCAACCGCGCCCTGCGTGACGTGATGCTCAGGGATTTTGGCATAGTGGAAATCTGGCCTAACCTGGTCGCGCTGCTAGCATTCGCGGCGGTGCTGATCGCGCTAGGATCACTCACCATGGGACGCGAGGTGGAATAAGCCAAGGCCCAGCTCGAGAGGTTGCGAGAGCAAGCAAAATGGGACTTGCAGGTGAGCAAAGTTCGCTGTATCATGAAAGCATTGACGCACCACCATTCCTCCACTGCGCCGACTATTTGACAGAGCCACTTCGCTGCCACCATCCTGCGCTATTGGGTTGAGTCTGGTCTATGCTGGTGTTAGAGGAGGTGGACATGCCCACACCCCAGGTGAAGGCGTATCTAGATAAGCACGGGGTCCGATACGAGACAATCGCCTACAAGCACGCCTACGACGCACAGCGCGTCGCCGCAGCAGCACACGTCTCCGGCAAGCAACTGGTCAAGACAGTTATGGTGAAGGTCGATGACAGGTTGGTGATGGCCGTTGTGCCTGCCGACACCCGCGTCGATTACGAGCTGCTACGACAGGCGCTGGGCGGGGAGAAGGCGGAGTTGGCCAAGGAGCACGACTTCAAAGCGTGTTTTGGAGACTGCGAGGTTGGGGCAATGCCTCCCTTCGGCCCGCTCTATGGCGTGGATGTGTTTGTCGATGAGGGCTTGACCGCCGCACAGACGATTACGTTCAGGGCCGGGGTCCACGGTGAGTTAATCCAGATGTCCTACGACGACTTCGCGCGAGCAGCTGCGGCCCAGGTGCTGTCGTTAGCCTACCGAAGCTGAGTACCATAAACGCAATGAGTCTGCTTGATGGCGGCGATGCCATCGAGCAGACTCTAATGGCCTGTATCCAGGATGTCCCACACAAGCTTCTGGCCGCACAGAGGAGCGGGCGATGAATACACCACCGCCCATGATTGACCTGGGTCTGTTGCGCCTTGTTCCCGACGGCGATGGCGAGCTGTTGTCCCTCTATCATAGCGGTTATCCCGATCCGCTGCGGGTCGGCACGCCATCGTTCGAGATTGATGGACACGAGCACGCAGCATTCCGCTACAGTGGCATCGACGGGCAGCGTGAGCTATCCGGCGGCGGGCGCGAGACCTGCTTGCGCTACACTGCGGTCGATACGCCGGAGCTAGAGCTGACGGTCACCGTGCGCAGCTTCACCCACTCACCTATCCTACGCCTCAGGTATACTCTGACTGCCGCCCAGCCGGTGGCGCTGACCAAGACGCACGGGATGGATCAGCTGCGCTATCTCACCGTGCATCAGACCGGGTTTGAGACCTGCGCTCTCACCGAGTACCAGCTCAGCCACTTCGATCCTGTCCATCATGCATACCTCCCAAACCGCGAAGAACGCGCCCCGACCGAGCTTCTATCGGGATTGCGTTTCGTCGGCCCCGTGGCACTCCTGCATACCCCCGAGCGGACGCTACTGGTCGCTTACGAGCACGGCGCCGACCATCCGGAGTCCTTCCTTGAGTTCACCATCGAGGGCACCGGCGACGCACGCTGCTTGGCGCTAGGGGCCCGAAAGGGTAACTACTATACGGGACAACCCGTGGATGCAACGCAACCATGGAAGTCGATCTGGTTTGAGCTGGGTCTGCACGCTGGCGATCTTGCGTCCTTCCTGTCGCGCTACCGGCGCTTCTTCCTCGAGGAGGTGTGCGAGAACCGCGCTTCGCGTCAGCCCTACATATACTATAACACTTGGAACTACCAGGAGCGCCAGCGATACTTCAAGGGCCGACCGTACATCGAGTCTATGCACGCCAAGCGAATGCTGGAGGAGATCGATGTGGCTCACCGCCTTGGGGTCGAAGTCTTCGTCGTGGACACTGGCTGGTACGCCAGAACCGGTGACTGGCTGCCCGACCTCGCCAGATTCCCCCAGGGTCTGCAGCAGCTGAGAAGCCGGCTGGACGGGTACGGTATGCGGCTTGGGCTCTGGTTCAACCCGACCGTGGCAGCGCTGACCTCGCGCGTCTTCCGAGAGCACCCGGAGTGGGAGATGACCTGGGAAGGTCAACCACGGTTCCGGGATCCGATCTGGGAGACCGAGATGAGCACCGGCATGTGCCTGGCCTCACACTATGCCGAAGATCATATTGAGACTATGGTGCGCCTCCACCGGGAGCTGGGCGTAAGCTACTTCAAGTGGGATGGCGTCCAGCAGTACGGCTGCGACTCACCCGACCACAACCACGGCACCGCGGCCAATTCAGCCGGCGAACGGGCCGACTGTTACGCCTACGAGATGGGTCGCGCGATGATCCGCATCGTTGAGGAGGTCACCCGCCGCTGCCCCGGCGTGATCGTGGACTTCGACATCACCGAACACGGGCGCTTTATGGGATTGGGCTTTCTTTCAGCTGGCAAGTACTTCCTTGTCAA
>PWVB01000452.1 GCA_003562365.1 Anaerolineae bacterium
GAGCCATAGCCCGCCCCATCCGCCATCGCAGCTGCCGCCGCTGCGCATCGTTGGGCAGTTAGCCACGATGTTCGTCATAACCGAGGGGCCCGACGGTCTATATTTGATCGACCAGCACGCCGCCCACGAACGAGTGCTCTATGAGAAGCTTCACGCGCAGTCAGCCCAGGGTCAGGTGGCCAGCCAGCCGCTACTGGCGCCGCAGAGTGTTACCTTACCAGCCGATCAGGCCGACCGTCTGGAACCGCTGCTGCCCAAGCTGGCCGAACTTGGACTGCAGGTCGAGGCGTTTGGACCGAACGCTTTCCTGGTCCGCGCCGTACCGGCCCTGCTTGAAAAGCTGGTGCCCGCCGATCTGCTCGCAGACATCGCCGCCGCGACCGAGGGGACTTCACCGATCAGCGATGAGCTGGAGGAGGCTGTTATCCGCCACATCTGCAAGCGCGCGGCTGTCAAGGCAGGACAGGTGCTCTCTCGGGAGGAGATGGCACGCTTGGTCGATGACCTAGAACGCACCCGGAATCCGCGCACGTGTCCCCACGGACGGCCCACAATCGTCCAGATCTCCACCGAAGAACTGGCCCGCCACTTCGGCCGCACCGGCCACTAAGGACGGGCAAACGCATAACTTCCCGCGCGATTACAGCCTGGCCTATCCCGCACGCTGTTTTCGCGTTTGAAGTCTGCGAGCCCTAAGCACTCTTGGCGGCTTAACCTCGCGACTTTAGTCGCGCGATCGGGAAGTTGTTGACTAACAGACCCTAAGTCTATCAACTTGACGGGTTAACCCGCCTTTTCGGCCGCGCCAACCCTCGACAGAACCGCGGGCTTGCCGACATCTACGTCTGCCACCCGACTTGAGTGCATACCTTCAGGGGACAACCTCGGGAAGCGTAGGTGTGCGGGAAAGTGGCTCTTGCTGACAATCGATGGATGAGATCAACCCGCTGACCGGCTCCTAGCTGTGCAGAAGCCAATCGTAAGATGACGTTACCATGCACGAGCGCTAGACTCCGTCTAACCCAATCCAGGTCCGTCGGTGGCCGGGTAGTCCTAGACCATCACCGCTGCCAAGCCGGCCGCTCGCCCGGGCGTGCTGATGGGGGACGCTTCAGCGCCGGCCACAACGCCTCCACCACGAGTCACGTAAGCATAGGCCAGATTGGGCGTATTGTGCGCCAGTCCGATCGTTCCCGCTGGATCGATCACAATCACGCCGCCGTAGCCGCGGACGCGATCCCAGAGGCGCGCCAGCACTAAGTCGGCCGCCGCCTGCGCCGAGTGGCCGGCCGCCATCAGATCCACCGCCGTCTTGCTGGTGACGATCCGCATAAGCGATTCACCGGAACCAGTAGCTGCTGCCGCGCCGGCGGCATCATCGGCGTACGCACCACATCCCACCAGCGGCGAATCCCCTACCCGTCCAGGCCACTTGTCGGGGGTCCCACCCGTGGAAGTCGCGACGGCGAGATGTCCTGCCAGATCCAACGCCACAGCGCCCACGGTGTCACCGGGCCGCGCCGCGACGGTGTCCGACACCTCAGTCGGCAGCGGCGGTGCCCAGCTGCCGGCGTCCTGCTTGCCCATCAGATCCGCCGGGTCGCAGAGCTCCATACCCAGATGCTCGGCCAACGCCTCAGCACCTGGCCCGACGACGAAGCTGTGCGCGCACTGAGCCATCACCAGGCGCGCCAGGCTGATGGGATGGCGCACCCGTTCCACCGCTGCCACAGCGCCGAAATCGAGCGTCTGCCCGTCCATAACGATAGCGTCCAACTGCACCTGACCCAGCCGATTCAGATAGCTGCCTCGCCCCGCATCGTAGGATGGGTCATCTTCCAGCACCCTGACCGCCGCCTCAACAGCGTCTAATGCCCCTGCACCACTGAGCAAGCGCTCCCAGCCGGTGAGCGCCGCTGCGCGGCAGCCAGCAATGTTTGCCTCTAACTCGGCCTTGGCGATATGCCAGGCCCCGCCATGAACGACAATCACCGGACGACGCAAGACAACCTCCCCAGAAAATCTAGCCCTTCACCAGACCTTTTCCGTTCCCATCAGGGCAGCATCCAGCAGCACAGGATATCACCCACGCGCTGAGCGCCGCCATTACCCCGACATGCAGGTGCACGTTGTTCACCAACAGATGGTCAACCATGCTGTGGACCGCCAGATGGGTCCAAGCCCCAACCAGGCCGATCGCCAAGCCGCGGCGCCATCCCGCACAAAGCGGTAGGGCCTGCAGCAATCGGACGAAGATCAGCCCAATCCACACGAGATACGCGCCCAATCCCAGGACGCCAACCTCGGCCAGCAGATTCAGGTAGAAGTTGTGGGCGTGTCCCAATGCCAGCGGCCAGTTGATCAGTCGATAGGCCGGATACGCAGCCTCATAGCCGCCAATTCCCAAACCCAGCCAGAAGCGATCGCGCCACATATAGAGAGCCGCCTGCCAGTGCGCCATACGTTCGATGACGGCGAAATTGGCGTCGGTGATCCCCACACCCCGCACGTCCTCAAAGCGTGCGTAGGCGAAGAAGCCCACCAGCCGCTCAACGACTGCCGCAGGCAGCCGTCCCAAGGTGTAGAGAACGACACCGCCCACGAGCAGCGCACCCACCAGCGCTACGCCCCACAGGGGACGGCGGGGCAGCAGCACCACCATCACCAGCAGCGCCACACCCAATCCCATCCACCCACCCCGTGACCAGGATGCCCCTAGCCCGGCAAGGAGCAGGCTTGCCGGAATGGCAACCGGCAGGGCCGCTTGCGCCGCAGACAACAGCGACCCACCGGTCCGCCACTGTTCCACGATGATGCCGGCGGCAAGCCCCACAAACACGGCTCCCATCATGCCTAACAGTCCGGCAAATGGATTGGGCTGCTGGAAGGTCCCATAGGCCCGGTAGAAGCGCCCGCGGATCACGAACTGCGCCACGCCCTCACCCCGCAGTCCAAACTGCCACAGACCGATGAGCGCTTGAAGGAGCCCAGCGGCACCCAGCGCACCGACGACCAGGCAGACTCGCTGGTCGCTCCACCCACCCTCTAGGCGATCCGCCACCACCAGCATCACCAGGGCCACCTGAACCCACTTGGCAAGCTCCAGAAAGCCATGCCAGATGTCAACGGGGCGCCAAAGCGAAAGCAGTGCCACCCCCAGAAAGGCCAGCAGCGGCCCCAGCAGGAGTGGCAGCCTCAGTTGAACGTCCCGTGCCAACATCCGGCGCACGAGCCAGGCGGTCAACGCCAGCACGAGGACCACCTGTCCCACATAGGGCATCACGCCCGGGGCTCTGATCTCCAACCAGGCTCGCAGCGGCCCCAGGACCAGTGCCCCACCGATACCCACCAACGGCTCCATCGCCGCACCCACCACCAACCCAACGCTGACGACGGCCAACGCCAGCGTCGCCAGCGGCAATCTGGCTACCAGCAACCCCATCAACAGCCCAACAAGGGCCAGGCCCAACATCCACGCGCGGGGAGCCAAGCTTCGCGCCCAGTCCAACCTCACCATCACGGCCCTCCACACATCATCGTGATCCCGCCAGCGCCGAGGTCAGTAGGCAATCCAGTCCACCAGCTGCAACGCTGAGTCGTAGACAAACTTAGCCTCAAACATCCCTGAGCCGGCGCGCAGAATGCGCGGGGCGAAGATCGCGTCGGCCTGGGGGATATCAAAGCTCGTGAAATAGGTCTCCAGATCGACCCAAGCCAGATCACCCTCCCGGCGGTCTGCCTTCAGCACCCCGGCAAAGCGCCGCGTCACATAGATGAACAGCATCCACTGCCACGCTGGAAGCGGCGATACCTCGGTGCAGAGCCCGCGCCATTCCAGCACCTCCGGCGTTAGCCCGGTCTCCTCCACCATCTCACGGCGCGCCGCGTCGTGGGGCGACTCGTCCAGCTCGATCTTGCCGCCCGGTGCGACCCAGAGGCCCAGGTTTGGTTCCTTATTGCGACGCATCAGCAGAACCTGTGTCTCGCGTAACGCATAGACCAAGACCGTCGGGATACGTCCCATTAGTCCAAGCCCAGGCGCGTGCGGAAGTAGACGATCGTCTTCCGCAGTCCATCCCGCAGCGCCACCTGCGGTTCCCAGCCCAGGGCTTCCCGGGCTAGGCTGATATCAGGGCAGCGCTGTTTGGGGTCATCCCGTGTTCGTTCGTCCTTGGGCACCACGAAGGTCAGCTCTGCTCCACTCTCCGCTACGTCGATCACAAGTTTGGCGAAGTCCACGATCGTGATCTCGCTAGGATTGCCAAGATTTACCGGCCCTTCGACGTCCGCCTCTAACAGCCGGACAATGCCCTCAACCAGATCGCTCACGTAGCAGAATGAGCGCGTACGCTGGCCCTTATCATACACCGTGAGGGGCACGCCCCGCAGCGCCTGGCTGATGAAATTCGGTACAACGCGCCCATCCTCAAGCCGCATCCGCGGGCCATAGGTGTTAAAGATGCGCACGATGCGCGTATCCACATCGTGGTAGCGATCGTACGCCATCGTCAGCGCCTCGGCAAACCGCTTGCTCTCATCGTAGACGCCCCGCGGGCCGACCGGGTTGACATTACCCCAGTAGCTCTCGTCCTGAGGGTGGACCAACGGGTCGCCGTAGACCTCCGAGGTGGAGGCCAACAGATAGCGCGCCCCCTTGGCGAGCGCCAGGCCCAGCGTGTTGTGGGTCCCCAACGCTCCGACCTTCAATGTCTGGATCGGAAGGTTCAGATAATCCACGGGACTGGGTAGCGACGCCAGGTGCAGCACCCTGTCCAAGACGCCGGCAACGTAGATATAATTGGTGACGTCGTGATGGATGAAGCTGAATCGCGGATGTCCTGCAAGATGGGCGATGTTATCTGTTGATCCGGTCTTGAGGTTATCCATCGCAATAACTTCATGACCCTCTGCCAGATAACGATCACAAAGATGGGAACCGATGAAACCAGCGCCACCGGTAATAAGAATGCGCATCTCAACCTCCTTGCTATCTAAGGTGAGCCGATTATACTCTACTCCCATACCTAAGCACGTCACGGCACAGACCGTGAGAAAAAGGATCACCTATGGCCAGATCGCTGTTGCTCACCGGCCATCCCGGTATCGGCAAGACCACCATCATCGAGCACGTCATCCACATCCTGGGAAACCAGGCCGGTGGCTTCTACACACGCGAGATCAGTGGCCCCGGTGGGCGCAAGGGCTTTCGGCTCCTCACACTGGACGGCAAAGAGACGGTACTGGCCCACAAGGACCTGCGCAGCCCCCGATACCCCACAGTCGGTCGCTACGGCGTCGATGTTGAGGCCCTGGAGCGCGTCGGTGTCGCAGCTCTGCACGCCGCTATGGATCAGGACCGCATCATCATCGTCGACGAGATAGGCAAGATGGAGCTCTACTCGCAGACCTTCCAAGAGACATTGATGCGGGCCATTATAGGCCCCCACCACGTCGTCGGCACGGTGATGTTGAAGCCCCACCCCGGCGCTGCTATCTTTAAGATGCTCGCGCAGGTTACCGTCTGGGAAGTCGAGCGCCGCAACCGTGATGCGATGGTGGGGCGGGTCTTGAAATGGATCCGCGAGCTCCACCGCACCTGAAGCATCGCCCATCCTGCTCCAAGTGCACCGTTGACTTAGCCTAAGAGCCTGCTACACTACATACCGACCGGTCGGTTTTTAAGCGACCGAAAGGAGATCTCTATGGCTCAAAGTCAACGCGGGGCCGAGACCCGCGCCCGCATTCTGGAAGCAGCGGCACTGTGCTTCACCCGCGCAGGCTATGACAGCAGTGGCGTGGCCGCGATCTGCGATGGGGCCGGGGTGAGCAAGGGAGCATTCTACCACCACTTCCCCAGCAAACAAGCCGTCTTCCTCGCGCTTTTCGACCGGTGGATCGACGGCCTGCAGCACGCCATCGACGCAACGCGAATCCCCGGTGAGACGGTGCCTCAGAGGCTTGAGGCAATGGCGGGCGTGGCACAGCAGGTTCTCCAGGCGACGGAGGGGCAGATCCCGCTCTTCCTGGAGTTCTGGCACCGGGCCACCAAGGACCCCGAAGTGTGGCAGACTCTGATCGAGCCTTACAGACGGTTTCGCGCCACCTTTGCCGGAATGGTGCGCGAGGGCATCGCCGAGGGAAGCGTGCGCCCGGTCGATCCGGACCTGGCCGCGCACGTACTGGTCTCATTGGGGGTCGGGCTGGTGCTCCAGAGCGCCCTAGATCCAGGTGATGACATCGATCACCAGGCTGCTGATCAAGCTATCCGTCTGTTCCTGATTGGGCTGACCGATGGGAGGGAACAATGAACCCCAGTGACGTTTTAGGGGCTGCCACACTGCTGGCCTATTACCTGGTGGTGGTCGCCCTGCTGCCCACCCTACTCAAGCTTTGGACACGCACACCCCGCGAGGTGGTGCGGAAGATCCAGCACATCACCTACAGCCTGTCCATCTATATACTGCTGACGTCGTTCAGCGATTGGTACGTGGCCATTGCAGCAGCCTTCCTGCTGGTATTGATCGGTTATCCTGGCCTCTGGATCGCCGAGAGGTTTCCCTGGTACCAGAGGACCTTCGTGGCGCGCGAAGGACACAGCGGAGAGCTGCGCAGGCAGCTTCTCTACGTCCAGCTCTCCTTTGCACTGTTGATCGCGCTCTTCTGGGGCCTATTAGGCATCCGCTGGCACTACATCGTCGCCGTCTCTGTGACCGCGTGGGGCTTTGGCGACGCCGCCGCCGCGCTGGTCGGCAAAGCCTTCGGGCGCCGCTTGGTCCTCCCGCGGCTCCTCCCTGACGCCAAAACCTACGAGGGTTCCGTGGCGATGATGGTTGCCTCGGCCCTCGCCCTTTTCTTGACGCTCCTGTTCTACGCGCGCCAGCCTTGGTACGTGAGTATCCTGGCCGCCGTCATCGTCGCCCCAGTCTGTGCTGCGGTGGAGCTCTTCTCCCTGCGGGGCACCGACACCCTCACCGTGCCGCTCTCAACGGCCCTGGCGATTCTGCCGCTGATGCTGCTCTTCTCAACTTTTGGATGGTAACGTGACACCACTGACCCAGAAGCAGGTTGCAAGCCGGGAGAAGACACTCCGCGCAGCCCTTCTTCTCAGCCTGTGGGCGCCCTTGACCACGGGCATTGCCGTTCTACTCAGCCGCTCAACCACACAACTAGCGGATTTCATCCGCAGGACCGTGGAAATGCTCGCCTTGGCGGTCTCCTGGGGTGTCTTCCGCTATCTGGAGCAACGCAGGGAGCCAGCAGGCGTCCAGCGGACCCGGTTAGAGCACATCGCCAACGTGAGTGTGGCTGCGGCCCTGGCTTGCTCCGGAATGGTGATGCTGGTCATCGCCCTCACGCGCTGGCGGACCTACAGTCCAGGCGGTAACGTCTATCCCGGGCTGACCATCGCTGGGCTGGCGTTTGTCGTACACACCTGGTTCTGGTTGCGCTACGCCAGGCTGACCCGCGAGCGCTACAACCCAATCATCGCAGCGCAGCTGCAGCTCTACCGCACCAAGACCTACGTGGACCTTTGCGTCATTGTGGCGCTGGCTGCGGTGGCCATCGCCCCAACTCATCCCAGCACCCGCTACGTCGATGTCATTGGCTCGATGGTGGTGGCGCTCTATCTCATATGGAGCGGCCTCCGCACCGCCCGTGGTGGCACTGCCGACCTGGTCCATTGACGCTCGCCTACTCGTGATCAGCCGCGCCGCTCGAACACTCAGACCCCGGATCGCTGCAATCGCCTCCGATAGCGGGCGACATGACGCTCGATGTCGACACGGTAGCATCTCAGATAGGCGTCCACGAGAGCTGCACGATCCCCCTTATCGGCATCGCCGGAAAGCTCGCCCGTCTCGGCGAGGTGATCCAGAAAGCGGCACAGGGTCTCCTCCAGGGCAATGGGGACGCCGGCGCCGCGTACGGTGACGGCGTAGCGGCGATCACCTAGGCTCTCAATTTCCGGCCTGCCACACCAGAGTTGGTAGGGAGTGCCATAGGCCGAGAAGGTGGTTGGGCGAGCGTTAACCAGGCCTCTCAGTGCCTTACGCACCCCCTTTTGGCCTCCGAAGCCCTGCAGCACCAGGTCCAGTACGTAGCCGTGTTGACCAAAGCCGCCAGCCACGTCACGCGCCTCAAAGCACTCAATGGTGAAATCGCCGAGCGTCTCGCCTGCAACCGGAAATTCCATCATAGCGGACCACTTCTTGGCAAAGGGCATTCTGGTCTCCTTAAGCGCTATAGAGACGAGGAACCGGGGACATCCCAGCTTTGCGGGCCTCGATCGTGGCGCCATTCTACCATGCATCTGCGACCAGTCGCAAGTCTGTCGGCCTATGCTAGAATTGCACTGTGCTGGACAGATGTGGCGCCGCATCACGGATTGACGACCCGGCAAGGGCTCTGTCACCGGGCGTGCACCACCGCGATCCGGCCTGCTCGATTGCGGCTGGAGGGGCTGCCATACGCCATAGCTAATCACACTTAAGAAAGGATAACTATGACCTCTGACCAAGTAGAAGCCTACCTCGACGTGTTAGCCACTCGGAGCAGGGGCGCCAAACGTGACACGATCATCGCCGGGACGCTCTTGGTCTTAGCCGTAGTCACGGTCATCGTCTTCGGGGCCCTCCATGCCCGGACGCCGGCGAGTCTGGGCCTCTTCTTTCTGGGAGCGATGATCGTCGCCTTCCTGATCTCATTCGTAAAGGCCTGGATGGAGCTGCAGATCACCCGTTCGTCCATCGACCTGCTCAAAACCCTTCGGCGCAGCGCTGAGGCCAACACCCGCTCCCTGCGTTAGTCTATGACTACCGAGACCTTCGTCGTCCTAACCGTCTTCCTCGCCACCGCGGCCCTACTGGCCCTTGACCTATTCCGTATGGATATTGTGGCTATGCTCTGCATGCTGGCACTTGCCTGGACGGGCGTTCTGTCTCCACAAGCCGCGCTGTCGGGCTTCTCCAGTAACGCCGTGATCGCGATGCTGGCCGTGATGGTGTTGGGACGTGGAATTGCCAAAGCAGGTATAATGGATCGCTTTGCCCAGCTGGTATTGCGCATTGCCGGTGATCGCCAACCGCGCCTCATCGCTCTCATTTCGATAGCGGTAGGACTGATGTCAGGCATCATCCAGAACGTTGGTGCCGCGGCGCTTTTTCTGCCTGCTATGCTGACCATCGCACGGCGCCGGCAGTTGCCCGCCGCCCAGCTCATTATGCCGATCGGTTTCGCCGCAATCCTTGGCGGCACGTTAACAATGGTCGGATCAGGCCCACTGATCTTGACCAACGACTTGCTGGCCAACGCCGGATTAGCACCATATGGGCTCTTCGCCGTCACGCCGGTAGGTCTGCTCCTGCTTGCTGCCGGTATTGGGTTCTTCGCGCTGCTCGGCCGCCACCTGCTGCCCCACCCGGCGCCTGAAACGAACTGCAGGTCGCCCCAGGAGGCGGTGATCGAGACCTGGCAGCTGCCCTTTTCCATCTGGCACTACAGGATTCCTCGCGACAGCTCCCTGGTCGGCAAGACACCGGAGGAGACGGGAATTTGGGATGCCTGCACCCTCAATATTGTGGGGATGACCCACGACGGGGCGATGGAATACGCCCCTTGGCGAAAGACGCGATTTGGGGCTGAGCAGGATCTGGCCATCTTGGGTGAGGAGGAGGACGTCCAGGCTTTTGCCGCCCAGTACGAATTACGCCCCGTGGCGGAGCCCGGTAGCTTCGCGGCGCTGGACGACCCCAGCAGCGCAGGCTTTGCTGAGGTCGTGATCCCTCCGCGGTCGAGCATGGTGGGACAGACCCTACGCCAGTTCGCGCTGCGCCGCCGTTACGCCGTCGAGCCCGTGATACTCTACCATAAGGGCGAGCGAGTAGACCGTGACTTCTCTGACCTCCCCATCGCCGCTGGCGATATCTTCATCGTCTACGGCGTTTGGGACAACATCCACGATCTTAAGGCCAGCGAGGACTTCGTGCTTTTGACCGACATTCACGTGGAGCGGCAGGATCGTTCCAGGGCCGGGCCAGCAGCCCTCTGTTTCGGCCTGGCCATCGGCCTGGCGCTGGCAGGCTTTCAGATCTCGACCGCCTTCTTATCCGGTGCCGTCGCAATGGTGCTGGTCGGCGGATTGTCCATTGAGGAAGCCTACGAGGCCATCGACTGGAAGGTGGTCTTCTTCTTAGCCGGGCTTATTCCCCTGGGGCTGGCGATGCAGCAGACTGGGACCGCAGCGATGCTGGCCGAGGGCGTGATGCATGTGGTCGCCGGACATCATCCGCTGTTCCTGCTGCTGGCGGTGGCAGCGCTCTCCACAAGCTTCTCACTCTTGATGTCCAATGTCGCCGCCACCGTCATCCTGGCTCCGCTCGTAATGAGTATGGCTCAAATCGGCGGGCTCAACCCTCGGCCCCTGGCACTGCTAGTGGCCGTCTGCGCCGCCAACTCTTTTATCCTACCTACTCATCAAGTAAACGCGCTGCTTAGGACGCCGGGCGGTTACCGGACCGTCGATTATCTCAAATCCGGCGGAGGTATGACCCTGCTGTTTGTAGCACTCGTCGTCACAGTGTTCTACGCTTTCTATCTCTGAAGATTCGGGTATTCTGTGCATAACTCCGTGTGAAAGGACAGTACGATGTTACTAAAACACTTCTTCGTAGAGAAGATCGCCCATAGCTCCTATATTCTGGCGGGTAAGGAGACCTGTGCGGTGATCGATCCCCAGCGCGATGTCGACTGCTATATCCAGGCCGCACGCGATATGGGGGTGGAGATCACCCATATCCTGGAGACCCATCTCCATGCTGACTTCATCTCAGGACACCTGGATCTGGCGCAGAAGACCGGTGCTGAGATCTATGCACCCAAATCGGCCGACTGTGTCTTTGACCACGTTGCCCTGGTCGAGGGGGACACCGTTGAGATCGAGGACATGCGCCTGCAGGTCCTGGAGACGCCTGGGCATACGCCTGAGCACCTCTGTTACGTCACCATCGATCTAGCTCGTGGTGAGACACCGATCGGCGTCTTCGTGGGCGACGTGCTCTTCGTAGGCGACGTCGGTCGGCCCGACCTCTTCCCCAACCGGGCCGAGGAGCTTGCCGACAGACTCTATCATAGCTTGCACGACAAGGTCCTCCAACTGCCGGACCACTGTGAGGTCTATCCGGCCCACGGCGCCGGCTCGCTCTGCGGGCGCGCGATGGCAGCCAAGTACCAGACGACCATCGGCTACGAACGACGTTACAATCCGGCGCTCCAGATCCACGATAAGCCCGACTTCATCCGCTCCCTTACCTCCCATATGCCGCCGGCCCCCGATCACTTCAGCCGCTGCAGCGACATCAACCGCCGGGGTCCTGCCCTGATCGCCGACCTGCCAATCCTGGAGGAGCTACGCGTGCCGCAGTTTGCAGAACGACTAGATGATCCGGAGGTCATCGCCCTCGACATCCGTGGCTATGCCGCTTTCGCTGGGCTGCACATCCCGGGTGCCTGGCACATCGACCTGGCGGGCAACTTCCCCACCTTTGCCGGTTGGGTATTGCCCACCGACAAGGACATCCTGGTCGTCGCCAGGGACTATCGCGACGCTGTGGACGCCAACCTCTGGGCGCGCCGTGTGGGTCTGGACCGGGTTGTGGGTTATCTAAACGGTGGCATGACCACCTGGGCAGCCACCGGGCAGGAGATTGGCGACATTCACCTTGTTTCCACTGAGAACCTGCACGACAAGGTAACCGGGACCGACAACTTTGTCCTGGTGGACGTCCGCGCCCCCGGAGAGTTCGAGGACAGCCATATCGAGGGCGCGCTAAATATTCCGGCGCCTGAGCTGCGCACACGTTTCAAGGAATTGCACCCTGAGAAAGCGACCTACCTGATCTGCAGTTCGGGGAACCGCTCGAGCTTGGCGGCAAGCATCCTTAAGCAACGCGGATTCGCCGAGGTACACAGTGTCGCCGGAGGCATGACTGGCTACAGCGCCGCCGGATACGCAAAACGGTGTGCTGTTTGTGAGAATCCCCATGGCTCGCGCTACTTCTCAAACTATCTCACTGTTTCCTAGGTTGACGGGAGGACAATAAGATCATGGCTTGGCTAACAGCGACGCGCTGGTCGCCCTATGCTGTGGGCATCGGCATTGGCATCCTGAGCTGGTTCACCTGGTTGATCTCCAGCAAGCCCCTCGGCTGCTCTACCTCTTTCGCGCGAACCGCCGGGATGATCGAGAAAGCCCTGCGGGGCCAATCTGCTGCACAGAGGCTCTACTATCAGGAGGTGCAGCCTAAGGTGGACTGGCAGTGGATGCTGGTCTTAGGGATGATCATCGGCGCCTTTTTCGCCGCCTTGCTCTCAGGTGACTTCGAACTGGTGTGGGTTCCCTCGCGATGGGCGACGGCCTTTGGCAGTGCCGTTGGGGTGCGGCTCATCGTCGCCCTGATCGGCGGCGTGCTCCTGGGCTTCGGCGCCCGTTGGGCTGGCGGCTGCACCAGCGGTCACGGTATCAGCGGGACGATGCAGCTCGCGGTCTCGAGTTGGATCTCCGCCATCTGCTTCTTCATCGGCGGCATCGTTGCAGCTCACCTGCTATACGGGCTGCTGGCATTAGGGGGCTGACAAGATGCGCAATCGGACCACACAGTTGCTCCAGGGCCTCGGTTTCGGCATCCTTTTCGGATTCCTGCTCCAGAAGGGCGGCGTGACCAACTACAATGTGATCATCGCCCAGCTACTACTGGAAGACTTCACCGTCCTCAAAATCATGCTGACCGCGGTGGTGGTTGGCGGCTTAGGGCTGCACGTCTTCCAAGCCCTGGGCTGGATCACGCTCAACCCTAAGCCCGGCTCCTGGGGTCGAAACGCCGTCGGCGGGCTTATCTTTGGTGTGGGGTTTGGATTGCTTGGCTACTGTCCCGGCACCATTGCTGGCGCCATCGGCAACGGCTACTTGGATGCCGCCATTGGCGGCCTGGTAGGCATTCTCATCGGCGCCGCGCTGCTAGCCGCCTATTATCCGGGTCTGAAACGCGGGATCTTCCTACAGGGCAACTTCGGCCCACAGACGCTGGCGCAGCTTCTGAAGGTCAGCCCTTGGGCGGTGCTTATCCCTCTCTCCACTTTGATCCTGCTACTGCTCTACATCCTAGAGCGAGCTGGGCTTTGAGTAGCCTTCTCTGCGCCCCGAGGTGCAAAATCTGGGTTTTGGTGTATGATGGGGCCACGCTGGGACTGGGAAACGCAACAGGCTGGACTCACAGAGCAGACGAAATAGCGGGCCAGTGAACAAATCCCAACCCCACCGCAGTTCAGAGGATTAACCACAACGGAGGTTGAACAATGGAGTTCGAAGGATACTGTGTGAAGTGCCGTGAAAAGCGAGAGATCACCGAGGGTGAAGTCAAAGAAACCGCCAACGGCCGCCGGATGGCGCAGGGCACCTGCCCCAATTGCGGCACCAAGGTGACACGCTTCCTGCCAAAAGCGGACAAGTAAGGCGCAGTTTAGCTGCTGAACAGACTGGCTATCCCGATCGTTCTCGGCAGGCCGAGGGCGGTCGGGATCTTTGAACCACCTCAAGTAACCAAGCCACAGCAGCCTTTACTGGATATTGTGGTATCCTTACGTATCGCCTGCGAAGAGGAGGTACAGTAAGGGTCTATGTTTGGGCTTGCCAACACAGAACAGCGCTACCACCGTCAGCTATCCGTCCTGGCTTCGCTCATCTTCGCCACCGCGTTCTGCACCGGCTTGCTCGCTATGCGGATGGCTTACACTCGCGGCTACATGTACATCGGCCTGGCCTGGAACCTCTTCCTGGCGTGGCTGCCGGTGCTGAGCTCCTTCGCCGGGTACAACCTCTATCGTGGTCGACTGCGCCTCAGCACATTTCTCGTGCTGGTTTCCGCTTTCATCTGGCTGCTCTTCTTCCCCAATGCACCCTACCTCGTCACCGACATCATACACCTGCACCGGTCCAATGCGCCCATCTGGTATGACCTGATCCTGCTGGTCGCCTTTGCCTGGACCGGCACCTTCTTAGGCCTGGTCTCCCTCTATCTGATGCAGTCGGTCGTCAACCGGATGATCGGCCCTCTCGCCAGCTGGATCTTCGCGTTGGGCACTCTGGCTGCTGGCAGCTTCGGCATCTATCTGGGCAGGTTCCTCCGCTGGAACAGCTGGGACATCTTCACGAATCCCTCGCTGATCCTCGCCGACGTTCTAGAGCGGCTGCGCCATCCGATGGACCATCTGCAGACCTTCGTCTTCTCGGCCGTCTTCTACCTCTTCTTGGTCGCGGCCTACTGGATGCTGGTGGCTATGGTGAATCTTGGGCAGGAGACCGAGCCGCCTGATCACCTGCCAGAGCCGGAAGCCTTGGCTTAGCTGACCCTCCGACACATCGATAAGCCAAGCGGTCGTCTCGCAAGTCGGCGCTCGCCATCATCGCCGTAGGCGCATCCCGTTCAAGATCACTAACAACGAGGCACCGACATCCGCAGCAATCGCCATCCACAGCGTGGCTACACCCAGCAGCGCCAGTCCGAAGACCAACGCCTTGACTGCCAGGGCAAAAGCGATATTGACGCCAATCACCCTCCGGGTCCGACGACTCAGCCGCACCAACCAGGGCAGCTGCATCAGATCGTCGCCCATCAACACGATATCGGCGGTCTCCAACGCTTGATCGGCGCCTGCCCCACCCATCGCAATGCCGACGGCGGCCTGTGCCAGTGCCGGGGCGTCATTGATGCCATCGCCGACCATCGCCACAGCGTGGCCGGTCTCAGAGAGCTGGCGCACCGTGGCCACTTTGTCCTCGGGCAGTAACTCGGCCCGCACCTCGTCTACGTCAACTGCATCACCGATGGCGCGCGCCACGACAGCACCATCGCCCGTCAGCATCACCGTGCGGATGCCACCGAGGGCCCGGAGTCCGCGGAGCGCAGCGCCGGCCTCAGCCCGCGGCGTGTCCGCTACCGCCAGGATCGAGCAAACGTGCTCATCGTGACACACCAGCATAACGGTCTTGCCGTCGGCCGCCAGTTGCTGGGCCTCTATGCAAACCCGCTCCGAATGGGCCACCTGGGCATCGAAGAAGGGATGGCTGGCCACAGTCACCTGCTGACCGTCAACCCGCCCAATGACTCCGTGCCCGCTGAGGACGACTACGTCCTCAGCTGGATAGACGGCGGCCTGTCGTGCAGCGGCCTCAGCGACCAACGCACGGGCTAAAGGATGCGAGGAGCGCGCCTCGACGGCGGCGGCGTAGTCAAGACCTTGATGGATGTGCGAGCCGTCGTCACAGACCTCCAGCACATCCGTCACCACCGGTCGGCCCTCAGTCAAGGTGCCCGTCTTGTCAAAAGCGAAGACCTCGATATCGCCCAGGGTCTCTAGGGTGTGTCCACCTTTGACCAGGACGCCGCGCGCCGCAGCCTGAGCAAGCGCGCTCACAACACTAACTGGCGTACTGATGACCAAAGCGCATGGGCAGGCGATAACCAGCAACTGCAGTGCCCGCATCAGCCACCCCGCCGGCCCCCAGAAAGGATTGCCGAAGAGCAGCGGCGGCCCCCCCGCCACCAACACCGCGACGAGGGTGACTACTGGCGTGTAGATGCGAGCGAAGCGGTCAACAAACCGCTGGATAGGAGCCTGCCGTGCTTGGGCTTCGCGAACCAAAGCTACCATCCGGTTGAGCGTGTTATCCTCTGCCCGTCGCCGGATCTCAACCTCCAGTGCGCCGAAGGTGTTGATCGTCCCGGCAAAGACCTCATCGCCCGGGCCCTTGTCGGCAGGGATGCTCTCCCCGGTGATTGCAGCCTGGTCGACGGCGCTGCGTCCGGAGACCACCGTCCCATCGACGCTAACTCGATCGCCTGGGCGGATCAGGATCCGATCGCCGATCTCCAACGCCTCAACAGGCACCTGGGTCAGAGCGCCAGTCAATTCGATGCGCCACGCCGTTGGAGGAACCAAACGCAGCAGTCCCTCGAGGGCACCTCGGGCTTTATCGGCTGCATAGCCCTCTAGGCCCTCTCCCAGTGCGAAGAGCACCACCACGACGGCAGCCTCAGCCCACTCACCGATCAACGCCGCGCCGGCAACAGCGATCACCATAAGGGTGTTGATCCCGAGGCTGTGGGCGACCCAGACCTCCTGGACTGCATGACGAGCCACCGGAATGCCACCAATGACAATGGCAGCAGCGTAGGCAGCGAGCCTGATCACCGGTGGGGCGCCGCCCCAGCCCAGCATCAGACCAACTGCGGTCAGCACGCCGGCTATCAACGCCAACATCGTGTCTGTTGAGTCCAGAAGAAAACTCAGGAATCCAACTATCCCGCTGTCGCCAGACCGAGCCGCCGTCGGTACAACAAGGCGATGCCCAGTCTCAGCAACGATCTGAGCAACCGGTGCGATGTCGAGGTCGGCGCTATATGCCTCCAGAGTCAGCATCCCGTTGCTGTGATTCACCTCGCAACTGTGGATGCCTGCCAGACGACCCACCGCCGCCTCGATACGCCCGGCGCAGTCCATACACGTCAACCCTTCGACGCGATAGGTCCTCACTTTCCGAGAGCCAACCTCCGTGGCGCGGGCGACACCGGCTCCCACTGTCCTGCCTGTGTTCATCACGCACTTGCCCCCACGGGCGCGGCATCATCGCTGCGAGCGTGGTGGCGGATATGCGCTAGACCTTGCTGGAAGAGGTCGCGGATATGATCATCGTCCAGGGCGTAGTAGACATGGCGCCCGTCCTTTGTGTAGCTGACCAGATCCATCTCGCGCAGCAGCGCCAGCTGATGCGATATCGCTGAATGGGTCAGGTCCAAGGCCTGGGCTAAATCGTGGACGCAATAGGTGTTCGTTGCCAGAGCGGAGATTATGCGGATGCGGGTAGGATCGCTTAGCACTTTAAAGGTTTCTGCCAGCCGTTCCGCAAGCCGCTCCTCCAACACCTCCACCACCGCTCGATGGCAACCGGGCTCCACCTCTACCTCACGGCTGTCCACCTCTCTATCCAGCATCTTATCCCCCTTAAATATATGAGCGCACGCTCATATATTATCACGAGGGACCGGCGTGTCAACCCTCAGACGGCCCAGCAGGTCGAAGCCATAGGCATTACAGGCCTTGCAGCCCAGGCCCAGCCAGTGCTTCATCATCCGTCTCAAGCGTGTCTGAAGCGCTCGCTCGGAGCTGGCGCAAGGTCATACGCCGTCACAGACAGAGCCGCAGCCACCGAGCCTCCCTGATGCCTTCCCGCGCCCAGACACGGATAGCACGGCAATTCTGATGCATCTCGAAACCCGCGCATATTGTGCGCGTCAACTACGCCGTAACAATTGTAGGGGTACGAAGTCCATCGGTAACTTAGGCGAAACTCGTTCAACCCATCTGCGGCGTTGACTGATGCCATGCAGTAGGGCAAGTGCGTCATCGGTCTACGAGATCTGCCATCGCGCTTATGCTGATTGCGGCGCTATCCCAGACGCTGTATCGCTGGCGAAGACCCAAGGCCCGCCTATACTCTTGGACACTGACTGATGCCGGCAGACGAGGCTGGCAAGAAAGCGAGGCTGAGATGACAAAGTTGAAGATCGGATTTCTTCATCCAGGCGCGATGGGGATATCATTGGCGGCGACAGTCGGCAACACCGGGCACACAGTCTACTGGGTTTCCGAGGGGCGCAGCGAAGCGACGCGCCAACGGGCCGAAAGCCAGAACCTGCATGATGCGGGGACGCTGGAGGCGTTGTGCGACACCTGCACGGTCATCGTCAGCATCTGCCCACCCCACGCCGCCGAGGATGTCGCCCGGAAAGTGCTGGCCTGCGGCTTCCGTGGCCTCTATCTTGACGCCAATGCCATCTCGGTGGAGCGAACAGAACGTATCGCCAGACAGATGGAAGACTCAGGGGCGAGCTTCGTCGACGGAAGCGTGATTGGTGGGCCAGCCTGGGAGCCGGGACGTACGTGGCTCTACCTCGCTGGTCCTCAAGCGCCGGAGATCGCAGACTGCTTCGCGGCTGGCCCCCTGGAGACAGCGTTGCTAGGCGGCGACATCGGCAAAGCCGCAGCCATCAAGATGTGCTTCGCGGCCTATACCAAGGGCACGAGCGCCCTACTGGCGGCAATTCTAGCGACCGCCGAGGCCTCTGGCGTGCGCGAGGCCCTGGAACACCAATGGTCCCGCACCGGCTCGGAGTTTGCCGCGCAGACCAGACAGCGTGTCCAGCAGGTCACCGCCAAGGCCTGGCGTTTTGCCGGTGAGATGGAGGAAATCGACGCTACCTTCCGCAGTGCTGGCGTCCCCGGAGGCTTCCACAGCGCCGCGGCAGAGATCTACCGCCGGCTCGCGCCATTTAAGGACGCTGAGGCACCGCCGGAGCTGGACGCGGTGCTCAACACACTTTTGAGACATTAGTAGCCGATTGTTAGATCCGCCGAGGGGACAAGGAACACGCCGGTTCAGCCTGGGAAGCCAGGCTGCCCGGACTTCAGGCAGCATCTTGCAGACAACGGCGGCTTTCACCGGAAGTTGCGCAGCAATCAGGACTACGGAGATACGGCTATAGTCTGCGCGCGCGGCGACCGATCGACTTGTCGTCGGGGCCGTCTGTCGTATACTTACGGTAGAGAGACGTAAAGACATATGATACCGTTGGCCGGCTACCTGGAGGACGATCTGCGCTGGACGCAGCCCTTAGCAGGGGTGCGCAGCTATCTCCTGGAAGCTGAAAGTGCAACCCTCGCCACGCTGCGCTTTGAGTGTCCGGGTGCGGCTCTCGCGTCCGGCCAGACTGCGCACCAGATTTGGCGCTTCAGCCACACTGGCTTTCTCAAGCCCACGGCAACCATCAAGATCAAGGGGCACCAAGCCATCCTGGCACTCTACCGTGCCACCTGGACGCTCGCGAATGGGGAACTGACCCTCTACGACGGTACCCAATACCGCTTCCGACCGACCAATCTCTGGGGCACGCGCCACGCTTTTGAGACCTGCCGTGGCGAGGTCCTCCTCCGTTATCGATCAGGCCACGCGTTTGGGAAGCTCTCAGAGCGCTTCGAGGCCACCGTGACAGCGACAGAAGTCGGCCGGGAAAGCCGTGACGTCGAGCTGCTGATCGTCGCGGGCTGGTATTTTCTGACCGCGGATCGTGGAAGCGCAGCGCTCGTCGCCCTGTTGGATGAGACGGTGCCGGCAGTCACACGCCCGGCAGACTGTCGAGGATAGGCACGGGCAAGGTCACGCAGCCGAAGGAACGAGGCGCCACCCTCAATCGAATCACCTTGGATCCCAGGGCAGCCTTACAGGAGGTCCTTCGCCCAGGCAGCGGCCTGTTCGAGCTCACCTGCCTTCAACGATTTCTTAGTTCCCCCAAAGCGGAATCCCTCCGGCGGCGTCGCCTGTCTGGCACCCGTCCTAATCAGCCGCTTGGTCATTGGCGCCGCAGCGTAGTCGAAGAGCCTCACAAGGTCCAATAACACCATACCGAGACGGCAGCTTGATTGCGGCTGTTTGCGCGTGCCCACCAGTGTATCACAATCCCGTAACCTGAAGCCCAACGCTATCGGCCATCGCGTCGAGAGTGGGCGAACCGGTGAGAAGTCCGCTACCGCCGATGCTGACTAAGATTCCGCATCAGCACCGAACAAGGGGAACTCGTCGCCAGAGCAGACATAGCTGCTCTAGCACCAAGGTTAGCCGCGGCCTAGCACACCTAGTAGATTGCATTTTCTGCACTTACGTCTATGATAGTAGCTGCTGTTCGGAAGCAAGCAAGCCACTGAACGTGCGAGGCCACACAGATGCGGCGTCACCTGGCATTGTGCCACCTGCTCTTGACATTGACGCTCCTGACAGGGGGGCTGCCACCCACGCTCTCCTCCGGCGTATCTGCCACCCCACACCGCATCGAGGTCGAGCCAGCGCTTGAGGCACAGTTCCAGGCTGATGGCAGCGCCGGCTACCTGATCTACTTCCGAGATCGAGCCGACCTCTCCTCGGCCCACACCTTGAATTGGGAAGCTCGAGGCAAGTTTGTGGTGCAAGCCCTGCAGGCGACAGCCTCTCGCTCGCAGCGCGCGGTCCGCACCTATCTCGACCGCAGGGGCATCGACTACCAGGCCTTCTGGATCGACAATGTCATAGTTGTTTCCCATTCAGACATCACGACCTTTCAAGCACTGACCACAACCTTTCCGGAGATCGCCGCGCTTCGTGGGCGACGCGAGCCAATGTTGATCGAACCGGAAGCAGTGGCAGAAGCGCTACCGGCGTCTACTGCCATAGAGCCCAATCTGGCGCATATCCAGGTTCCCGACGCCTGGGCCTTAGGCTATACGGGCCGGGGCCTCGTCATCGCCAATATCGACTCTGGCGTCCGTTACACTCACCAGACCCTGGTGAACCAGTATCGCGGCACCCTGAGTGACGGAACCTTCGATCACGACTACAACTGGTACGATCCCTACGAACAGAGTTCCGCACCCTGGGACGCTGACAACCACGGTTCTCACACGATGGGCACCATCGTTGGTGACGACGGTGCCGCAAATCAGATCGGCGTCGCGCCCAGTGCAGAATGGATCGCCTGTATGGGCTTCAACCCCAGAGCGACCGACGCCGGCCTACTGGCCTGCGGACAGTTCATCGTGGCCCCCACTACCGTCATCAACACCGACGCAGATCCCAACAAGCGCCCTCACGTGGTGAGCAACTCTTGGGGCTCCTGTGGTAATCCCACCACCTATGATGACTGGTACGAGGGCGTTGTTGCAGCATGGCACGCTGCGGGTATCTACCCCGTCTTCGCCAACGGCAACATCCGCACCACCTGTCCTCAGGGACTCGGACAGGTCACCAACCCCGCGCGCTACGCCAATGTGACTGCCGTCGGTGCGCTGGGGCAGGCCGACGCGACGCTAGCCAGCTTCTCGCTCTGGGGGCCAACCGATCAGATAGA
This sequence comes from Anaerolineae bacterium, assembly GCA_003562365.1. GTDB lineage: Bacteria > Chloroflexota > Anaerolineae > B4-G1 > SLSP01 > PWVB01. The sequence continues at coordinate 20,988 of PWVB01000452.1, forward strand.
CACCCTGAATCCACGCGGGTATCCAAGTCTAAAGCCACAGGTAGCGGCGCCAGGTACAAACCGCTCGGCGGGTCAGCAGAGCGACACCACCTATCTCACACTCCAAGGCACCTCAATGGCAGCCCCCCATGTGGCGGGATTGGTGGCGTTGATGTGGCAGGCCGGCGCCTGTCTGGTGGGTGACTACGCGGCCACCGAGACCCTCATAGAGCTGACGGCCACGACAACCGCGACACCGGGCTATCCCGGGCACCCATCCGACGGGCCGGAGGGCAGGCCCAACCAGGCCACCGGCTGGGGACAGATCAATGCCCTGACAGCCGTGGAGGCCGCCCGCACTGCTTGTGGCCCCACCGGTACCCTGGTCGGTCGCGTCACTAACGCCGAGCAGGATGAACCGCTTTCGGGCGTGGCTGTCGAGGCCACAACTCAGGCGACCTCGCGCCTTACCCTGACCGACAGTCGAGGCTACTACACGATCACCGCCGCCGCGGCCGGTGTCTACACGGTAACCGCTTCCTCTTTCGGCTACCTGCCCAAGACCAAGGACGGCGTCGAGGTCATCTCCGACACCCTCACGGTGCAGGATTTCACCATGGCGCTGGCGCCGCACCATACCCTCAGCGGCACCGTGCGCGACGCTGAGGCAGGTTGGCCGCTCTATGCGCTACTGACACTGACCGGCGAGCCGGCGATGGCGCCAGATCTCAACATTGCGGTCTGGACCGATCCGGCCCGAGGACGCTACAGCCTATCGCTACCCGAAGGCGTCACAATTACGCTCAGTGCAACGGCATGGGCTCCCGGCTATAAGTCCACGGAGGTCAGCGTCCCGCCCCTCGAGGACAATGTCGTCCAGGATATAGGGCTGCATGCTGACTTGGTGGCGTGCACGGCACCTGGGTACGCGATCAGCCACCTATACTGGGAGGACTTCGAGTCAGACGATGGCGGTTACCTGGCCGGCGGGTTCCCGAGCGGGGAATGGCAGTGGGGCTCACCCAGCGTCTGGCCGCACCGCTGTGCTTCGGGCAACCGGTGCTGGGGCACCAACCTAAATGGGAACTACGCGAATAATGCTGATGCCCACCTGACCTCCCCGGTGATCACGCTGCCAGAACACCGGGCTCCGCCAACCCTACGTTGGTGGCAGGCCTACCATCTGGAGCATTCGCGCTGGGATCAAGCCTATGCCGAAGTCAGGATAAACGGTGGAGCTTGGCAGCTGTTATGGGAGCATGCCCAGGAGACCTCTAGCGCGGACTGGTCTGTCAAGGCGTACAACGTTGCATCGGCCCGCGGCGGCACCTTGCAGACTCGCTGGCGCCTCGTCACCGATGGCTCCGTAAGCTACGCCGGGCTCTACGTGGACGAGGTAGCCGTCACTGTCTGCGAAGCCCAGACCGGCGGCCTGGGGATCGGCCACGTCCGCGAGGCCGATACCGGCGCACCGCTGGTGGGCGCAAGGGTCGCCTGGAAGCATGGTGAGACCTTCACCCAAAGGGTGCCAGAAGACCCGGGTGTGGACGATGGCTTCTACACACTCTTCTTGCCCATCGGCAGCAGCGTCCTGACCGCAACGCTTACAGCCGATATGTCCACGGGCGCATACTGTGACTACGCACCGACGGCCGCTGCAGTGACGCTGTCCACCGTGGGTTCCACGGTGGTTCAAGATTTTCTTCTAACTCGTGCCGGCTTCAGGTTCTATCTACCGGCCGTAATGCAGAATAGCCCCTGATGGCTACCCCCTACTACGCTGTCACGTCTCGGTAGCGATGTGCGGCATAGTCAAACCATTGGCCCTCGAAGGAGCGGATCAGCGTCGTGTAGACTCGCGTCCGCAGCCGATTGGTGCCGACCCGCAGCCCATCCGTAGCAGCGACCACGCAGCGGGGGGTCCACAGGACCGGCTGGTACGCCCCATCGTTGATTGCTACCTCGGTGGCTTCGTGAAAAGCACCGGCCCCACCGGCGTGCCCATAGTCAAAGGCCACCAGCACTTCTGCTGCCTCAGGCACGGCAGTAAGCGGGAAGGTGGTGGTGTATTCGACACAGCCTGCATAGAAGGGAAGCCGGTTGCCCACATAGTCCTCGAAGCGTCCCTCCCTTATCGGGGCCACCAGACCCAGTGGCGTTAAGCTAACGCCAAACCCCCCGGACAAATAGAGCGGCGCCCGTAAGCCACCGTCCAGGCGGTCGGTGGTCACCTCGACGCGGATAGTGTTGTCTCCCGGCTCGAGTAGTTCAGTGACATCCACGCTCAGGCTACCCCGGACGTGCGCCGTGGTCGGTGCGAAATCGTCTTCTTTCAACCACGCCGATCCGTTCATCGAGATCCGCCAAGCACCTGCGAGCGTGCCCGGCTCCATCAACAACGCAACCGGACCGGTATAGGTATTATGTAGCTTAGCCCGATAACGCACCGCCACTTCAGGCAACGCCATGTCTGGGACGTGACCGAAATAATGCTGGAAGGCCGGGGCAAAGGGCAAAGCCGACTCGGAGAGCTGATTGGCCAACGGCATTCCCGAGACACTCGCTGCCGGCCCGTATCCACCATCGGGCTGGCGAAGCGCCATCTGCCAATCGTCCAGCCGCAGCAAATTGGCGCTGAGCGGGCGCAGCAGCGCCGGCCCATCTACCTTGACGTCGAGCCGCGGCAAACGGTGTCGGGACGGTGCTGGGGCCTCGCGGGACACCGCCTCCAGCAGCAGCGACTCAAAGGGCGCAACGCGACGATGATAACGGCCGTCCGCCTGTCGCAGCTGAGCCGGCAACGCTGGATTCAGGGGTCGCTCGCGCAGGCGTTCCGCGCTCTCAAAGGTCATCTCCAGCGTTTTGTCACCGATATTGAGACCGAACCAGAGGGTCCGCTCTGATCCCTCCCGCTTCACCAACAACAGGTCCTCAGCCTCTTTCCCATCCACTGTGGCCCGAAGGCTCGGGGCTACATGCGCCCGCAGCGCCTCCAGGACAGCATCCGGGCCCGTGGAGAGCTCGCTACGGAGGACGATCCCACCCAGCGACGCGAAGCGCTCAAGCCATGCCTGCAGGGGCGGCTCCACCACGGGCATCGCCGGCACCACGACCACGCGCGCGACCACGTCAGCGACGGTGACGCTGCCATCAACGACGGTCCCGGCCTCAAGGATATCGGTGTCGACGATCTGAAAGTCAAGATGGTGGCGCATCAGCGCCCAAAGCAGGTCCTCGTAGGCCTGCAGATACGGATAGGCAGCCCGATCTTCGTGCAGTGGCACACCGCTTCCCGGATCCACCATCAGGATTTCTGCAGCGATATGGGTTCCGTCAAAAGCTTGCGCGACTCGCGCCACGTGTTCAGAAAGCTGCCCGAAAAAGGGCCAGAAGGGCATCTGGAAGAAGAAGGTGGGTGGCGCATCGTGCTTCTTCAGCGCGTGGGTGCTGTAGAAGAACCCGTGAGGCACCAGATATTGGATGCCCGCCAAAAGCAGCCCATCGGCGATCGCTTTGGCGTCCTGCAGAGTAGCGCTCCAACCGGTGCTATGGTAGCATTCGCAGAGCGCCCCCAGCTTACCGTAAAAATAGGCCGCCGCTGCGGTCGCCTTAGCGTTGCTGCGCAGCCGCGCCTGTAACCAGTCAGGTCGGGCACCGACCTTGGTATGACCCGGCTCACAGCCAGGAATGTCCATGTACCGCAGCTGCGCCATCCGCACCGAGGGCTTCTCTCCGGCATAGGCGATGCTATGATTATGACACCAGTCTGCCAGCTGAGCCTCAAAGGCCTCACAGAACAGATCGTAGCGCAGCTTCCCCAGGTCGTAAGCCACGCGCTTGTGATCAGGATGGTCAAGACACTGCAGCGCCGGCAAGCTGCCGATGAGATCGTAGCCGTAAGCTCTGTCAAATGCCTCCGGCAAAGCGGACGACCAGCCGGGCGCCGTCTCATCGGCGAAGATGGATAGAATCGTCGCACCAAAGGCATCGCCGTAACGACGATAGTATCGTTCATGCGTCAGCTCGATGAAACGTGCGATCGCCTCCGGATTGAGCGCGTCAACATAGCCCCCCCAGTATTTGTGGTGGGTCACCTGCGCCTGGACCGTGACGCACAATCGATAGCCCGACGCACCCGGCAGCACCGTCTCCAACACCGGCGTCGGCGCGCTGGCAAAGTAGCGCTTACGATTGTACTGGGTCAGCCCCATTTCGTTGTAGGATTCATGCGCCAGGACAAATCCCACATGCTGACTCAGATCAAGCTCATTGTCCCAGTCGACCTGATCGTCCGCTATCGGATAGGCCACACAAGCTAAGACCTGACCCGGGGGCAGTGTCAGTTTCATTGATCCCGGTGCCAGATCGTAGGTACGTTGGACCAGCTGCGTTGCCTGATATTCAGGAGCCCCCGCGATCACCTCTCCACCGGCGACACCACTCGGATAGGGGTACTCATCATAGAGATGTACTGAGAGACCCTCCGCCTGAGCCGCCTCAACCGCCGCATCGACCATCTCAAAAAACGCCTCGGAAAGATAGGGTTGCGCCAGGCCCTGCCGCGAATGGATGAAGAAACCGCGCACACCTTGCTCAGCCATCTCCCGGATCTGGCGTCGAATCTCCACCTCCGAGAGGCGATCATTCCAGAACCAGAAGGGGTAAAAACCCACTGCCATTGACGTCATTGCCCTACCTCCCATCTCTTGTTTCACCACGGATCAGGGCTCCCACTACCCCCCTAGCTCAGCTTCCGCCCGCTCCTTCAGCGCCCGCATATAGCCAATGGCATAGGCTGGACCGCCGCCCTTAGCGAAATCCCCCACGAATTTCGGCGTGTGATCGAGCGTCATAGTTCCGGCGTAACCGACCTCGCAGAACGTCTTCATCACCTGGTACATATCCATATAGCCGTTGTCGAGGAAGGTCTCATCGAAGACCGGCAGCGGTGCGGTGATGTTGCGGAAGTGGACGATGAAGATCTTGCCCATCTCGTGGAAGTGGCGGATGCCATCCAAAACGTTACCGAAAGCCTGGCCTCCTTCCAGCCAGCAGCCCACGCAAAACTCCATACCCAGATAAGGGCTGTTGGCAATGGCAAAAGCCCGGTCGTAGGACTCCCTGTTCTGGATCAGGCAGGGAATCCCCCCCAGTTCATCGGTAGGTGGATCGTTGGGATGCAGTGCCAAGCGCACTTCCGCCGCCTCGCAGACCGGCATCATACGTCGCACGAAATACTCAAAGTTCGCCCAGATCTCCTCCGGAGAGTAGGCCCGTGCGTGAGTGAAAGGACGCCGCTTCATCTCATTGAGATCGACGTGGCGAGTCACGGCATCCCCCCGTGTCACGCTTGACGGGGAGCTCCAGACCTGATCCGGTTCCCAGGTGAATGTCGTGTAGGGAATGCCAACGCGACCCAGATGGCGCACAAACGCCTGAAACTGATCGATCTTCTCATCGCGTCCGGGCAACCCTAGATGAATCTTGTCAGACTTGCCGACGTCCATGCTGCCGACCATGTATAGCATCAGGCCAGCGGCCTCCACACTCTCTCGCAGGCGGGCCAGGAAGTCGTAGGTCCGCTGCTCGGGACGTACCCAGGTGTAGACACAAGGGACATCCAGCTGCCGGGCAAAACGCAGCTCCTCGTCATTGTCCTCGGGCCGAACCGCCATCGAAAACTTGATCTTGCAGGTCATCACAGTCACCTCCTTGGAAAGCTCAGACCCTAGTCTATAAGCTTCGTCGATTGTCGCAAGCTTGTGACCTACACACTCTATGCTACCATCAGGATCCACACGTTGACACAACAGCAGTAACAGATCCCGCCATCTGGCGAGAGTTAAGGAGAGACTGATGACCGATGAACTACATATGACCCTCGACAACCTCGATGAGGTTCTCTCTGAGCACCTGAGTCCCGATCAGCTCGCGCGCGCCAAGACGCTCTTCCTGAAACGGCTCTCGGTGGCTGCCCACCGCTTTTACCACGGCAAGCTGCAGACGACGCCGAAGGCCGGCGTGTTTGGCTTCAACTGGTTCAACGTTTGGTATACACCCGGCGTCTCGGAGATCTCCACCACAATTCGCGATAACAACGAAGCCGCCTACGAGCTTTCCAACCGCGGCAACCTCGTCGCCGTCGTCACCGACTCAACCCGCGTCCTGGGCGACGGCAACGTCACGCCGCCGGGAGGTCTGGGCGTGATGGAAGGCAAGGCCTTCCTGATGAAGTACCTTGGCGGGGTGGATGCCACCGCACTCTGCATTGACAGCCGCAACGCTGAAGGCGTGCATGAAGCCGATAGGATCATCGACTTCGTCAGAATGATCCAGCCGAGTTTTGGCGCGGTGAACCTGGAGGACATCTCCCAGCCCAACTGCTACAAAGTGCTCGATACGCTTCGCGAGACGTGTGACATCCCGGTTTGGCACGACGATGCGCAGGGCACAGCATGTGTGACCCTCGCAGGCCTGATCAACGCCCTTAAGCTGGCCGATAAACGTATGGACGAGGCCAAGATGGTATTCCTGGGCGCCGGAGCCTCCAACACCACCATCGCTCGCATCATCATCGCCGCTGGCGGCAACCCCGAGCGCATGATCATGTTTGACTCACGTGGCGGTCTGCACACCGACCGCGAGGACATCCGGTCCGATCCACGCTTCTACCGCAAGTGGGAACTCTGCGAACAGACAAATCCCCAGCGGGTCTCCGACTTCGATGTGGCAATGAACGGCGCAGATGTGCTCATCGCGGCATCAACTCCCGGACCGGACGTCGTCAAACCTGCATCCGTCAGCCGGATGGCCCCCAAGTCCATTGTCTTTGCCTGTGCCAATCCTGTACCTGAGATCTATCCTCACTCTGCAAAAGAGGCCGGGGCCTTCATTGTCGCTACCGGTCGAGGCGACTTCCCGAACCAAGTCAACAACTCACTAGGTTTCCCAGCGATTTTGAAGGGCGCACTGCTGGTGCGGGCAAGGGCCATCTCAGACCGGATGACCATCGCGGCAGCTGAGTCCCTAGCCGCCTTCGCCGAAGCCCGCGGCATAGATCCGGACAACATCATCGCCCGGATGGACGAGCGGGGGGTCTTTCCCCAGGAGGCCGCCGACGTTGCGCTCCAGGCCATTGAGGAAGATCTGGCCCGGGTTACCATCACGCGCGAGGCGGCCTATGCGGATGCGCAAGCCGATATCGAGGCCGCCAGAGCCACCGTCGACCTACTGATGGCCGAGGGTCTAATCCCTCGACCGCCGCAGGCGATGCTGCAGGAGGCCCTAGACTGGACCTTGGCCCAGTTAGCTTAGCAACAGAAGAGTGAGAACTTCTCTTCAGCTGCCGCAGGCGGTGCATCCGTCGCCTGCGGCAAGCTCTACCCTGAGAGCGCCCAGGCAGCGATGGTCAACAGCAACAGAAGAACCAGCAATGACAACAGGCCGCTGATGAGCCACACGCCCATCATACTGAACAGCATGGCTGCGACCACGACACCGCCAGCGACCAGGATCGCCGACTGCGCGAACTCCATCGGGCGGTGAGCCTTCCCGTGGCCACTGATCCATAGGAACGCGCCAACGACCATCAGGATGATGCTGAGGCCGACCATCACGGCCGTCACCTGGGCTCCAGTAGCTTGGGGCAGGCCCACGACCAGGATCCCACAGGATCCCGTGCGCGAGGGAAGCGGCAAATTTCGCAGCTCGTGTACCCGTACCAATACCAAGCGCCCCCAGGCCGCGTCCTCTGGTGTCACCGTCCACGCTAATCGCTGCGACTCGCCCGGTTCGAGGAAGAAGCTGGCGGTCTCCTCACGCATCAGCGTGACAAAGCCGTGGCTAATGTGGACGCGAATGGAGCGCAGACGCCGGGTCCCACTAGGATTCCGAAAGGTAGCCGCGACTGTCACCGTCTCATCACTGGTCATCATCGGTGGACAGCTTAGTCCTCGGAACGGCGCATCAGCAACCAAATAAGATGCGTCAAAGAGCGAGGCTTCCATGTTGGCCCAGGCTACCAGGGCAGCGAAAAGCATGCCTACCAACAGGCCGAAGACGAAAAGATAGGCTCCCAAGGAACGCCTCGTCCGCATTCCGTCGCGCATTGCCCACCTCCCCTTCCAGGGATAAGGAGACGTACCGTCGACCACCGGTGCCCGCGTCACTACACACCAGACGAGGTCCGCGATCGTCGGACCATGGTAACATGAAAGTGTGCACCAGCAAGCTGTTGTACCACCTATGTGGACTGAGCCAGGTGATCGAGTTGGACCGCGCCCCACCCGTAGCACCCCCCGAGACCGCAGCTTGCCCTTCCCAGTGATCGAGCTATGCTCCCGGGAAAGAGGCGTGGGGTGTAGCCATAAGTCGCAGCCAAGGGAGAAGTATGCACCTACACTATGCGGGCAGCCTGACAGCCCATAACGCCAAGTGTCATATCCAGCACTCCTTCGACGTGCCCGACCAGGCCGAGGTATTGAATATCGAGTTCCGCTTTGCACCAGCCGGCGCACACAGCGTCAGCAACATGCTGACACTGACCGTCTTTGATCCTGACGGGTTCCGCGGGGCAGGCCACCGCGGGGGTTCGCAGCATCAAGTTCGCATCACGATCGACAACGCAACGCCGGGCTACCTACCAGGTCCGCTCCCTGCCGGGCCCTGGATTGCGGTCATCGACACACACATGATTATGCCAGGTGAGCCGCTGAAGTACAGTTTAGACTTGATGATCGAAACCGCTTCCAGCACCGATCACGGTAATCACCCGGAAGAGATGACAAGCGCCCGGAAGCCGGCTCATCGCGGACGCTCAGGTCTGATCCCTTCAGTCGGACGACCACAAGCAGCTTGGTACTGCGGTGATCTCCATGCCCACTCGCACCACTCCGACGCTGCCGAGTTTACCGTCGCTGACCTACTCGCCGCTGCGCGGCTCGCCGATCTGGATTTCGTTTTCCTCACCGACCACAATACGATCGCCGGACTGCACGAACTCGAGGATGACCACGAGGGCATCCTGGCGGCTGGCGGCATCGAGCTGACCACGTTCTGGGGGCATGCGCTGCAGCTCGGGGGCCGGAACTGGGTAGACTGGCGAGTGCGCCCCGGCACCGGTGAGATCGCCCGCATCGTTGCCTCCGCTCGCGCGCAGGACCAAGTGTTTATCATCGCTCATCCGCAATCCGTTGGCGACCCGACCTGCACGGGATGCGCCTGGCGCTTTGGCGAGATGATGCCAGGGAAGGCACGCTTTGTCGAGGTATGGAATGGACCCTGGTGGGGAGACTCCAACAACGAGGCATCGTTAGCGCTTTGGTACGATTGGTTAAACCAGGGATGGCGACTGGTAGCAACAGCCGGGACCGATGCCCATGGGGCTGGCTTTGCGCGCCGCGCAAGCGCCGGACTGGGCTTCAGCGTCATCTATGCCGAGGCACTCACCGAGCCCGCGCTCCTGGACGGCCTGCGGGCGGGGCACCTCTACCTCAGCGCGGGTCCGAGGCTCCTCACAGAGATTCAACAAAACGCCTCCCATCGGTGGATGATGGGAGACACGCTGCCCCGCCTTGACGCCGATGAACCACTGAGCCTGAGAGTGCGGTGGGCTGGCTGCCCAGCTAAGGCCCAGCTTTACCTGATTGCCAACGGACGTCGCTGGACTACTCAGACGATCGAGGGCGCTGGCTCGGCTACTTGGCAGCTGACGCCCAAGGCGGCAGACTGGGTGCTTGCCGAGCTTAGAGGCCGCGATGGCGACCTACTCGGCGTCACCAATCCCATCTTCCTCGCGCCTACGCACCAAAGCCGACCCGAAGACCTGGCGTGTGGCAGCGATCTCCATCCGCGAAGTGTCCAGCGACCCCAACCGAAAACCAGCGCGCAAACGTCACGAGCCAACGCCTAAGGACACTGGACCACGCCCTGAGCCCAAAGGCAGCCACCACAGGTGGGGAACGGATTGCCGAAGCAGTCAGTCTCGTTGTCGGCGGAGAGGTCGCAGCCCCCGCAAAGCGTGCAAGGCGAGAAGTCAAAGTCCTGCACACGCTCGCGGAAGTCAGCGTAGTCCGGTCTACGCCACAGGACATCGAGCTCGGTCTCGTTGACGTTTCCGACGGCATAGCTGCGCGACCGTCGCTCACGGTTTTCGAGATAACTGGTGTGGTCGTGCAACAACGGAAGGCAAGGGCTGACCTCGCCGTTCCAAGCCACCGCCAACGCGCCACCCTCGATAAACGGACAGCGGCTACGGTGCTGGGCCACCTTGCGGTCGCCCAGCGCCACGTTGGGAGCCACCCGCAGTAGCCTGCCTAGGACTGTCTGGGTTACAGCGGTGATATCCATGACCGGCAACGTCACCAGAGGGAAATCGGGCGTGGTGGGCACGTCCCGCTTGGTTGTCACCGCTGGCGTGTACAGTCGCTCGTCACACATCTCGCGAGTATACGGCAGCACATTGGTGACCATGAACCGCGCGGCACCCAAAGTACGTCCCAGGCTGAGTACTCGTGTCAGCTCCCCAAAGTTGCTACGCATTGCCACAAACGCAATCCCTAGCTCTGGCTGGGGCACGCTTGACGGCGGGCGTGCATCCCGAAAGGCTGTTATGTGATCCATCACCTGGCTCCACGCCGCTCCAGCTCGAATTTCCGAATAAGCCTGCACGTCGGCACCATCCAGCGAGACCCACAACGTATCCAGTCCAGCTGCGATCAGCTCTCGGGACAGATCAGGCGTAAGTAGGGTAGCGTTGGTGATCAGTGTGACCGAGGGGCTCACCCGTCGCGCAGCTGTCACCATCGCAACAATGTCAGGATGGCTCAGCGGCTCACCCAAACCACCGAAGAAGATCTCGGGTGCCGGGTCGAAGTCCACCACGCCCTCCAAGATACGTTCGAAGGTCGCCTCAGCCATAAAGCCGGTAGACTCCTCCCACCGGTTGCGCACACAGGTCCGACACATCAGGTTGCAGTGGTTGGTCGCCTCTACGTATACACGCGCCGGGCGCAGCGTGGGCCGACGCAGATAGATGCCGTTGGACTCCAGATCATAGCGTACGCGAGCCCCAGGCTGCAAGCCCAGTCGCACAGCAGCCTCGGCGGGAAGAATCAACCGCCCGTCACCATCGACCCTGGCCTGATCGGAAGACAGCGCCTCAACGGGACCGCCATCGTAGTCTCGGGGAATGAAGGTCATTACACCTCGTTTCTCTCACACAGTCATCCGCTGCGCTATCGCAGCGGATGGTCAAGGGACAGCGTCTGGGTGCCCGCTCAGCGGGCTGCCTGCAGCCACCCGACGATCTCCTGGATACTGGGTAATCGGCCCGAGGCCTTCACCTCACCGTCAACCACCAGGCCTGGCGTACTTGCGATCGGATAGTTCATAATCTCGTTGATATCCGTCACTTTCACGAAGGTCGCCTCTACCCCGGCCTCTTCCGCCGCCTGATGCGCCGTTCGCTCGAGGCGCTTACACTTCGGACAACCTGTTCCTAGAATCTTGATCTCCATAGCCTAAGCCTCCACTGAGATTAACGAACCACCCACCCATAGATCAGCCCTGAAAGGGTACTGAACACAGTGACCAAAACCACGTAGAGTGCCGTCTTCTTATACCCAATGACCTTGTTTGTGATCAGAATCGACTGCAGACTGGCGACCGGATCAGACAGCAGGTAAGCCAGGAGGGGCCCGCGCTGCATGCCCAAGGCGAGAAAAGTCTGCGCAATCGGCACCTCTACCAGCGTCGGGAAGTACATAAACATCCCAAACAGGACGCCGGCGAGGTTGGCCCAGACGGTATTGTTGCCCGCGATGGTGCGGATCCAAGTAGGCGGTATTAACGCGCGTGCCATACCTGCCGCGAAGACTCCCACAATCAGGAGCGGCATGATCTGTTTGACAAAACGCCAGACCTCCCAGAGCCACTCTTGGATCTCGTAAGTCTCAAACTGCGTCACTGCCATCCACCAGACAGCGCCGATCAACAGAACTTCAGCAATCAAGGTCCCCGTCACGCCAACGGTCAGGCCGTCCAAGCCTACCGTCACCGAAAGCGACGCCAAAAGCAATGTCAGGGAAATCAACCCCAGAGCCGCATAGGTCCAGGTGTTGTAGCCCTCATCGACTCGCTCCAGACCCTTCCACGCGGTTGCCCCGATCGTCGATAGCATACCGATCAGCACGACGCCGTGGACACTAACCCCCTCGATACCTAGCGCCTCGTTAGGCGGGACAACACCGTCGAGCCAACCTTGCAGCCGGGCGGCCCAATGTGTCGGCGCGCCGACGCCGGGAGTGGCAGCCAGCGCCACCGGCGACCCACCTAGCCTGAAACTGGCGTAGGTGTTGGTCAGCAGCCCCACCTGCAGCGTGCCGGCGATCAGGATGCTCAGCAGCAGGCCGAAAAAGACCCAAGTGCGCCCGGGCACTCGGCCCTCCTGTGCAAAGGCGTCCACTGCGCTGGTCGCGGCGTCGTGAGCAGCGTCATCCTTGCGGAAGACCCCGGCCATCACAAGTCCGATCCCAACTCCGAACAGGATCGAGAGCACGACCCGCGCTAAGGCGATGTCCATACCAATCGCCACCCCGGTCAACGAGATGGCCAGGATATTAACCGCCGGCCCCACGAAGAGAAACGTGATCGCCGGCCCCAGTCCTGCTCCTTTTTTGTGGATGCTAGCAAAGAGCGGCATAATGGTACAGGAACACACTGCCAGCACGAAGCCGCCGATCGCTGCCGCTGGATAGGAGATCCACTTGGGTGTCTTGCGACCCAAGTACTTGGTAATCGCCTCCTTAGGAACCAAAGCAGCCAGCGCACCGGCGATCAGAAACGCCGGCAGCAGACAGAGCAGCACGTGTGCCGCCAGATAGGCCGCCAGGCTGCCCAAACCAGTCTGAACCAGTTCCCCCAAAACCTGCAGCATCGGCACCTCCTGGTGCATTACTCCTCAAGTCGGGCGTCCAGTGCCCAAGAAGAAGAAGACGGCGCCAAGTTAAGCTCGACACCGCCACAATCATATTCATCGAACTAGATATGAGTATATCGCCATCCCCCCGCGTTGTCAAGGGAGACCTGCGCCGATATGCCCGTCGTCAGATCGTCCTCCGAGCCCTTGGGCACGAGAATGAGGCTTGGTTTGCCCGCTGATCAGCGCCGATCATTGGCGAACCCCAGTAACCCCAGTGTTCACCAGTCCCCTTGACAGGCAAAGACACCTCGTCCTATAATGATCGTGTTGAACAAGACTCGCGTTGGCGTTCGTTCGCATTATCCCAAGGATTGCAGCTTCCCATTCACCACAATGGAGGGAGTAGGATGATTGATGTACGCAGCTTCGGCGCAGTGGGCGACGGGCAGACATTAGACACCGCCGCCCTCCAGAGGGCGCTGGACGCCTGCAGGGACGCAGGCGGTGGTGAGGTCACGAGGTCACGCACGATACCTGCCGGCCGCTAACTGACCGGCACCCTGCGAGTTCACAGCTATACCACCCTGAACATCACCCCAGGCGCAACCCTCTTCAGCAGTCCACGGATCGAGGGCTACACGCACGATCCCCGCGGCAAGGACGGTAATCAGACAGGCTATCACCTGGTTTACCAAACTGTGCCAACTTGACACGGTTTGGAAGGCTGCCTTTCTGCAACCATATTTTCACGTTTCGACGCAGATTGCTCCGAAGAGTCTGATATCTGCTCCACGTGCATTTTAGGTCTCCGTGAACCCACCCC
>PWVB01000217.1 GCA_003562365.1 Anaerolineae bacterium
ACCTCCCTGTCAGTATAGTCCCTTGGCCTGTGAATCGTTCCGCCTCAGACCCGGCGTCCAGCGAATGCCTGTCCCAACGTCAGGCCCACCACCATCGCCTCACCCAACCCATACCCCAGCGCCAGCGGAATCAGATGGATGTGACCAAGTGCCAATGCCGCCCAGATTGCCACGCCGACATAAACGCCAATCAGCAGCTCCGCAACCCAGGCCGCATTCACGCGCGGTCGATAGACGGAAGTCTTCCAACTACCGCTGCGTCCCCGGATGTTGAATTTGGGGGTACGGATGAAGGGTCCGCCCCAATGCAGTAGACCTTGCAGAATGGCCCGGGTAAGGCTCCAGGACAGGCCGATCCACAGGAACATCAACGCCGGATAGACCAGAATGCGCCGACCCCAATCGCCGTGGAGATGCATCTGTCCTAGCACATAGAGCACCGGCGGCACCGAGGCCAAAACGCCGAGCCAGGCCGTAAAACCCGAGAAGGTCGGCGCAGTCAGCACCATAGGCAAGGTCAACAGGATCATCAACAGGATCAGCGGCTGGTTACCGTAACCGCTCAGATGCAGCAACGCCATGACCTTCTGCGCCAGCGTCAAGCGGCGCGAGCGCATAATCGAGCCCGCCAGCTTCCGCAGACACTGTGAAGCACCCTTTGCCCACCGGGTCTGCTGTGCCTTGAACGCGGTGATCAGCGGCGGAAGCTCGGCCGGCGCCGTAACCTCGGGGAGGTAGAGCAGGCGCCAGCCAGCTAGCTGTGCTCGATAGCTCAAATCCAAATCCTCGGTCACCGTATCGGGCTGCCATCCACCGGCGGTCTCGATGGCGGTCCTGCGCCACACGCCGGCAGCACCGTTGAAGTTCATCAGGAGCCCGGAGCGGTTACGAGCCAGGTGTTCGACCGCAAAGTGCGCATCCAACGCCAGTGCCTGCACGCGCGTCATCAGTGAGTATTCGGCATTCAGATGCGTCCAGCGCGCTTGCACCATCCCCAGCTGCGGATCGGCGAAAAAGTGCGGCACAGTCCGCTGCAAGAAGTCTGCAGGAGGACAGAAATCGGCATCGAAGAGGGCGATGAACGCTCCCCGGGCACGGGCCAGGCCCTCTGCCAGCGCGCCAGCTTTGTAACCCAGGGGATGTGGCCGATGATGGATGTCGATTTGCAGCCCCTGCATACGCAGCCTGGCAGCCTCTGCCTCAAGAGTAATAGTTGTCTCGTCGTCCGAATCGTCCAATATCTGGATCTCGAAGCGATCCCGAGGCCAATCCAGGCCTGCCACAGCCTCCAAAACCTGGTGGACGACGTGCTGTTCATTGCGTAGCGGGACCTGCACGGTGACGAAGGGCAGCGCCGTTGGCGGCAGGGAGGGGGCTGCCGGCGAAGGCCTTCCGCGGTGGAGCAAGTAGAGTATAATCAGCACGATCACGTGCAGTGCATAAAGTGCCAGGCCCGACAGCGTTGCTACGTATAGGGCGCGCACACTGTAGACAATCGTCGGCGATCCGAGAGGCATCTCTCCGACAGCCCTAAGCTGCCTGCCCCTTTCCCTTCCCACCAAACAGAAAGAGCCCGAATCCGCAGAAGCGGACAGCGGCGCCCAGCAAAAGCGCACCGCTCAACCCGATGAAGCCAGTCAAGCTGGTGCTCAGGATGGGCCCAACGATCGCCAGCAGGTGTTCCAGGCTCTTAGAGACCGCCACAAAGGTGGGAGCGTGCTCGGTTGGCACCGTCTTCATTAGCTCATCGAAGAAAACAAGGTTGAGACCAGCCTGAAAGACAGCCCCGACGCCCACCAGGACCACCATCCAGGCCACCCGCCGGGTGCCAGCAGTCAACGCCGGATAGAGTGACATGGCCAACGTGGTGCTCAGTAGCACGAATCGAGATCCGCGAACGTCTCTTAGGCGGGTCCAGACAAAGTAGCCGACCAGCAGAATTGCCTTCTGAACCGTCGCGATCACACTGATCTGAGCATCGGTTGCCTCAAGAACCCGCACATAGTAGAGGGCAAAAAGCGGCGTGACCAGATTAGAGCCGAAGATATAGACACTGCGCTTCACTACAATGGCGACGAACCGCCGCTCGCCGAGAATCCGCCCGACGTAGGCCTTAAGACGCTCCGCCAAAGGAGCCTCTAAGGGACGTGGGGGCCTCGCCGGCGCATCGGTGATCTTGATGCGGCGCGAGGCGGAGAAGCTGATCGACGCCCCCACTGCAGCAAATCCGACGAAGGCAAGCTGATAGTTGAGGGGGAAGGGCAAGCGATCCAAGATCTGACCGGCAACCACCGTCATCACCGCCCCGGTTACACCAATGGTTGACCACCGCCGACTGAGAAGCGCGAAACGGCCTTTCGGACCGGCAATGGCGTTCATCAACACGGAATAGGTAACACTCAGCAATGCTGCCGGAATACTCAGCAGAAACCACAGAACCAGCAAGAGAGGGATAACCTGTTCCGACCGGATCAGCAGTGAAGCGACGCCGATCAAGCCGTAACCGATCAGCCGGACAAAACGCACGCCGGTGTACCACGGTACAATGCTTGTGCGTGTCTCCAGGAAGCGCGCCATCAGCAGACCAAGTGCCAGGCCTGAAAAGCCAGGGATTGCGGTCAGCAGTCCAACTTGCTGATTTGTGGCACCCAGGCGTGCCATGAAGACCGGCAGAAAAGGATGCATCGCCATAACGAGCCCGACGCCTAAGGCGTCAGCCTGAGTATAGAGGAAGTTCTGCCGCTGCGTGCGTGTGAGATTCGTCGGCTGCATACGCAGCCCCACATTACGCCAGATGCGCCGCAAGTCAGGAAGACGCATTGCTCAACTACGCTTCCAGTCCCGCCATCAGTGATGGATAGCTTAGATTACCGAATGTGTTCCTCCACAGAGGCATCAGGCTAGTAGGTTCCCAGTGGTTCGACCCGAACGTCGCAGTGGCAAGCGATACCTTCCCCTGGTTCCCGGGGCCAACAACGATTTGCAGATATGCAAGCGGCCCGCGCTTGCCCTGCCTGCAGTCGTAACGGAAGGTCAGGCTCACAGATTAGCGGTCGGCAGAGCGAGATCAACTGCGCATCACCAGAGGTGAGGACTTCCTCCATCACCGCCCGGGAGCGCAAGCCACCTACCAGCATGACGGGAAGCTGCGTCGCTGTCTGGGCCGCCTGAGCCAGAGGGCGAAAATAGGCCTCTTCCTCAGGGGAGCGTATTCCAGTTCGACTGCTGGTAGCATCAATTCCACCGCTGACCTCGACGCCATCCAGCCCCATCCCCTCAAGTGCTGCGACAACCTGCACGCCATCCTCCAGTGCAAGTCCTCCATCGACTCCGTCGAACATCCCGAGCTTGATGAAAAGCGGAAACGCCGGCCCGACCGCCTCTCGAACAGCCCCGCACACCTCTCGTAAAAAGCGCATACGGCCCTCAAGATCACCACCCCAGCCGTCGTTGCGGCGGTTGGTAAAAGGTGAGAGGAATTGACTGATCAGATAACCGTGAGCCCCGTGGAGCTGTACGGCATCGAAGCCAGCGAGCTTGGCGCGGCGGGCCGCGTTCGCATAGGCCTCGATCGTAGCCTTAATCTCATCAGCGCGCATGGCCCGTGCCGGCTGAGTTAGGAAATCTGCCTCAATATGGGAGGGTGCCACTGCCTCAGCCACCGCTTCAGGGCTGCACTGCATACCGCCGTGGTTGATCTGAACCGCGACGCGGCCGCCGGACCGATGTACTGCGTTCGCCAGCGCCGTCAGGGGCGGGATCAGAGCATCGGTGTGGATCCCCGTCATCTCAGGATGACACTTACCACTGGGGTCGATGTACATATGGCCGGTGATGATGAGACCGACGCCACCTGCCACCAGACCGGTGTATAGGTCGGTTAGCGCCCCTCTGGGTCGGCCATTCTCATCAGCCATCCGTTCTGCCGTCGCCGAACGAACCAGACGGTTAGACAAAGACAAATCGCCGAGGTTTATCGATGAGAAGAGATCAGTCAACCTACACCTCCAGCCCCTTTGCTTCCAAAGAATCTATTTACAGAGCCCGGGACACTTGACCCGCGGACTACGCAGCACGACACTCCTTCCGCATTCCCACGACCTAGGGACCATACTCCTGAGCAAGATAGGTGACCAGCACTTCCTTCTCCGCCTCGTTCAGCTGGGCACCTAGACCGATCATCCGCTCAACGTTAGCCCGCCACGCTTCCTCCGTCATACGTTGGCTGGTCACCCGATCCAGGCCGTGGCACTGAACGCAGCGCTCCTCAAGCAGTGTCTGACCATCCAGTGCCTCCCCGTTGCCGACATCGGCGGGCGGCTGTCCACCGCACGCTGCCAGTACCACCAACACGACAACCACCAGGCCAGCCCATCCTCTCCATCCTCTGTCGCTAGAAGCCATTTTGCCCCTTTCGTGTGATGACAATGCAAACTCTTAAAACCGCACCAGCGATGACCCGCAGCCTCCAGGATCAACAGGACGCGGCAGCGCCACGGGGTCCAGGCGGGCCACCTCTCCAACTATGCAGAGGCTTCCGCAAGCACCGCCCCGCTGCAGCCGTCCCCGACGGACACCAGTATATCATAGCATACAAGGTAGGTGGAGAAAGCCCGGCACACGCCCTCGGAATCCGGCTGGACCCGCAGCCGCGACAAGACCGTCTCCACCTGCGCCACCGCCTCGCCAAACGCACCACGAGCCAGTGCGAGGCTAGCCAGCCCCGTCACCGGCTCGATCGCGTGATAGGACATCGTGAGCATCTCATAGAGGGTCAGAGTGCGGCGAGAGACCCCACCGCCATTCGATGATCAGCCTGCGTCAGCTCCAACACCCCTTACAGTGGTATGAAGGGCAGGCAGGCAGGCACTCACATCACGTCTGCTTACGGTACGAAATCCGGGGATCTAGCAGAGGATAGCTGAGATCCAGGACAAAGGTAGCCAATCCAATCGAGAGAATCAGAAAGAAGACACATCCTTGTATCAAATTATAGTCGAAAGCACGGATCGCCGATTCCAAGATGCTTCCCACGCCGGGATATCCAAACATAATCTCCACCAACGTCACGCTCGACACCAGCGACCCCAGAGACATCGCCAGCAGGGTGGTCTGCGGCAGCATCACATTGCGGATCGCATAAGATAGGATCAGGCGCAGGCGCTTCACGCCCTTAGCCTCGGCGAAGGCGATAAAGTCGCTGCCCAGCACGGTCACCATCATCCCTCGCATGCCCATCGCCCAGCTGCCCGCAGTGCCCAACAGCAGGGCCAACGCCGGTACAGCAGCGTGGTGGAGCACGTCGAGCCACCATTCGATGTCGCCCAGGTCGACAAAGCGTCCTGGTGTGAACATACCGGCGATGGGAAAGAGCTTCAACCGGAAGGCCAGGGTGTCGGCCAACACGAGACCGATGATGAAAGGTGGGATCACCGCCAGCGCCATAAGGAGCGAAACACTGACGTTCAGCAGTCGATCTTGCCGGCGCCAGGCAGAGAGGCCGCCGGCAAAGGTTCCGAGAGCAAAGGAGATAAAGGTCGTCGTCCCCAATAGCCCCATCGTCCAGGGCAGGGCATAGCTGACGACATCCCAGACGGGGCGATTGCGGCTGAAGGAGTAACCAAAGTCCATATTGAGCATGTTCTGCAGATACTGGACGTACTGCCCCCACAGCGGTTGATTCAGCCCTGCCCATTCCCGATAGGAGTCAATGGCCTCGGCCACCCACAGGCCTCGATGTCCCCCAATGCTGGCCTCCAGCTCGGTCAGGCGCTCCAGAATCGGATCGCGCCCGGCTAAGCGCGGCAGCACAAAGTTGAGCGTCGCAGCCACCCAAAGCACCGCCACAAGATACAGAGTTCGATGCAGAAAATACCGCAGTGGAATCAGGCGTGTCATCGTGCCGCGCCTCCTTAGAGCCGCCGCAGCGGCTCCCCAACTTGATATGCCAGTATAGCTACCAGCTGGGCGGAATCGGCCACCAACTGGTCTCCCGTCCCCCACGTCCCGCGTCCCAGGCATCGGCCATCGCGGTCACCGATCGCGCCTCTGGATTTACGAACTCAAACCCGCGCCGGGCACCGGAGCGCGCCTCCGGGCCGGCAAACTGGGTCTCGCGGCAATAGGTGTAGAAGTCCATGAACGTTGACCACTCAGTGCGGATACCGAATTTCTCCGGGTGTTGTTGCATCGGCGACAGGGGATCCAATGTGTGACAAGAATTGATGATCTTCAGCAGGGAGGATGGATAGTGGTTAGCGATCTGCCCAGCCAGATCGACCGACGCTTGCACCGTTGTCTCATCCTCCCCCGGCAAATTGAGCGAGAAGTAGACAAAGATCGGGATATTATAAAGATTCAGGTGGTCAAGGACATTGATCAACTCGGCGTCCGAATAGCGCTTGCCGTTGAGGCGCCGCACCCGCTCAGAGCCCGAAAGCGGGCTCAGCGTCAGACAGGAGTGGGTCATGTTCACACTGCGGGCAAACTGTTTGATGAACGCAGGGTCAGGCAACTGGAAGAGCTCGTTGTAGATCCCGATCTGCACGTTGCGCTCTCGCAGCAGTAAAAAGAAACTGCGCCAGTAGTCGCCCCCCATCTCCGCTATGTCGTAGGAGAGAGAGACCTGATCTACGCCGCGTTCGGCAAGCCGATGGATCTCACCCACCACTGCCTCCGGCGACCGCGGGATGATGCCATCCCTACCGGCCAGCGTCTGATGCGCGCTTCTGCAGCCCCCACAGTAAGCGCACTCATACTTACAGCCCCGGGCCGTGGTGATCCAGCGACCGCGGAAGGGGCGATTCTGCGCTAGCGCCTGTCGCGACGCCGGCAGATCGACCACGATATACTCGTGAACCAGGTACGCCTCATAATGTTCCAGAAAGCTCAAATCCGCAAAGTCAAGGCCGTCGAGATCCGCCGTCGTCGCACAATAGCCGCGAGGATTCTCAAGGATCTGGGTGCCGATGCGGTAGGAGAGATTGGGGACGGTCGCTAGATCGGGAGCACCGCGCCGCAGCGCTTGGGCCAACTGCCGCAGCGGCAATTCGGCGTCACCGCGAATTACGAAGTCGACGGCATCAAAGTGCGTCAGAATCTCGCGCGCAAACCCGGATGCAGTCAACCCGCCGATAACGACGCCAATCTCCGGCAGCACTTCTTTGCAAACTTCGGCGACACTGATGGCTCCATAGGCGTGCTCGTACCAATGGAGGTCAATCAGTACCATCTTGGCCATCCGATGCTGCCGCACCCAGGCCCGCAGGTCGAAATTGGGATTGAGCGGACGCTCCAACGGGTAACTGACGCCCGCCACCTCCACGCCGTCCTTGCGCAGTTCGTTAACCAAGGCCGGCAGCCCAACCGGGATCAGATTGTAGGCGCGGCCCGGCGACCGCCCTGGAGGGACAACTGCATCCACGCCCTGCTTCGCGGGATGCACATAGAGGACATCAGCCGGCGGCCTGGGCCGCCCGCAGCAATGCTTATACTTCCTGCCACTGCCACACGGGCAGGGATCATTCCGTCCAACGCTGGTCGCCATACAACCTCCTCTGACACCGACGCCGTCAAGAATAGCCGCCGAGATCCACGTACATCGCGGCGATTGGTGTCCTGAGAAAGAAACCGCACCGCAAGACAGAAACTGTCCTGCGGTGCAGCTAACGACTTAAGCCATCAGTCAGTGAGAACGATGAATGCAACCACCGGCGGACGGCCCAAGGCAAAACGCCTCACTCAGATTGGAACTCCAACGCCATCTGCTCTCGGAAGAGCGCGCTGAGATCCGCCTGCTTCAGATAGTCATGTTCCTGATAGAGATAGCATGCCGCCACCCGATTTTCGCCCACACGGTAAAGATGGGGGCGAGCGGTGTGGCAGATGTCCATCACGTGCGGGCAGCGTGGCGCAAATTTACACCCCTTGAGCTCGAAATCGGAGATCTTTGACTTGGGAATGATGATATCGATATCCCCCCACTCCAGGCTGGGGTCGGGCCAGGGGATCGAAGCCACCAACAGCTGCGAGTAGGGATGCTGCGGATCACGAATCACCGCATCCACATCCCCGGCCTCCATCACCGAGCCACGGTAGAGAATCATGATGTAGTCGCTGATGTGGTAGGCCGTCGTCAGATCGTGGGTGATATAGAAGATGGGGATGCCGAAGTCTTGATTCAGCGACCGCAGGCTCTTGAGAATCGTCGAGCGCAGCGAGGCATCCACCATTGAGACCGGCTCGTCGGTAACCAGCAGCTTGGGCTGCAGCAGCAGGGCCCGGGCGACCGCAATGCGCTGGCGTTGACCGCCACTGAGCTGGTGGGGAAAGCGCCCCAGTGTCTCCTCAGGCCGCAGGCCGACGCGCCGTAACGCGTTCTCCATCATCTCGCGACCCTCCCGTCGGGACTTGGCGAGCTTGAAGTTCTTCATCGGAATGCTCAGCAGGTTATCGACTTTGTAAAACGGATTATAGACCGCGAAGGGATCCTGGAAAACGGCCTGAATCTCGCGCCGAAACTGGAACTGCTTCTTCTTGCTCAGCTCGCGCAAGTCCTCGCCGCGGTAGTTCACTGCGCCGGAGGTCGGGCCGTAGAAACCCAACAGGAGCATCCCCATCGTCGTCTTGCCGCTGCCGCTCTCGCCAGCGATGGTGATGATCTTCGGAAACTCCTCTGGGAGCGAGAAGGTCATATCGTCCAGCGCAACAGTGATGTCCTTGCCAGATCCGAAGATCTTGGTGACGTGATCCAGTTCAAGCAGTGTTTCTTTCATAGCGCAATCCTCACCCTTATCTAGCTAGCCGTGTGCAGGTGGCAGGCCACCCACCGGCGCGGCGCAACCTCAGCGAACTCTGGAATCTCCTCCCGACAGAGGTCCCAAGCCTTGGGACACCGGGTGTGGAAAACGCAGCCCGGTGGAGGATTCAGCAGCGAGGGTGTGATCCCCGGAATGCCGCTGAAGACCCCTTTGTTGTCCAACACCGGCAAGCTCTCGATCAAGAGCTGTGTGTAGGGGTGCAAGGGCTCGCGGAACATATCCACCGTGTCACCGACCTCCATCATCTTGCCGGCATACATAACTGCCAGGCGCGACACCGACTGGGCCATCAGCCCCATATCGTGTCCGATGAGGATCACAGCCAGCCCCAGCTCGTCCTGAATGCGGTTGATGGTCTCCATCACCCGGCGCTGAATGACCACGTCCAGGGCACTGGTGGGCTCATCGGCGATGACCAGATCCGGCTCCAGCGCGATAGACATCGCCACCGTGACCCGCTGTTTCATGCCACCACTGAGCTCGTGAGGATACATCTTCGCCACTTTCGGATCGAGATCCACCGAACGCAATAGCGCCTCAATGCGGTCGTCTCGCTCGTCCCTGGAGAACGTGATGCCGTGGTCGATCATGCCGTCGACCAGCTGCCTGTCGATGCGCATCACCGGGTTCAGGGAGTTCATCGCGCCCTGAGGGATCATCGCGAGCCTGCGCAGCCTTGTCTGCCGCATCTGCTCCTCCGAGAGTGATACGAGATCGATCCCGTCCAGGATCATCTGACCGCCCTCGATCCGACCTGGCTCTTTGATCATCCGCATCATGGCCAGTGCCATCGTCGACTTGCCCGACCCCGACTCGCCCACAAGTCCCATCTTCTTACCAGAGCGGAGGTTGAAGCTCGCGCCATCTACCGCCTTGACGGCCCCCGCCTCGACGTGATAGTAGACCTTCAGATCACGGACCTGCAGCAGCGGCCCATTCTGACGCTCGCTCATACCTTCCTCCGTGTGCGCGGGTTGGCCATCTCATCCAGTCCGATGGAGATCAGCAAGAAGGCCGTGAAGACCAGGGCGATGGCCACCACCGGCTCCAGGATCCACCACCACATCCCGCGGATGAAGGCAGCGTAGTAGCGAACCCAGAAGATCATCATACCCAACGTCGGCTCACGCCGGTTTCCAATCCCCAAAGCCTCCAGACCCAGGGAGCCCAGCACCGCGCCAGAGACGGCCCCCGCCAGGCTGATGGCCAGGAAAGGCAGCAGGTTGGGCATCATCTCCTTGAGGATGATCTCCATCCCGCTCATGCCATTAAGCTTGGCCATCATCACGAAGGCGCGCTCCTTCATACTCAGCACCTGAGAGCGAATGGTGCGCGTTGGAGCCACCCAGGCGACAATCGAGAGGATCAGCGCCATCTGCATCGGCCTGAGAGCCGAGGGATCGGCCAACGTTGTCGCGATCAACAACAGCAGCAGAAAGGAGGGGATGGTCAGCAGCACGTCAACGATGAACTTCACGATCGTGTCGAAGACGCCGCCGTAATACCCCGACGTAAAGCCCAAGAGCGCTCCGATGCCTAAGCCAATCGCGCCGGCGGTCATCCCGATGGTGAGCGTCATCCCTGTACCCACCACCATCCCGGCAAAGAGATCCTTACCCTGGCTGTCGGTCCCAAACGGGTACTCAGCCGACGGAGGCCGGTTGATGGGCACCGACATCGCATAAGCGTGGTCGGGATCGATAAAGAGTCGGCCCACTGTGGTAAAGAGCAGCAGGAAGAGCAACACGCCCAGTCCGCCGCCCAGCGCCGGGTTGCGGCGCAGGTAACCCAAAAAGCCCTTAAGTTTCATCGTCAACTCTCCTGGTAGGAAATCCGCGGATCCAGCAGCGGATACGCCAGGTCCACGAGGAAGGTCGTCAACGCAATGCCCACCACCATAAAGAAGATGATCCCGTACATCGTGTAGTAGTCGAATTCCTGAATGGCGGCGTTCAAACGGGCACCGATCCCCGGGTAGTTGAACATCACCTCCACCAACGTCGCCCCGGTGACGATGGCGCCCAGCTGCATCGCCAGCGCCGTGACCTGCGGCAGCAGGCAGTTGCGCAATGCATACTTAAAGAAGAGGCGCGAGCCCCGGAGGCCTTTAGCCTCACCAAAGGTGATGTAGTCGGCGCCCTCTACCGTCACCATCATCGCCCGCATACCCAGCGCCCAGCCGCCGGTGGTCACCGTCAGCATCGAGAGCGCCGGCAAAACTGAATGCCATAAGGCATCCTTCCAGAACGCCCAGCTGGTCGGATCGATCACCGTCTGGCTGCCATAGCCACCGCGCAGCGGGAAGTAGAAACTTCCTCCCGTCCACTGCTGCATCCGGAAGGCCAGGAAGTAGATCAAGATTAACGCGACGATGAAGCCCGGCACCGCCGAGAAGAGCGCCAGCGGCGGGATCAGGTAGCCGAAGAAGCGCGGTGCCCGGGACCAACCGACCATCGCGCCTACTACAGTGCCGATGAGAAAGGCCAAGACCGTCGCCATACCGGCAAACCCGATCGTCCACCAGATCGTCTGCCCGATGATATCCATTACGGGCCGCGGATACTGGGTGATGGACCGCCCCAGCTCAAAGCGGAACGTGTTCCACAGATAGCGCAGATATTGCTGCCACAATGGGGCATCCAACCCATAGATGCGCTTGAGCTCATTGATCATCTGCTGGGCATCACTGGAGTCGGCACCGAACATCGCGATCTTCTGGGTGACCTGCTCCTGCACCGGATCCTTAGGGCTCAGGTGCGGCAGGATGAAATTGATGGTTGCCGCCGTCCACATGACCGCGATCAGGAAACCCAACCGCCTGATTACGTACATCGGGGGAATTCGCATGTCAACACTCCTCGCTATTGTCTTCTTGCGCCCGGGGCCATAGATAACCCGGAGAGCGCCACGCCGCTCCGCGTTCTCCATGACCTCGGAGCTCAGCCCTCCAAGACCCTATTACGATCCCTCATAGCCCGATGGTCCGCACACGCCTGGAACAGGGGCGGGGTGCCGGCCGGCACCCCGCCA
>PWVB01000353.1 GCA_003562365.1 Anaerolineae bacterium
GAAAGGACATCACAGCCACCACCTTTTTCCGCACAGGCCGGATGCCCTTCACCCTTTATTCTTATGGGGCTTCGGGCACGTCCAATGACTTTATCAACTGGGCCCAGCTGGGGCAGGAACTGAGGCCCGTCGATATGCCTGATGAAGCCTGGCAGCCCCTGCTGGCCAGATTAAGGGCCCAGATCGGCGAAACCTGGAGCGATTACAATTATGCCATGGGTCAAAACGCCTTTCATCTGGCTGAGTCCGGGAAGTCTGTCACCAATAACGCAGAATTGTTTACCATGGAGTTTGTGCAAGCCGTTCTCCTGGGGTCTCCCCCGTTCATTGAAGCAGCCAGCGATGCTGTTGCGCCGGCTTCCGGGCTGCCTCTCAGCTTTGAGCGCTTTTTCCTGCCCCAGCCCATGCGCCGCGGGTACCTGGGTCCCCTGGGCCGCGGATGGATGCACTCCTATGATATCAAGATGGTGGAAAGATCCGATGGCTCCGTGGCCATCCACGGCCCCAGTACCGGCCTGGACCGCACTTTTGAACCCGACGGCCTGGGCGGCTACAGGTCTTCTCCCGGTGATGGGGGAAACCTGGTATCCCTGGGTAATGGTGAGTTCCTCCTCACGGAAAAAGAGGGTTTCAAGTACCACTTCCGCTTCGACGGGCGCTGGGATACCATGGAGGATGCCAACGGCAACCGCCTGGTGGCGGCTTACGATGCCGGGGGAAGGCTGGTTTCGGTAACCCATTCCAACGGTGACCGGTTCAGGTTCCAACACAATGATGCCGGACGGTTGATGGAGGTCACCGATCATCTCGGCCGTATAACCCAATACCAGTACGACTCATCCAATCAATACCTGCAATCGGTAACCGGCCCTGATGGCAAGTCTACCACCTATACCTACCTCACCGGCGAGAACTTGCTGCGGAACCATCATCTAAGCTCCATTACCCATTCCGGTGGCAACCAGATCCACTTTACCTATGACAGCCTTGGCCGGCTCTCGGGGCATCACCTCAGCGGCGGTGAGGAGTCTATTCAGTATACGTACACTGCTGGAGGGAAGACCATGGTCTCTGACGCCCTGGGTAATACCAATACGTATTGGATGGACAGCCAGGGACGAATTGCCATGGTGGAAGATGCACTGGGGGACCGGAGCCGCTTTACCCACGATGCCAGGGGCAACCTGATACAGGTCTCCGGACCGACAAATCTCACCCAACAGTTTACTTACGACTCGGCAGGCAACTTGATTCTTGCACGAGACTCCATGGGCCACGAAGTCACTTTCCGTTACGGCGGCCCCTTTGACCGGCTGACGGTAACCCGTGACGCCCGGGGCAATGCCCTTCGTTATGCTTATGATGACCTGGGGAATGTAACCCGCATCACCTATGAGGACGGCAGCAGCGAAAGCTTCCAATGGGACGGGGCAGGCAACCTTACTTCCTGGACCAACCGCCGGGGTGAGACCATCGGGTATTCCTACAATGCCCGGGGACAGATTACTGCCAAAAACGTCCCCGGGCCGGGAGGGGCAGCCGGTTACCAGTACACATATGACAGTGCCGGGACCTTTTCTTCGGCTGCAGGTCCTGAGGGGAGTATGGCGTTTACCTATAATAGCATCACCGACCTCCTGGAACGGATTGATTATCCGGATATTGGCGGCAAATCCATGCATTTGGCCTTTGAATACGACAGTGCCGGGCGCAGGATCCGAAGCACCGACCAGGACGGAAGGGTGTTGAATTACAGTTATAATTCCGTGGGTCGGTTGGAGAGGGTAACTGACGGAAGCGGTGAGGTGCTGGTCCACTACCAATACGATGCGGCGGGGCGTATCGAGAGGAAAACTCTGGGCAATGAAGTTTATACCGACTACGAATATGATGGCGCCGGCCAGATCATAAGCCTGGTAAACAGCGACCCCAGCAATGAAGTTATATCAAGCTTTCAATACAGTTACGATTCTCTGGGCCGGTGCATATCCATGGAAACCCATTACGGGAGTTGGACCTACACCTACGATGATATGGGCCAGTTGACCCGGGCTGTTCTGGAATCCTTCGATGCGGGTCAAATCCCCCACCAGGATCTGGAATACGTCTATGATGCCGCCGGGAACCGGATCCGTACCGTGATTAACGGTGAGGAAGAGCTGTATGATGTAAGCTCCCTCAATCAATACGTCCAGGTGGGTGACCGGTCCTATACCTATGACCTTGATGGAAACCTCATTGAGGAATCCGGTCCTGACGGTACCACAGTGTATACCTACAATGCTGAAAACCAGCTTACGGGGGTGGCCCGGGGCGGTGATGAGTGGGAGTACACCTTTGACCCTCTGGGCAACCGGATTGCAATGGACAAAAACGGCGCACTGACCCACTACCTTATTGATCCCGCAGGATTTGGCAATGTGGTGGGCGAGTATGACGGGGCAGGTGACGCCATCGCCCTCTACGATCACGGTCATGGCCTGGTGAGGCGTACAGATAACGCTGGAAGCGAAACCTATTACAACTTTGATGCCCCGGGCAGCGTGAGCGAACTCACTGGGAGCACAGGCCTGGTGAAAAACCAATATGCCTACCGGCCCTTTGGCGAGACTTTGCTTCAAGTTGCCATCATTCCCAACCCCTTTACCTTTGTGGGTGAATGGGGTGTCATGGCCGATTCAAGCGGTCTGTACCACATGAGGGAGCGCTCCTATGCCCCGCAAATCGGTCGGTTTACAGCCATGGATCCCATCGGCCTCAACGGTGGTGACCTGAACCTATACAGGTATGGCCTCAACAATCCGGTTTCCATGATTGATCCCATGGGTTTACGGAGTTACTGTGGAATGCTTTCTGCAGCCCTGGATTTTGCAGGAGGTATGTCCACCATGGCTATGGGCTTAAAAATAACGTTAATCGGTGCCGGTACGGCTAAACTTGGAGTGGGAATTTTTATCATAGGTGCCGGTGCCGGTGTTGTAGGCATGGGAAGTGTCGATGTTATACAATCCATAGATGCCTTCAGGGATGCCTTCAGGGGCCGGAGGGGAGCGTCCTTTGGCGAAGAGTTCGGCAAAGCTATGGGGCCCGGTTCAAC
>PWVB01000423.1 GCA_003562365.1 Anaerolineae bacterium
AGGCGAACATGGGGCTGACCACCTGGAAGGACGCGCCGCTCGGCAAGATTCAGAAGTTCGACGTGGCCGTCGCCAAGAACTACCTGACCGAGCACGAGATGGCGCAACTTTCCCGCCTGGTCAACGCCTATCTGGATGTGGCCGAGGACATGGCACAGCGCAAGATCCCGATGACCATGCAGGATTGGGAAACCCGCCTGAATCGCTTCATCGAGGCCACTGACCGCAATGTGTTGCAGGATGCGGGCAGGGTGACGGCGGAAATCGCCAGGGCACACGCTGAAAGCGAGTTCGAAAAATACCGCATCGTGCAGGATCGGCTGTGCGAGTCGGACTTTGATCGGATGGTGAAGGCGACCGAGAAGCTGGAGCAGGCCGATCGTGATTTGGAAGGCGAACGCCTGGGGAAAGAGAAGTGAACCGTGCCATTGCCAAACTCCGTCTCGGAGATCTCGCGCGATTCGTATCTGGCGGTACGCCGAGCAAACAAGTCCCGCGCTACTGGGATGGTGACACGCCATGGGTATCAGCGAAAGACTTGAAATCGCTACACATAGTATCATCCATCAACACCCTTAGCGCATCCGGGCGTGATGTTGCCTCTCTTGTGCCGCAAGGTACTTTGCTGATCCTCGTAAGGGGTATGACTCTTTTCAAGAACATCCCTATCGGTATCGCCGCAAGGGAGTTGGCCATAAACCAGGACCTCAAGGGCCTGATTGCCAATGAGGCTGTATCACCAGAATTTCTTGCGTATAGCCTTTTGGCGAAGGAAGGCGAGCTCTTGCAGATGGTGGAGGCGGCTGGTCACGGCACCGGGCGGCTGGATACGGATGCGCTAAAAGATGTGTTGGTTGGGGTGCCAAGTCTTCCAGAACAGCATGAGATTGCAAACGCGATTGCGACCTGGGACACCGCCATCCAGAAAACCGAGCAGCTGATCGCGGCGAAGGAGCGGCACTACAGCCACGAACTGTCGCGCCTGATCAGCTGGGGCCAGCACCCTCCCGCCAATATCTGCACTTCCGCCGAGGAGGTCTCCGCCCGCAATCGCGGTGGCAAATGGCGAACCGTCGCGCTGTCCGACATCGTCGCCGTTTGGAAGGGTCAGCAACTCAACAAGGATGCCATGGTCAAGGATGGGGCTTACTACGCGCTCAATGGCGGCATCAAACCATCCGGCCACACCACAGAGTGGAACTGCGAGGCCGACACAATCACGGTCAGTGAGGGCGGCAACTCGTGCGGTTTCGTGTCGTATAACCGAACGCGGTTCTGGTGCGGGGGACACTGCTACGCCCTTACGAATCTGGCGAAAGACGTTGATGCCCATTACCTTTTTCACTACTTGAAGGGCAAACAAGCTCGCGTAATGGCGCTGCGCGTCGGGTCTGGACTGCCGAACATCCAGAAATCGGACATCGAAGCTTTCCCGGTCGTACTACCCGACCTCGTTACCCAAATCGCCATCGCCCGCTATCTCAACGCCCTGCGCGAGGAGATCGACCTGCTCGGCCAGTCCGTGTCGGCGCTGAAGACCCAGAAGCGTGGCCTGATGCAGAAACTGCTCACCGGCCAGTGGCGCGTTCCCGTATCGGCGTCCCAGCTAGAATTCGGCAACCTTTGAGGAGAGAGTCAGATGCCTATAATTTTCGAACAGGGCGCACAATGGGTCCGCGCGGACTTCCATCTGCACACTCGAGCAGACCGAGAGTTCGAATACACTGGCGACGACAACTTCTACAACAGTAACTATGTGGATGCGCTGGAGAAAGCAGGCATCCGGCTGGGTGTCATCGCCAATCATAACAAGTTCGACTTCGGTGAGTTCAAGGCGCTCCGCAAGACGGCCCAGAAGAAGGGTATTGCACTGCTGCCAGGCGTCGAATTGTCGGTCAACGATGGAGCCAATGGCATCCACACGATTGTCGTGTTCTCGGGCGAGTGGATGGATGAGCACAACCACATCAACCCCTTCCTGACTAGCGCGTTCGAAGGCAAGGCGCCTTCGCAGTACGAGCAAGAGAATGGCCGCACTTCTTGGTCACTCTTGGAGACGATCAAGAAACTGGAAAGTTATCACCGAGATTTCTTCATGGTCTTTGCCCACGTCGAAGCGCCGAGTGGTTTGTGGGCCGAAATGGACGGCGGGCGTCTCTCCGAACTGGGTAAAAATGAATTTTTCCGTCGGCGCACCCTTGGCTTCCAGAAGGTTCGCACGCACGACGGCGCAGGCAAAGACAAACCTTGCCGCACCAAGATTCAAGGCTGGCTGCAATGCTGGTACCCCGCCGAACTGGAAGGCAGCGACCCCAAGTGCATCGATGAAATCGGTCGGGGAAAGACCAGCTACCTGAAGCTGGGGGAACTGTCCTTCGAGGCGGTCAAGTTTGCCCTGAGCGATCCTGCTGCACGGGTGGCCAGGGAGCCGCCCAAACATCAGGCGTCGCACATCCGTAGCATCCACTTCGATGGCGGGGTCCTCGAAGGGCAGACGCTGCATTTCTCTCCCGAGCTGAACACGCTCATCGGAATCCGTGGCAGCGGCAAGTCGTCCATCCTGGAGGCGGTGCGCTACGCCCTCGATATTCCCAGGGGCGAAAAGGCGCAGGACACCAGGTACAAGGATGAGTTGATCCGTCACACCCTCGGCAGCGGCGGCAAGGTGACGCTGACAGCTTGCGATGTGTACGGGCAGGAGTTCACCATCTCTCGCATCTATAAAGAAGCGCCGAACGTCTACTTGGGCGGCAAGTTGCAGCCCGGCGTGTCGATCCGGGAAACTGTACTGCGTCGCCCGATCTACTTCGGCCAGAAAGACCTCTCCAGCACCGGAGAGGGGTTCGAGACTGACTTGGTGGAAAAGCTGGTTGGCGAGAAGCTCCGTGTGTTGCGCGAGGAAATCGAAGCCCAACGCCAGCACGTGCGCGAAGCCGCTCAGCGCTGGCTCAAACTCAGCAATACCGCCGAGTTCAAGCGCGACTACGAGACCCAGCTCACCGATGCCAACTTCCGGTTGAAGAAGTTCGAGGAGTACGGTGTCGCCGACAAGCTCCAAAAGCGCCTTGGCTTCCAACAGGACGCTGCTGCGCTC
>PWVB01000249.1 GCA_003562365.1 Anaerolineae bacterium
ACTCCTTTTATGAGGCAAATAGAGCCTCACAACGAGGTCGAAGTGGGGACAGAAGGGCGTATAGAGCCCAAAAACAAGGCCCGAGTGGGGCATAGGTGGGTTGAACGATCAGCGCTGGTGCTGCTCCACCCTGACGGGCTCTTCCACCCTGACAGTGCGAAGAACTGAGATTCCTCATTGCTGCCTTTGCGTCCTCACCAGTCGGGGAGTACACTTACAGCAAACTGTACCAGGAGCATCATCGGGTCCGGCCCTGACCTCTCAAGGAGGAGCATATGCGCATTGCACTGGGTGGCATTACACACGAGGCGAACAGTTTCTCGGCCCACGTCACCGACATGGCCGACTTCCGGGATCGTCATCTGTTGCGCGGAGACGAGATTCTGGCGAACTGGCGATCGACCAGGACGGAGCATGCCGGCGCGCTGAGCGTGCTGGCAGACGTGCCCGGCTGCAACGTGGTCCCCACCTTTCTCGCCCGGGCGTTGTCCGGCGCCCCGATGTATGAGGACGTATTTCGTGCTTTGCTCCAGGATCTGTTGTCCGCGTTGGCGGCGGCCGGCCCGGTGGACGGCGTCCTGCTGATATTGCACGGCGCAGCGATGTCCCAAGAGACGCCCGATGCGACGGGCGAGGTCCTGGCACAGGTGCGCGCCCTGGTGGGGCCGGACGTCCCGGTAGTCGGTACGCTCGATCTCCACGCCAACGTTACGGAGCGAATGGCGGCGGCGACGACTGCCCTGATCGGCTATCATACGGCGCCACACGTCGATATGTACGAGACGGGACAAACCGCGGCGCGCGTGCTGGTGGGTGCGATTCGCGGCGAGATGCAGCCGACTGCGGCGCTGGCACGGCTGCCGATGCTCTTGCCGCCCGAGAACAGCACGCACATGTGGGGCCCGCTCGCCGACGTCATCGGAAGGGCGCGCGAGCTGGAGGCGGCAGGCGAGATCATCCACGGCGGCGTCTACCCGGTGCAGCCCTGGCTTGATACACCCGACGTCGCCTCCTCGGTTCTGGTGATCACCAACGGCAAGCCCGAGATAGCGCACGGCTATGCACAGGAACTTGCCGCGTGCTTCTGGGATCGGCGGCACGCCTTCGTGACCGAGTTGCTGCCACCGACTGAGGCGGTGCGCCGAGCTCTGGCGCGGGCGGAAGGGACGGTTATCTTGTGCGACTCCGCCGACGCGACCACGTCCGGCTCCACCGGGGACAGCACCGCGGTTCTGGCTGCCCTGCTGGATTCCGCGCCCTTGGCGGCGAGGGCGTTGGTGAACATAGTCGATCCTGCCGTGGTCAAGGCAGCCCTCGCGGCAGGGGCAGGGGCCGAGGTTACACTGGAGGTTGGCGGGAAGATTGCGCCTGATCTCTTTGAGCCCGTGACGTTCACCGGCACGGTCAAGACGATCTCCGATGGCGCCTTCGTGTTCAAGGGGCCCGGCATGCGTGGCGTAACGCACCATATGGGCCCTACTGTAGTGTTGGTGCACGGCGGTATCCACCTGGTCGTCATGTCCCGCCCGGTGTCGCAGTGGGATCCGGAGCTGTATCGTAGTCTGGGGCTGGAGCCCAGGGATGCGCGGATTGTGCAGGTGAAATCACCGATGGCGTTCCGTGCGGCCTACGAGGGCCTCTACGACGACGTCATCGTGGTGCGCGCGCAGGGCGCCGCCAATCCCGACCTAGTCTCGCTGCCCTGGCGGCAGGTGCGACGGCCGATCTACCCGCTCGATCCGGAGGTGACATATGGTTGAGATCGATGGACTTATGCTCGATAGGACCCGCGCGCTTTGGCAGCGCGCACAAGCCGTGATGCCCGGTGGTGTCAACGCCTCTGCACGCATGAACCCTGCGCTGGGTCACCCCTTGTTTATGCAGCGTGGCAAAGGTGCCTACGTGTTCGACGTCGACGGCAACCGCTACATCGACTATAACCTCTCCCACGGTGCCAGCCTGCTCGGGCATGGACACGGCGCTGTCACGGCAGCGGTGGAGGATGCGCTGACAGCAGGTGGACTGCTCGCCTACGAAACGGCACTGCAGGTGGCGGTCGCCGAACGGTTGTTAACCCTGTTCCCCGGTATGGATATGGTGCGCTACACCTGCTCCGGCACCGAGACGACCTGGCACGCGCTCCGCATCGCCCGTGCTTACACCGGCAAGCTCGGGGTCGTGAAGTTCGAGGGACACTACCACGGGGTAAACGACACGGTGGGATATAGTCATTGGCCCGATGTCGATGAAGCGGGCCCACCGCGATCGCCGTGCCCGGTGCCGGATTCGGCGGGGATCCCACCGGCGAATCAAGACCTGATCACGATCCTGCCCTTCAACGACGTCGAGATGTTAGAACGCTGCCTGCACAGCCAGGCGGACAGCCTCGCTGCGGTCATTATGGAACCCATCAACTATGACTCCTGTGGCCTGGTGCCCACGTCGGAGTTCCTCTGCGCGGTGCGCGAGCTGACACGCCAGTTGGGCGTGGTCTTGGTCTTCGACGAGGTGCTCTCCGGGTTCCGGGTGCGACCGGGGGGTGCCCTGGGCGATGCCTGTATCCCGGATATGACCGTGTTGGGAAAAGCAGTGGGCGGCGGGATGCCGGTCTCTGCCTTTATGGGCACGCGCGCGATTATGGAGACGTGTACGCCGGTGGGCCCTGCGCTCCACAGCGGCACCTACAATGCGCCACCGGCGCTGGTTGCCGCCATCGGCGCGATGCTGGACGAGGTGACACGCCCCGGCTTCTACGAACATCTCAACGGGCTGGGCGACCGGCTGTATGAGGGGATGCGCCAGATCTTCGACCGTAGGGGGATCAGGGCGTGGGTTCAGGGCGTCGGCGCCCGCTTTGGCCTGCTCTTCGGTCTCGACTGCGAGCCCCGCAACTACCGGGAGGTCGCACAGCAGGACCTCGAACAGATGCGCCGTTTCCACCTGGCGTGTCTGCGACGCGGTGTCTACCTGCACTACGTCTCGCCGCACCACGGCTTTTCCGGGGCGCACACGGTTGCCGACATCGACGTGACGCTGAACGTGATGGACGATGCAGCGAAGGAGGTGTAAGGATGCGACTGGACGGTAAGGTAGCGTGGGTAACAGGGTCATCGCGCGGGATCGGTCGCGTGATTGCCGATCATCTGGCGTCGTTGGGTGCGCGGGTGGCGGTCCACGGCACAAGTCCGACCTCGACGCGCGCGTTCAACGAGGCGGATTCCCTGGAGGAGGTGGCACGGCTGATCAGCGAGGCGCGCGGCGCCGAGGTGCTGCCGGTGTGGGGCGACCTCACCGACGAGGACACGGTCAACCGCATTGTCACCGAGATTACCGGGCGGTTCGAGCATATCGATCTCCTCGTCAACTGCGCAGGCGGTGATATTGGCGCCCAGGGAACGACGGCGCTGGACGGGGGACGCCCTGCCGGCAATGACCCGCTCAACATCTCGCTGGACGACCTACGCACCGTGCTCGACCGGAACCTTCTTACCTGTATTCTGGCCTGCCGCGCCGTGGCGCCCGCGATGATGGCCCGCCAGTCGGGTCACATCGTGACCGTGGGCAGCATCGCGGGGATGGCGGGGCACCCCGTGGGCGCGATCTACGCTACGGCAAAGGCGGCGGTGCACGAGTACTGTCGCTGTCTGGCGGCGATGCTGCGCCCCTACAACGTCTACGTCAACGTGGTTGCGCCCGGGCCTATCGTGACGCCGCGGTTTCTAGCGAGCCGGGAGACCGACGACAGCAAAAAGGTGCACACCGGCACCCTGGAGCGGTACGGATGGCCCGTGGAGGTCGCGCAGGCGGTGGCATTCCTGGCAAGCGAGGATGCATCGTTTATCACCGGGCAGGTGCTGCGCGTGGACGGCGGGCTGCAATTGTGGCCCGGGTAGCGATTCGCACTCCCCGCAATTGCATCATACAATCAACACCTTGGTCAGAATAATAAACGACGCTTTGGGACACAGAGTCGAGTGGCTCAACTGTGCACCAGGGATCTTGAACATCTGTGGCAGCACTACTGAGTCCGCGTTGAGACGATAGTCGGTATCCTCCGGAAGCTCGTTGTCAGAGGAGCTGCCTTCCTTGAGCGGTATGAACCACTCCGCAAAGGGGCGAAGGTAATCGGTAATGCCGCTGCGCTGGGGCGCCTGTCCGGTCATCAGTCCGGCTCGCGAGGAACTGCAGACCGTCGAACTGGCATAGGCGGTGGTGAAGCGCACGCCTCTCTCCGCCAGAGCATCGATGTCAGGCGTCTCGTTGAGGGGGCCGTAGGTAGCGTCCCGGCTCGGCCCAGCCAAGGCCATCGGCCAAAATGAAGGTCACATTAGGTTTCATCAGCTCTCCATTGATTGCGCGCCTGTCACCCGCTCTGCGACCAACGCCTCGAACGCCGCCTGGTCCTTCCACGCCATCGCGCATCGGATCGGCTTTGCCGTCTCGTCGATCACAGTGTCGCCGGCGTCTGTTACCTGGAGCACGATCTTCTCCATCGTCAGCAGATCTTCCGAGAAGGCCAGATAGACTGCTACTGTGTCGCAGAGCACCGAACTCGCGGTTTCTGGATCTGTCCGTGTCCAAGACACGTTCGGGGACCCAGATGCGGTAGTTCTCCATCATCGCCTGAGCTGGCGGATTGTCGCTGTTGCGTACCTGCGCGTAGCGTTCGCCACTCAGGCGTACTAGCCCACAGGCGTCCAGCGGCGTGATGGTGACCTCCCAGGGAATCCGCCTTTACCAGCGATCCGTCACCAGGCGTATCCGGCCAGCGCAGTTGAGGAAGCAGAGGATTGGATTGGGACGCCGGCCCAGGAGATGTGATGCGGCTGCAACATAGTGTTCGATCTGCTTCACATAGTCTGAGTTCTCCAAGACCTGCGCCAGCACGGTCTCGCTCTGGATACGGTCGGTCTTGAACTCGACCAAGCGCCATTGCGAGGAGCTGCTGTCGTCACTAAGCCATAGGGCGTCGATCACACCCGTGTTGATCTGCCCATCAGGCGCGACAACGCTGTAGGGCACCTCCGCCAACCGCTGCGCAGCTCCATCCATCGCTGCGTAGAGATCGCTATTCTGGAAGCGCACCAGCATCCGCACCGCGCGCTGAATGGCGTTGCGGATCCGATCCTCATCGGTCAACCCGGCATTGCGCGCCTCGGATGCAGTCCAAGTGTAGAAGTCGTACTCCCCGTTATCTGGAAAAGCCCACGCCTTGAGCGCCAGGTGGACGAGATTCCCGACCACCCAAGAGGGCGCCCACCGCTGATCAGCCTCCGGCACGACGCGCCATACGCGGCGAGGAGGATCACGGTCGCCTTCCTCGGTTTTCAGGTCAGCGCCAATGTGACGGCTGTCGACACCTTCAAGGAGACGCAGGTCCTCGGGCAGCCCGAGTGGCGCCGCCGGGATGGCTCTCACCGCCGCATCTGGCAACGGGGCCTTCGATTCGTAGATCGTGCATGCTACTGGCTGCCCATCGAGATCCAAGGTCCTAGTGTGTACCGCGTTGCCTTGGGCGTCGCAGGCGGGGGCGTTCGCGGAGAGGTTTAGGGCGCCATTTAGTCGCTCCAGCCAACCATCAAGGCGTAGCTCTCCGCTCTGGCGTGCCGAGACGGTGCCGTTGACCATCAGAAGCTCCTGCACGCGGGTAGCGGCGACGTAGAGTAGCCGGTCGGATTCTGCCGTCTCTTGCTCTTGTTCACGGGCATGGGCCAGGCGGTATGCCAGCGAGGTGACTTGGTTCACCTGTCGCACGCCGTCCGCGGCCCAGCTAACGCGCTCCTCGGAGTAGGGGGGGATGATACCGAGGATGTCGTCGATCAACAGACCACGCGGACTGAAGCTCCCCCGAGCAGCGTCACCCAGCACGGTGATGGGGAACTGCAGCCCTTTGGCCTGATGGACCGTCATGATCTGTACGGCGCCGGTGGCTAGAGCCCGGGCCTCGCCCTCGCGGGGTGCGACATCGCGCAGTTCGCCCAACATAGCGAGGAAGGCGTTAACGCTGACGACGCCGCTGGCTTGTGCGTCATCCAGTAACTTGCTGATGTTATTCGCCGCCCGCATCTCCCCGTGGCGCAGCAGCATCGCCCCATAGGCGGTACGATCGATAAAGGCCTTTAGCACATTTGCCACAGGTGCGCGTCCCACCATACTGTGGAGGGCGCGGATGAGATCTGCCGCCCGATGGGCCCATGGGGCTTCATTCTCCAGTAAGGCAAGGTCATCCCGCTGCAGCATAACCCACAGCGATGTGCCGGCAGCGGAACGCTGTTGATCTCGCAACCGGTACAGTGCCATGTCGCTGAGGCCGATTGCCGGGGAGCGGAGGAGTCCCGCTAGCGCCAGATCATCCGTAGGATCTGCCAGCGCTGTGAGCGCATTGAGCAGGTCCCGCACCTCGGGACGATCATAGAAACCCCGCCCGGAGATCGTCAAGTAGGGGATGTCCGCGGCCTCCAGGGCATTCTCATAGGTGGAAAAAGAGGTCGACGCTCGGCAGAGGATGGCGATGTCACCGTAATCGAGGGCGCGTGAGACGCGCTCGCCAGTAGCTGCATCGCGATCCTCTAGAGTGATCTCCTCTCGATTCACGATCTCAGCGATTCGCGCGCTCAGAACTTGGGCCGCGCGGTTCAATGCCCCGGCGCTCTTGCTGCCAACGGCTAGCTGCAGTTCAACGAAGGGGGGCTCTAGTCCTTGGGCTGGATCATCGCGATAGGGTTGCAGGGGGGCAAAAGGCTCGATATAGGGGCGATCGGGGTCTTCCTCCGTGCCCAACACCGGTTTGAGCAACGCGTTCAGAGCTTTCACCAGCCCGCAATGGGCACGGTAGGATGTCGCCAGCTGCAGACCCAGCCCCTCGGCTGCGATGGCCTGGCGCTCCTCGCGGAAGACGGTAACGTCGGCCCCTCGGAACCGATAGATCGACTGCTTGCCGTCGCCCACGAGGAACAGCCGCTGTGCCCCGCCATTCAGCGCTCGTACCAGGTCCCGCTGCCGCGCATTGGTGTCTTGAAACTCGTCGACCAGCAACGCCGCGACCTCTTGCTGCCAGTAGGCACGAACGTCGGGATGACGCTTCAGAAGATACAACGCGGTGGCCTCCAGGTCATCGAAGTCCAAGGCTTGGAGTTGCTGCTTGGCGTGGTCATAGCGCGCTAGAGCGTTGGTGTAAAGGCGCAACAGATTGGGGAGGATGTCAACGGCCAGCCGGTGGTCCAACGCCAGGTCGACACCTTGCTTGACCAGATCCTCCAGGGTCGCGGCGTAGCTATCCCGCAGGCTGCGGATGGCCGCCTTTGGGTCTGCCGGCGCCCAGTTGCCTTTGCGCCCTTTGAGCTTCAGGTTCTCGCGCAACGGCGCCAGATGGCGCGAGACTTCTGGCCAGTCACCGGCAGCCTGCGCCTCAAATAGGGCATCGATGTGGTCCAGCGCGCGTTTCAGATCCGGCACCAGGGCGTCGTCGGCTGCCTCTGCTCGGGAGAGGGTTCCATCAGCCCGCAACGTGCGCAGCGTCGCGAGACTGTCTTGGACCCTCGCGTCTGCTAGGAAGGCCTGTATGGGAGCTATCAGGATGGGTTCCCAGATTGTCCACAGGGAGCTCCGCTCAGCGCTGGATGCATCTGGTAACGTCTCCAGGACGGTGGTCACATCGAGGCGTTGACGAAGCAGCGACCCGATGAGCGACTTAAGCGCTTGCTCCGTGAAGGACTCGAAAATGGGAGCGACGTCGTGCGTGTTGGCGGCCCAAGCTAACGCCGCCTCCACTGCGCGCACCTGGAGCAGTGCCATATCGCCTTCTTCCAGCATACTGAAACGTGGATCGATGCCCACTATCGCGGGATGCCGCCGTAGTATCTCGGCGCAGAGGCTGTGGATGGTGCCGATGCGGGCCGCATCCAGCTGCTGGTAGTAGCCCTGCCATCGACGACGCTCTGCTGCGGATAGCGTGTCGCGTGTCAGATAGCGCCTGATCTCCTCGCGGACCCGGTTGCGCATCTCGCGAGCGGCTTTCTTGGTAAAGGTGATAGCGACGATGGCCCGCAGGTCCAACCCGTCGGCCAGAAGAGATAGATAGCGCGCGACCAGCGTTCGGGTCTTCCCCGCTCCGGCGCCGGCGGTCACAGCGAGGTTACGGCCTCGGGTTAGGACGGCGGGCCGCTGCTCATCGCTCGGCGTCAATTGGGCCACAATCGGGTGCGTTGCTTGCATTACCATCCTGACGCCTCATAGTGCCAACAGAAAGCGGCTGCCGGGCAATAGTTCGGGCATCCGCGGTCGGGCGTCACAGGGATGAAGAGGCCCGACCGCGCGCTGCGGACCGCTTCCCAGGCCATCGCTACGGCGGTTGTCATCGCAGCTTTGGGTCCGCTGTCGCGTTCGCCACGAAAACGCGATAGTTTGAAGCGGCTAGCCTCGGCGTGCTGCACATGCCAGTAGAAGCCCTCAGCGATCTCCCCCAGGTCCAGCGCATCTTGGGCAGCAAGTGCGTAGAGCGGGAGTTGCAGCTTCTCGCCGTTGCGCACGGCTGCGTCGGTGTAGCTATGCGGTCCCCCTGTCTTATAGTCGACAATGCGCACCCGGCCCGCCGCGTCACGGTCTACGCGATCGATCAGGCCGCGAACCCGGAAGCTGTCCCCGTTGTCATCGTTGATCGTCAGCACACATCCCGGCTTATGATCAATGCCGAAGGTGCGCTCAGCCTCGTAAAACGTGAAGCCGTCGCCCAAGCTCTCGATGGCCTCCACGGATTGCTGAACGTTATCCAGGATGCGGTGACGGGTCTGATCCCACCAAGCGGTCGCTCGAAACTGCTCCACGCGGGGGGCACTGTCCAAAATCGGATTCGCCACATCGGACAGGGCCGCGAGCAATGCCTCTAAGGCTGCGCCCTGTCCCACCGTCAGATAGAGTTTCTCAAGGATGCGATGATAGAGGTTGCCGAGCTGGCGCGCATCCAATCCCTCGCTCGGAGGCTGGCGCGGCTCAAGTCTGAGGACGTGGCTGACAAAGAAGAAGAAGGGACAGCGGCGATAGGCTTCCAGACGACTGCTGCTCCAAGTTCGCTGAGGGGCGAAGCGTGCTGTGAAGGTAGGATGCCACCGGGTGAGGTCACCATCGAACCGACCGGTGTCCTCGCCGGTACGCTGTGCCAGGATCTGTGCTCCCCGGGTGATTTGGTTGCCTAGGTCCGGTTTGTGATGCTCAATCCAGTGCCAAGCAGCGGTGTCATCACGGCGAGATGCCGCAGTGCTCAGCGTCTCTGGCCACGATGCGGCTGTTGTCAGGTCGGGGCTGTGCGTCTGGGTTGTGAAGATCGGCGTGATGTCCAGCCGCTGCAGCACCTCCTCCCAGAAGGGAGAAGCTTGCCAGGGGGTACCGTTGTCTGCTATGCGCGGACGAGTCAGCAGAAGCGCGTCCCGTGGCCTGGTGATGGCCTCGTAGAAGTATTGCGCCTCCAGACTGTCCGGGGATCCATCAATCGGAAGGCCAAATGTCTCACTCAGTTGGATGCGGTCTGCTTGGGGCAGGAAGGGGTCCTCGCCTAATGTGGCCGGGAACTCACCCTCTGCCAGGCCCAATATGGCGACGGCACGGTATGTGACGCCGCGTGCCTGCGTCACTTCAGCGGCTACCAGGCTCTCTGAGCTGCCGGGAAGCGGGACTCGATAGGTGGCGGCGTCCACCGCGCCTAACAGTTCATCGAGGAATGTCGTGTAAGTCACAGGGAGGCCATCCACCGCGGACTCCGCCCAGACCAGCCCCCGCAGGACGTCCTTGAGTGCATTCAGCGCTGCCAGATCGCGCTCGGCGAGGTGCGCAGGGCCTTCTTCGGCCCGTCTGGCAAGGCCTAGGCTGGTTATCGGCTCGTCAGCTTTCGGCTTCTCAACGTCTCCAATTAAGTCTTCGAGCCAGGCGACGAAGTCACGGTAGGTGCACGCGCCCTCGGGTGGCGTAATACGTTCACAGAAGCGCGCAAAGATGGCGTGGAGGGCCTCGGCGTCCTCACCCACGGGGACGCCATCCGGTGCCCTAGGCGCCTCTTCATCGTAGCTTGTCTCTAAGGGGTGGTCTGCACCCAGTAGGTCGAAGGTCTCCTCCCACTGGTCGTACCCGCCTAGCACGCTTCCCCACCGTGCCACCTGCGCAAGGGTGTTCGCCTCCTGCGCGGGTATCTTGACAGCTGCATTTACGCCAGGCGGCATAGAGACGATGCTGTGCCAATCGAAGTAAGGCGAGCGCCATGCCGCCACCGTAGGTCGCCACGCTAGGTATCCATCACCTGGCGCCGCCAGCTGCAGCAATTCCAACAGCGCCGCGATTGCCGGATTGCTGCGCAGTGGGTAACCCATGATCAGTTGAAGCGGTAGACCGTATTCCTCAGCAACCTGGGTGATGGCGTCGCGATAGGGCGTCAGGTCGCGCGCCAGAAGTGCTACGTCACCGGGCTGCATGTCGCGACGTACGATACAGGCCTTGAGCCACCGCAGGGCTGTGCGCACCTCGGCCTCGCGGCTAGGCACCGCGACCATTGAGACGTCAGCTGCGGCGGGGAGTTTGGTTCGGCGGTCAGTGTACAGGCTTTCCTCAAGATAGCGTATTGGCGCTGCTGTGGCGGTCCCGACATCAATCTCCGGTAAGGGTTTGCCGTCAACCCCCAAGACGGCCTCCAACCGGGATCGCATGCGCAGGAAACGCTTGTGTACTAGGGGTCGGTCGGCGCCCTCCGGCCTTCCGGTTAGTGTGACGATCAGATGGCGCAATCGCAGGGCCAGCTCCGTCAAAACCTGGGTCTGTACTGTTGTGAGGTCGTCGAAACCATCAGCCATCACACAGGGCCAGTTGGCGGCGATTTGTGGTTGCCTTTGTAGTGCCTCGGCGGCAAGCCAACCGATGCCGGCGTAGTCAGCCCAGTTCTTATGCTGCAGCCGGAACTGATAGGCTTCGTAGAGCTGTGCCAGTTCCATTAGGCGGGGTGGGGCGCCCATCTTGGAGATCGCCGCTATCAGCGCATCTGGGAAGATGCCACCGGCCTTCAGTTCAGCGATCATATCGCGGACAGCTTGGATGAATCCCGGCTTCTTGCGGATAGCCGCGTAGTGTGTTAGGGGGATGGTATCCGTCAAGGTTCGTAATAGACGCACCTGGACCGGGTCCGCGAGCCGGGTGACCACGATGCCCGCCTGGCGCAGGATATCCCGATAGATATCGTCGAAGGTGCCAATCTCCACGCCCAATGCTCCACCGGCTCTTGCCAGCCGTGCGCGCCAGGCGCGGGCCTGCAGCCGCGTGGGCACGATCACGCGCGGCGCATCGGCTGGATCCTGCGCCTGTTTGCGCGCAAGCTCCACGAGGTAGGCGGTTTTACCGCTTGCTGCGGGTGCGAGGTAGAGGGTGGTGGTCATAGCCTAGTCTATGCATTCCAAAGGAAGACGCCACATCTATCGAGAACTCATCCCAGGACCTCCTACCCACCATCTTACCTGGATCTCGCGTCTTCACCACATCACTTTCTCATCGGGTCCAATAACACGGTGATTGAAGGCCGCTCCTGGAGCATACAGGAGATGCTTACAGAGATCCTGATGCTGGATAGTCCCCCTCTTGGTTGTTGTTAAAGAGCTGGAACAATCTGACCTAGAAAACATACCAAGAGAGGTGCTGAGATGTCAGAATTAGCCTATCCAGGTGATTTCTGTCCAAATTTAGAATGTCTTGACTATGGAAAACTGCAAAGCAAGTCGCAGACGAATATCATCAAACTAGCTACCGGACA
>PWVB01000279.1 GCA_003562365.1 Anaerolineae bacterium
GGCTGGGTCGGCGAGAACGAGGGCGCGCATCAGGATGTTCGGGTGGCAAGCACATTGCCGGATCTCCCGGACAACTTCGAGGATCGCGATCTTGCCAAGCGCCCCCTGCCCGTTCGATATATCTGCTGCTCACATCGTCGGCTGGCCCAGGCCGCGATTTGGACACCCAGTAATTACCGGCATTACCTTCGCGCCTACTACCATTACCTATCCCGGGTTGATACTGAGATCGGCCATATCCTTGATGCGCTCGAGGCGCGTCCTGACGCCCACGACACCTTGGTCATCTTCACCGCTGACCACGGCGACGGTATGGCCGCTCATCGTATGGTGACCAAACAGGTCAGTTTTATCGAGGAGACAACGCACGTACCCTTCATGATAGCAGGGCCGGAAGATCGGATTGCGGGGAACCGTGACGCCGCTCATCTGATCTCATTGTTAGATCTCTTCCCGACCTTGTGCGATTTCATGGGCATCGAGCCCCCCCCGGATCTCTGGGGGCGCAGCTTACGCCCCTGGCTTGAGGGTACGCCGGCAGGGATGCCCCATTCTTATGTCGCGAGCGAGTGGCACACTGAGTGGGGGTTTACCATCTCACCCGGACGTATGCTCCGCACGCCGCGGTACAAATACACCCGCTACTTAGAGGGAGACGGGGAGGAGCTGTATGATCTGGCCCGCGATAGAGGCGAGACCACCACACTGATCCACAACCCGGATCACGCCGCAGCTCTGGAGGAGCATCGCCGTCTATTGGCCCAGCACCTAGCGGAGACAGAAGATACCTTCTTCAATCTGGGCTGGGAAGCCGACGAACGCTGGCGCAGCCATCCTCCGGGATATGCCAACCACAGAGGACCATCGGCGCCAACGGCAGCATAGTCGAGGTCCCACCGTGCGGTCGTGACAGTGATCCGACCGCACGGTGCACAGACTTGTGAACAAGTAGGGGCGCGCCACAAGGCGCGGCTTATGCCCTGGTCGGCCGAGGAGATCACACGGACGGCTATGCTCCCGGGATCTTGCGTCCCACAATCTGCGGGGACTGGGTGGGTCCGAAGGCGACGTTGACCTCTCGATCCAGCGTGATTGAGTCATCAGCAAAGCGGCAGGTCAGAGTATAACAGAAGGGCGTCAGGTAGAGGTAGGACTTGATGACATAGGTATCCTCGGTCCTCCAGGCACCGCTGGTCGCGATGAGCTGCGGCGCGCCACCCGCCTCGCCGTGTGGTCCCCGGCCGATCAGCTGCGTCTCGCCGGTGATCCAGATCCCGCAACCTGCAGCGATCCGGTGCTCGCTGTCAGCTGCGCGGGCGACCATCACATCCTCTTCGCGGCCGAAGTTGAAGTGCAGTGTCTCGATGCCCAAGTCGTTCTCATCGAGAGCATAGATCGCCCCAGAGACCTGCTCTGCCAGCAGACTGGTGCGAGCGCCGCTCTGAACCGGGAGCGCC
This sequence comes from Anaerolineae bacterium, assembly GCA_003562365.1. Lineage (GTDB taxonomy): Bacteria > Chloroflexota > Anaerolineae > B4-G1 > SLSP01 > PWVB01. The sequence goes on from PWVB01000279.1 coordinate 1,458, forward strand.
AGGCGCGTCAGCTTGTCAGTCAACGCCGCCTGGGCGGTCGGATCCTCCGGCAGGGGCTCAGGCGCCATCGCCGGCAGCAGGTACTCCCAGACCAGATTCAGAACAGCCTGCATATCCTTGACGCCGCCGGTGATGGCCACAACCGCATCCTGGTCAGGTAACACGATGCAGTACTGGCCGAAAGCACCGTCGCCGCGATAGGCGTTGTGACGACAGCGCCAGAACTGGTAGCCGTAGCCCTGGTTCCAATCAGAGTCAGGATCGCTCCCGTTGGCGATCTGGATTGCGGTGGCCTCTTGCACCCACGCCGATGCAAGCAGCCTCTGACCCTGCCATATTCCCTGCTGCAAGTATAGCTGGCCAAGCCTGGCGATATCCTCGGTCCTAACGCTGAGTCCAAACCCTCCTGTATTGATACCCCGAGGACAGGTCTGCCAAGCAGCACCCTCGATGCCCAACGGCTCGAAGAGCCGAGGCGCGAGGTAATCCAAAAGCGTCGTGCCGGTCAACGTCTGGAGGATAGCGGAGAGCATATATGTCGCGCCAGTATTGTAGAGAAAGTGAGTGCCGGGCTCGTATTCAACAGGACGTGCCAGAAACGCCCGCACCCAGTTCTCGTCCTCGGCGGCGAAGAGCGCAGCGGTCGTGTCCTCAGCATGCCCCGTAGACATTGTCAGCAGATGGCACACCTTCATCGCCTTCAGGTTCTCGCTAACCTTCTCGGGAGACTCCTCCGGAAAGAAGGCCGTAACGGGGTCGTCTACCGACAGCCGTCCTTCGGACACGGCAAGGCCGATGGCGGTAGAGGTGTAGCTCTTGCTCAATGAGAATAGCACGTGAGGGAGGTCGACGCTGTAAGGCGCCCACCAGCCCTCGGCGACGACGCTGCCGTGGCGCAACAGCATAAAGCTGTGAAGGTCCGGCGTCCCTGCCTCTGCAGCATCGATAAATCCGGAGATTGCCGGCGACGAGACGCCTTGGGCCTCCGGGGTACTCCGCGGGAAGTGGTAGCGATCTGTCATATGTCCTCTCCTGATTCTCCTGCTAACTTGGTGATATTGGCTGCTCCGACAACGGCGCGTCAACAGCCGGTGGGCCCGACACTGTCCTTATCTGAGATGGCATCGCACTTAGAGTCGGAATACGTTGCATCATCGCCCAATACGCCAACCCGTCAAGTCCGATCGATGAGGTTTGACACCTACATTGGCCGTGCTACAGTGAACAGCGCTGATGCGTTCAACGCACCCAAAGCTAATCGAGAGGTAAGAAGTTTATGAACAAGATCAAGATCGGCCTCTACGGCACCAACGGGCACCAGATTCACCGGGCGCTGGTCGATCATCCGCTGGGCCAATGTGTGGCGACGGCAGCTTTCGATAGAGCCGTGCTGCCTGACACGCTCCGCGCGGACGAGACCATCCGACATTACGACACCCTTGAGGAGATGCTGGCTGACGAGGCGGTGGAACTTGTCTCACTCTGCTCGCCACGGCGTCGTGATCAGGCCCGGGAGGCTATCCGCAGCCTTGAAGCCGGCAAGCACGTCTACGCCGAGAAACCCTCAGCCATGGATGAACGAGAGCTCGATGCCCTCGTCGCGACCGCCCATCGCACCGGCAAGGCTTTTCACGAGATGTGGACGGGTTCCGCAATGCAGCAGCCCTACCGTGCTATGCGGGACATCGTCCAGGCAGGGACGCTGGGTACCATCGTCCAGGTCCTGGCACAGAAGTCTTATCCCTACCACGACCGCCGACCTCAAGACGAGGACATCGACGGCGGCCTGATCCTGCAAGTCGGCGTCCACGCCTTGCGATTCGTGGAATGGGTTGGGGGGGCGAAGGTCGACGAGATCTGGGCAATTCAGACATCAGTCGGCAACCCTCATCCAGGAGACCTGCAGATGGCGACCTCGATGATGCTGCGTCTGGCCAATGGCGGAGTCGCCAGTGTAGTCTGCAACTACCTGAATCCGCCGGCTTTTGGCATCTGGGGCAACGAGTCACTGCGGATCTTCGGTACTGAGGGTTTCATCGAGGCCGTCGACGGCGGGACCAAGACGCGCCTGGTCCTTAATGAAAAAGACCACGGACCCCTGGAGACCACAAAGCCCAGTCAATCCTATCTGGATATGTTCCTGGCATCGCTGAGCGGCCCCAGCCCTATGCCCATCGCCCTGGAGGACGAGTTGCATCCTACCCGGATGTTGATCCGGGCGCGGGCCGACGCGAAAGCCAGATAAGAGAGGAACGCCATGCCATCTGATCGTCACCCACCAAAGCCGTCCAACAACCGAATGACTCCCCGCCAGCGGTTCCTGGAAACGATGCACTTCGGACAACCTGACAAGGTGCCACTGCAACCGGGTGGTCCCCGCGAATCGACGCTGGCAGCCTGGCATCAGCAGGGCCTCCCACAGGACGTCGCCTGGTACGACTACTTAATGGCCCAGTTGGGGATCGAGCGCGTACCCACCGTCACCCGGACCGATCTGGGCGTCTCATTCCTGATGATTCCCACCTTTGAGGAGAAGGTCTTGGAACACCGCGACGGTCATTACATTGTTCAGGATTGGATGGGGGCCATCACTGAGATCTCCGATGAGTATGATTATACCTACATTCGCCGCGCCAAGGACTTCGTCACCCGCAAGTGGCATAGCTTTCCGGTGACCGCGGTTGAGGACTGGGAGGAGAAGATCCGCTGGCGTTATGACCCTCACGATCCACAGCGGTTCCCTGAGGACTTCGAAGCTCGCTGTGCGAGATTACGAGAGCGAGATTATGTGCTCTCGCTCGCCTTCAGTGGTCCTTTCTGGCAGCTCCGCGAATGGTGCGGGATGGAGGGGCTCTGCTTGCTGATGATCGAGCAGCCGGAGTTCGTAGAGGAGATGGCAACCTTCTGGACCGATTTCGTGCTGCAGACGTTAAAGCCTATCCTGCGCCTCGCACCGCCAGATCACATCGTCATCAACGAAGACATGGCCTACAAGCTGCACAGTATGATCTCGCCAAGGATGGTGCGCCGCTTCCTGATGCCCGCCTGGACGCGCTGGATCGCGGCGATCAAAGATGCCAGCCCGGAGACCGTCATCGACGTGGACTCCGACGGGTACAATGGCGAGCTTTTGCCCCTGTGGATCGAGGCAGGCTTTGACGCCTGCTCGCCAATGGAGGTCGCCGCGGGCAACGATATCGTCGCCTACCGGCGACAATATGGAACCCAGATGGCATTCCGTGGCGGGATCGACAAGCGCGCTTTGGCGAAAGGTGGCGATGTGATGCGCGCAGAACTTGAGCGCGTCGTCCCACCGCTTTTGGAGACAGGGGGCTTCATCCCCAGCTGCGACCACGGCGTACCACCCGACATCTCCTGGCCCAACTTCGTCGCATACACCCGGTTGCTGGCCACTATGACTGGATGGGTCTGATGTACCATAAAAGCCGAAGTAGAACCCTGCTCCTTCGGAGATGGAGTAGCCCGTCGTGACAGTGAAGGGGCTATTCTTGCTCGATTCCGACGCCTATGACAGGATCTACGGCGAGTCAGAGCGGGCAGCGATCGCACAGTTGGTGGACATCGCAGCTCCACAGCAGACCGCTGCGACCGTCCGAGAGCAGCCTGAGTTGCTGGCCGATATCGAGGTGGTCTTCTCTGGTTGGGGAATGCCCCCCTTAGACGAGGCCTTCCTCACAGCCGCACCGCACCTTAAAGCAGTCTTCTATGGCGCGGGCTCGATCCGAGGCTTCGCTACCCAAGCCGCTTGGGATCGCGACATTGTGATCTCCAGCGCTTGGGCTGCTAACGCTGTGCCAGTTGCGGAGTATACACTTTCACAGATCCTATTCAGCCTCAAGCGCGGCTGGCATTACGCGCTCTCGATCAAGCGCGAAGGCCGTTGGATCACCCGGACAGAAGTTCCCGGCGCTTACCAGAGCCAAGTCGGGCTCATCTCCTTGGGGATGATCGGTCGCCTCGTCGCGAAACGACTCCGACCCTTCGATCTCAACGTCATCGCCTACGATCCTTTCATCAGCGCCAGCGATGCCGCCGAGCTGGGTGTGACGCTCGCTCAAACGCTCGACGAGGTCTTTCGGTACGCCGACGTCGTTTCGCTCCATACGCCGAAACTACCCGAGACGCTCGGCATGATCACCGGAGCTCACTTGGCCACGATGAAGCCAGGCGCGACCTTCATCAACACAGCTCGAGGCGCCATAGTACGCGAAGATGAGATGATTCAGGTATTGAGACAGCGAGAAGACCTCTACGTGGTTCTTGATGTCACTGACCCAGAGCCGCCGGAGGACGGATCTCCACTTTTCACCCTGCCCAACGTTGTGCTGACACCACATATCGCTGGCTCGATGTATAGAGAGTGCCGCCGGATGGGACGCTACATGATCGAAGAATGCCGGCGCTACCTCGTCGGCGCCCCCCTACAGTGGTCGATCACCAAAGAACAGGCCGGAAGACTAGCGTAAAGGAAGAACCAGCCACGGTCCGGCTACGCTTTTCGCTATCTTATACTAATATGAGGCTGGGTCGACAGAGTCAGACAGCGAGGAGCAGCTATGATAAACACTGGGTTGGTGTCCATCACGTTCCGTCAGCTTGACCCGGAGACCATCGTCCCGCTGGTCAGCCAGGCAGAACTCGATGCCATTGAATGGGGTGGTGACGTTCACGTACCCCACGGCGAAGTCCTGAGGGCTCGCAGTGTCCGCCAACTATCGCTGGGTGCGGGAATCCGAATGCCATCCTATGGATCTTACTATAGGGTGGGCCATGGAGAGCCCATCGCTTTTGTCCGTATCGTCGACACCGCTGTGGCACTGGGCGCAACCGTGATCCGCGTATGGGCGGGCAAGCAAGGATCCGAGGATGCTGACGAGACGTACTGGCAGCGGGTCATCGAGGACTCCATTCAGATCGCAGACGTAGCCGAACAAGCAGGATTGGTCATCGCCTATGAGTTCCATGCAAACACGCTCACTGACAGCTACACGTCGACCCAGAAGCTGCTGGAGCAGGTAAACCACGCCAGCGTGAAGACCTACTGGCAGCCTCCCACGGGTGTCTCGATCGCAGAGAATCTGGAGGGCCTTGAAGCGCTGCTGCCGTGGCTGGTCAATGTGCACGTCTTTAGTTGGCAATCCACCGAGGAGGGAACCGAGCGCATGCCTTTGGCGGCCATGGAAGACGCCTGGCATCAGTACTTCGATCTCATCGCCACGGCCGAGGGAGATCACCACGCCCTGCTTGAATTTGTGCGTGACGGCACACCCGAGCAGTTTTTGGAGGACGCCAAGACGCTTAGACAATGGGTTGAGCCCTACACGCCGGATCTACCCACTGTGATCTGAGCATCTCCGGCGGCACACAGCGCCGGCTTATCAGTTGAAGGAGTCAGAGATGACACACTCAAAGTTAGCAGCACAGCTCTACACCGTCCGCGACCACACCCAAACCCTCCAGGACTTCCAATCCAGCATGCGTAAGATCCGAGACATTGGCTACGAATCCGTGCAGGTCTCTGGCATTGGACCGATCTCCCCCGAGGATGTGAAGACTGTCGCAGACGATTTCGGGCTGACGATCTGCATCACGCATGTTGGTTTCGACTATCTACAGAACAATATTGACGCCGCCATCGCCCAACACAAGCTTTGGGAGTGCCCCAATGTCGCCATCGGCAGCATGCCCACCTCCTACCGCGACGGTGGCGCTGAGGGATTTCGGCGGTTCGCCCGAGACGCAACGGAGGTCGGCAGGAAGTTGTCCGAAGCCGACTTGTCCTTCAGTTATCACAATCACAGCTTTGAGTTTGTCCGGTTCGACGACCGAACCGGCTTGGACATCATCTACCAAGAAAGCGAACCGCGATATCTCAAGGCCGAGCTGGACACCTACTGGGTACAACACGGGGGTGGTGACGTGATCGCCTGGATCAAGCAGTTGGCGAACCGCATGCCCGTTATCCACTTCAAGGATATGGTCATCTATGACGGAGAGCAGACGATGGCGGAGATAGGTGAGGGCAACCTCAACTGGCCCGGTATCCTCGAGGCCTGCGCCGAGGCCAACGTAGAATGGTACGCCATCGAGCAAGATCGCTGTATGGGTGATCCTTTCGAGAGCCTCAAGATCAGCTATGACAACCTGAGAGCGATGGGGGTCAAATAGAAGGCAATGCCAGTTCTGATCGCTGTTGCCATCATCATCGCAGTAGTCTTGATCATTGGATGGTTTCAAGATCGAGCGATTCAAGCCAGAACGCAGCAGTTACAGGCGCGGGCGCAGAAGCTGGGGTTCAGGTTCTCCGAGAAAGCAGAACCGCAACTGCTTCACGGGGTCGGGCGCTTCCTGCTCTTCTTGCAGGGCAGATCCGGTGAAATCGCCAACGTCATGCAAGGTGAGCGCACAACCCCGGCAGGGCAGGTCGAGGTAGCCCTGTTCGAATACGCGTTCACGCTTCCTGTGGGACGCTACACGCGAAGCTGGCTACAGACGGTGGTGAGACTCTCATCTGAGGAGCTATCGCTTCCCGCATTCAACATCATCCCGGAACTCATCTTCGACCAGATGGTGGAACGGACCAGCGATCAGGAGACGCGCGAGCGCCTCTTAGGCACCGCCGATCTCAGGTTCCGCGAGCACCCAACCTTCTCCAAATGGTTTCACGTGCAGGGGCCCGATCGATCTCGAGTACGCGCCCTGTTTACCGAACAACTGATTGACTTCTATAATCAACACAAGGTGCTCTGCACTGAAGGCAGCCAGCAGGAGTTGCTCTTCTACCGCTTCGATGAACGCCTCGATCCCGAGGAGATCGAGGCGTTCTTGGACACGACACTTCAGGCGTTCGCTTTATATCGAGCAGCGGAACCGTAGCACCGTTTTCCCCCTTACTTTCCCGCCGCGCCAATACACACTAAGGAGATGAAACGATGATGAAGGTTGGTGCCGTCAGCCTTGGATGGAGTGGAACCCCGCTACCCCAGGTCTTTGAGGAGCTGTCCGCAATGGGCGGCAGGTGCGTGGAGATCAACGGCAACACAGAACGACATCACGGACTACCCCTGGACCAGACGACAATACCCCAGATCCTGACTTGGGCTAAAGAAGCCCGCCTCGCCATACCGAGCCTCAGCGGCTACTGCGACTTCGCACAGACCGATGCTGATGCACTTGATGCCGAGGTTGAACGACTTCTATCTACCTGTCGAGCGGCCGCATTGATGAATGTGGGGGTGGTTCGGGCTTTTGTGGGCGACGTCAAGCCCAACATCACCCTGGCCCAGGTGCGCCCGTTCCTTGTGGCAGGCTTTCGCCAGGCCTGCGCCGAGGCCGCTGACCTCGGCGTGACTTTAGGTATCGAGAACCACGGACGCCTCATCAACGATGGGCCGGCCCTCGTGGAGCTGGTGGACGAAGTTAATGCCGACAACCTGGGCTTCACCCTTGACACCGGGAATTTCGCCTGGGCGGGGCACTCACCCGAGCAAGTCCGCGTTGACTTCGCAGCCGTTCTGCCGCACGTAGTCAGCGTGCACATCAAAGATGGCGTCTGGACCGCTGACGGGTTTGGCTTCGTCCCAGCAGGAGAGGGGGAGCTTCCGCTCGCATGGCTGCTGCAACAGCTGGCAGACCGCGGCTACGAAGGACCCGTCTGCAGCGAGTTCGAGGGCAGCGAGGACTTCCGCGAGGGGACACGCCGTAGTATTGCCTTCCTTCGGAGTGCGGTCCAGGATCTCTAGGCCGTGGTAAAGCAGAGCATCAATCTCGCTTTTGTCGGTAGTGGAAACTGGGCGCGCAAGTACCACTTCCCGGCGCTAGCCCATCTCAGAACCACCCTACCCTCAGACTTTGATATCGAACTCCACCTGCACGGCATCTATAGCCTGGAGCCGGTGATCGCTGGCACGGTCGCTGAGCAGTACGGATTCGGACAAGTCTATCCCAACTTCCATGCCCTGATCGATGACGAGGACATCGACGCCGTCGCCGTCGCCGTCGCCCCAACAGCCCTGACGAATGTTATCGAGCATCTCATCGTGAGGCAGGTTCCCCTCTTCAGCGAGAAACCTCCCGGAATCTCCGCCGCGGAGGCCCACAGACTTGCCAATCTGGTAACTGTGCCCAATGTCTTGGCCTTCAATCGACGCTTTGCGCCATTAAACAACCGCTTCAGGGAGATCGTGAGGGCAATGGACCAGATCTACTTCGTCGATGCTCACTTCCTGCGCTACGCTCGGCTTGAGAAGGGATTTTTCGTGGAAACCGCTATTCACTGGATCAACTACCTGGAATACGTCTTCGGCGAGATTCAGCAGGTCAGTGTTGAGATGGTGCACAACCCTGATCATCCTAGCGCAAGTAATCGGATCGCTTCACTCACCTTCCTGAATGGCCTTCCCGGCCGTCTGACGGTGTTCCCCTGTTCCGGCTCACAGGTGGAACGCGTTGCGGTGCACAGCAGTGCCAAGTCTGTCTATCTGGATGGTCCGCTCTGGGAATCAGCGGGGCAGATCGTAATCGATACCGGTGCCTCGCAGGAGACTACCGTCGCCGAAAGGCAGGAGGCCCTTCCAGAGATAATTCGACTGGGGATCGTGGGAGAATACAAGGAGTTCCTGACTCGGGCGTGTGGTGGGCAGCCCACGCGATCAACTTTCCAGAATGGAGTAAACACTATGCGCGTGGCCGAAGCAATTGAGCAGGGACGTAGCCTGTGATATCCAAGGTCATCACACCATCGCAGGATCTACAGACCGCGCAGACCCGCTTTCTGGATCAGGTGCGAGATTGGGCCTATGCATCTATCGACCGCTATCGCGATGCTCTCCCCTCCGACGTTCACGATCAGGCAACGTACACAACAGCGTGGGCGCCTTACGTAGCAGCTAAGGGCGATACCCGGCTTATGGACTTCCTGTGCCGGCTTCGAGATCAGATACACGATCATTTCACTGAGACCGGTCAGTGGCATCACGGTTACTGGTGTGCTCAAGAGGCCCATCACGGCACCGAGCACTTTGATCTGTTTCTCGGCACGCTCTATCATCTCAACCCAGATGATGCGCACACCAAAGCTCAGATTCTGGATGCCGCTGAGCACATCGGGAACTGGGCGCCTGAGATTCCCACGTGGTTTGACGAGTCGACCGGGCTCTTCCGCTCGATGTACCTGGGCACCCGCGTTGTCCGCGTGGAATCAGGCATGGCGCTGAATATCCCCGATCACCTACGCTTTGTGAGCCTCTGCCTGCTGGCCTACCGTGCGGGGGGCGGGTCGCGCTACCTTGACTTTGCAGCGAAATACACGACACGCTGGGTTTGCGCTGTACTTGAGGGTGACCAGATACCTCTGGGACTGACGCCTCAGGGCCCGCTGACTGAGCTGGTCGGCGAGTCTGAAGCCGCCTATCGCAGTTTCGTTGGGATGGTGGGACATCTAGACGATGACCTGGATCGCACCGAAAACCTCCTCGCCTCTAACGGCATCGGCGTCATGCTGCAGTTATGGCAGCTCACCGGCCAGCCGAGCTTCCTACACGCTGCCGAGCGGCTCCTGGACTTAGCAGCGACTCAGCTGGCCGACCCTGACGCCGGCCCCGCGGCAGACGCGTTACGCACCTACCGGCGAATAACCGGCAGCGCCCGCTACGATGGCGTGCTGACAGCTACTTTTGAGAACGCTGCAGCGGTGCGCGATCCCTATGCCCTTGGCGAACTCGGCATCGTGCTGGACACACGACGCTCCGAACGCCCTCACGGCATCGGAAAGCGCGCCGATATGCCGGAGTGGTTCGAGGACGGTCAACCACGGCGCCATAGTCCGATCACGCTGTCCGTCGTTGCCGAGGTCCGTGGTGATCCAGCGCTTGCCCTTCGCGCGCTGGACCTCGCTCGCACCTACTTCGAGCTGGCGCGAGAGACTCTGCCAGATGGACGTCACCACGGCTGTGCAGCTAACACCGTCAGTGCGGTTGCACGCGGGCACGGACGGAACAACAACGCCGGGATGGTCACAGCGGTTCTCAGCCCGCTCTTGTCCCAGACGTGCTCACAGTGCCCGTCCTAGGCGCTGTCTGGTATAATAACCCCAGCGAATGCATCGGAACCCTGTGTTATTTTCGCGGACGAGCGCTTGCCGTCGTTAAGGAGAGTCTTCTTTGTTACCCTGGCTGGGTGAGTATCTGACAGGCTTTTTCGGGCCTTTCCGGCTCTTCACCTCCTACATATTTCTTGCGAGTA
>PWVB01000404.1 GCA_003562365.1 Anaerolineae bacterium
ATTGAGAGGCAGGCATTAGAGATGGTCGCCGGGGTGGGTTCACGGAGACCTAAAACGCCCGGGGAGCAGATATCAGACTCTTCGGAGCAATCTGCGTCGAAACGTGAAAATATGACTCTACTGAAAAAAGGTCGCGAAGCATGGAAAATCTCAGCTCTACCCACTACATATGCCGTTTTTTGTCTTATAAAACACAATATATGGGGCGTGCCGCTGACGCGCCTACCTTTTTACAGGGGAGCCAAAATATGGCTGAAGAAAGGCAGCCTTCCAAACCGTGTCAAGTTGGCACAGTTTGGTAAACCAGGTAGCGATGCTCAAGTTGGCAAGAGATCGATTCGAGGCAGCACGCGACTTTATGCGGACAGCCGCCCAGGATATCGATGCGGCTCTTTTTGAACACCACTTTGAGGGCAGGACCCGGGAGGACGTGGCCGCTGTCCTGGCGACCTACCAGAATCCGGACGGCGGTTTCGGCACGCTGACCTACGACATGGAGAGCCCATGCTCCTGCCTCAAGCACTCCGAAAGCGCCTGCCGCTACCTATTCAGGCTGGATCTTCCGGAGGATCATCCGATCATCGGGAACCTGATGACCTACCTCCTGGCCCTCTATGACCCTGAGACCGGGCTGTGGGACGACCTGCTTGTTCCGGAGGTCAACGACTATCCTCACGCGCCGTGGTGGACCTTCCCGGCGGCGACGCAACCCATCCCCCGCACCCGTGGCGAGCTCGTGGCGCAGTACGATCCAAACACCTACGCGGCGCTGGCGGCCTTCGTGCTCAAGTACCGCAGCCTGGTCCCCGACGACCGGGCCGGCTACAGCCTCGTCGAGGCCATCACGTCAGTGCCCCTAGAGAAGACCCGGTCCGGCGCCGACTTCAGCCCCTATGATGCCCTCTCGCTCAACTACCTATTCAACGAACTGGGCGATGAGGAGGAAAGGGCCGAGCTTCTGGACATCCTGATCGGGAATGGCCGGCTTGTCGAGCTTCTCGGCCCGGGGCCCCTGGTCGGCGAGGACGCGTACAAGCTCGTTCACCTCATCGACTCGCCCGAGCATCGCCACTATCCCGAATACCGGTCGTACGTGGACCAGACCCTGGACCATCTCATCGGGGTGCAGCAGGCCGACGGTACCTGGCAGCCGAACTGGCACTGGGGTGACGACGAAGTTTGGGCGCGGGTGGAGCGACGGCTGAAGGGCTCGCTGACGGTTCAGTTCCTGTGGGCGTTACACAGGTTCGGCAGGCTGGCGTCCAGAAACTGACGGCGCAAGCGTACAAACCGACAGAGATTTGACAACCTTTGACACCGATCCAAGGCAAAAAAGGATGATCCGCCTGGGTGTTTGGCGCACAAGCCGGGAATGGAGGTCAACGAAGCATGAACGAATACCCGAATCGCGTTGTGTTGGAAGGCGTGCCGGAGGTTCATTTCTACAGGGGCGGCCCACGCTGCCCGGAGGACATCATCGTGCCCTCGGTGATACGGGCGGTGCTGGAGTACCTGGGCGAGGCGGATTATGGCTGCAAGCACTGTGCAGCGCTGAAACTAGGTTGCAAGGTGCCGTGTACCTATGCATTCCTGGTCGGGGTATCGGGCGCGGCATCGTTCCTGTCCTGGCATGAGGGCTGGGAAGACGACAACGTTGAGATCCACTACATGTCTGCCGACGACGCTGCACCCGAGCAGCACATCTTTCGAGCGATCGGCTACGAGTACGAGTGGGTGGCCAAAGAGCCGGGGCGCGACAGCGAGGCGCGCTTTCGGAAGCGGATCGCAGAGAGCCTCGGCAGGGGTGTGCCGGTAGCGGGGTACGGGGTCGTCGGGCCGCCGGAGGCGTCGATCATCGCGGGCTACGACGAGGGCGGCGACGTGCTGCTCGGGGGGAGCTTCTTCCAGCACGCGCCCGCGTTCAATGCCGGCGTCGAGTTCGAGCCAGCACGCAACGGGCAGGGGACGGGCTACTTTCGCAAGCGGGATTGGTACAAGGACACAGACTGCCTGCTTGTGATCGGAGAGAAAGTCGACAAGCCGCCCCTTGGAGAGACCTGCCGTGAGGCGCTGCGCTGGATGCTGGAGGTGACGCGCATCCCTATGGTGCGCCCCGAGCCGAATGCGCCCGCTTGGTATCGCCAGCGTCACAACGGGCTCGCGGCGTACGATGCGTGGGCGGAGCACCTGCTGCGCGACGAGGCGTGGCCGGCAGACGACGAGGCGACGCTGGCTGACCACCACCTGATCCACAACGATGCGGTGGGCCAGGTTGCCGAGGCGCGCTGGTATGGGGCGCAGTTCCTGATCCAGGCCAGTGATCCCGACATCCTGCCCTATGGCATGGCCGAGGACGTGCTGCACGCTGCTGCCTGCTATGCGGGCGAGCACGACCTGATGTGGAAACTGTGGGACCTGGCCGGGGGCAATGGCAACCCTGAAGCCTATCGCTACATGGCCGATCCGGCCATTCGGCGACAGATGGCGACGATCATCAGGCAGGCGCGTGATAAAGACGCCCAGGCTGCGGATCATTTTGAACAGGCACTGCGATAGGCCAGAGGAGGTTGCTACGAAATATGAACTGCCATTCAACGTCCCGTTCAGTGGCTTCACGACCACGGATTTCATCAACTGCTTCGCCGCCACCGCCATGGTCCTTGAAGGACGCACCGGCGACGATGACTACGACTGTAAGCAGCGGAATGGAGAGCCGTGCGACGGCTGCGCGAACTGCCGCAGCTCGACTGCCAGCCTCCAGGAGCATCTCTTCTTCCTCTATGACACGATGAGCGGGCGCAGTTCCCTCCGCTGTCGCTGGGACGGCGAGCCCACGGAGATGCAGAGGCTGATCGGCGAGACCGAGGTTGGCAGCTGCGGCACCGACTACACGGTTGATTTCCTCTTCGGTTTTGCGGGCTAAGCCTATTTTCCGCACCTTAACAGCTGAATATTAGGGAACAACATGCAATAAATCCTTACCAGAGAGCCGTGTTCTGGGGGGCTGAAGTCCCGCATGGGGCAGCGTGGAGCAGGCTGAGGGCTCCCGCATAGGCTTCAGGGAATCG
>PWVB01000471.1 GCA_003562365.1 Anaerolineae bacterium
GCCTATCAAGATAGCGTGTTCTACCAGTGGTACTGGATCTCGTGGGAGCCGCCCGTGGTCGGGGTGAATGTCCGAAGAAATCAGCTGGTTCCGTCGGTGGATAATGCCTGGCTGGCTGCCAGCCTCATCACCATCCGGGAATACGCTCAGGCTCACGACCATCTGAATCTGACTCAGAGAGCAGACGCTATCTTGGAGAAGATGGACTTCAGGCTGTGGTATGATGATGACACGCATCTCTTCTACTGGGGACACATCCAGAACCCTCAAGGGGGAGACTTAGCCGATCACTATTCTACCGAGAGCAGGATCATCAATTTCGTGGCTCGCGCCCTGGGCCACCTGAGTCGTGAGGAGTTCCTTCAAAGCCTGGAGTCACTGGCGCAGCCGCCCGGGACCTACGACGACATCACTGTGGAGAAGGTCTCCTGGCACGGTGCCTATTTCCTGTACACTTCGCCGGCGCTCTTCATACGCGAAATGGAGACATCCTACGGCGCCAATACCATCACGCCGGCGACTGAGGCCCAGATTGCTTACGCACGCAATCAGGGCTACGACGCCTGGGGATTATCCGATTGCTACGATGTACGCGATGGTGAGTATGTGAACCAGGGTGCGCCGCCAGTTGCCATGCCGGATCCACCGGAAACACGACCCGGGCTGGTGACGCCCCACGCCAGCGGCCTGGCGTTGATCACGCCTTTGGCATCGGAAGCCATCAGCAATCTGCAGACCATATCCGACACCTTCCCTTGCGCGTACCACCCCGTCTACGGCTTCTATGACTCAGTGATGACTGATCCATCTGCGACAGACTACGGCCAGTGTAGCTATCGTTTCAGCGCCCTGGCCCAAGCGTGGACGTTCCTGGCCCTCGCAGACTACCACAGCGGCTTTGTCTGGGAGTATTTCTATCGACACGATGGGGTTATTCGTGCTCACGTGGAGGCGTTCGGGCAGCCCCGAGTGTATCTGCCGCTTACTATGCACACGTATCCTGGCGTGCCGATTGAGCAGTAGGTGTCTTTTCGAGACTGGCCAATGCGCTGCCGACGGCAGAGGGCCTTACACCCCCAGGTGCTGGCCAAGACCCCTATGTCACGCGCCGGGATGCCCATATCACAGTGACCACAGCCAGTAACGCGCGTGGCGATTGTCTGGGGTTTAGCAGCACATCCTGAGCTCGAAGCGGATCGCACCACGCGGGGGTATAGCCGACTGCTCAGTGCTGAGAGATTGCTTCTACAGCGGTCATCTGGACGCCTTGAAGCTGCATCAGTTAGACTCTGGATCCCACTCGGCTATCAGGCGACCCTTCGCGGTCCCCCTATAGTATAGAGCGCCAGAAAAGAACACTGTCTCACATGTGATGCCTGATCTCACACGCTCATCGCCCACTCAGCTCATGGACTGGACTTTGGCCATTTTGAGAGAGGGATGGGCTGACGTGGTCGCCCTGTGTTATGATAGGGTCTCTCTGAACTCTATCGACACAGGAGGAATTCATGCCAAGCCCATCCCAAGAAATTATACAACTGCGGGTCTCTGGGATTTCGCCGGGAAGAGCCATATCTAGTGGTTGTATAGAGCAAACAAGCAATAGCCTTCCAGGTCCAAATGCAGCCGTTGAAATAGAGTGGTGGTGTTGAGAATGCCGTAACAGCGACGTTTGAGGGTCTTGATTTTGTTGTTGAGGCCCTCAACGAAGCCGCTGCTCAGGCGGTCAAGGAAATAGTTGGCAATTTCCTCAAACCAATTCTCGAGCGTCGTCAAAAACGTATCAAAACACGTCAGGCCGCTGCGGCGGACCTTGGCGGCCCATTTGCGCAAGCGGATTTCGGCTTGGGCTTTGGTCAGGCACATTTCAAAGATCGCGCTGAGTTCCTCGCGGAACGTGTAAGCGGCCTGCAGGCGCGGAGCAAGTGCGAACAATGCCCGCCGACGTGCGCGTTCAGCCGCGGTCAAATCTTGGTGGTTCTTGCGCACGATCCACAGCATCCCTTTGACCGCTTCGTCGAACTCGGCGGCAGACAGCTCTTGCTTGAGGCGGCGACATTCCTTTTTGCGGACCGCGTCCACGCAATCGCGATAGTTCTTGGCCACGTGATACCGATCCGTGACCACGTTCAGCGACACTTCGGGATGCGCTGCGGCAAATTCTTTGGCTGCATTGGCATAGCCGTCCCACATATCGGAGCAGACAGTGGTCATTGTAGGCCATAGGCGGCGCGGAATGCTTTCCAGGAACTGCCTCACGGTCTCTTTTTTGCGATCTGGCAAGACCGCGAGCACCACCACTCGGCCAGTAGCCTGTTTTGAGGTGATAATCGCGATGTAATTCTGACGTCCTTTGCGCAGCGCAATCTCATCAATACCGAGCACACTTAACTCCTGGAACTTGTCCCACGCCACATGGGTACGGACACAGCGCCGCACAGCACCTTTGACCCCATCATAGCCCAGAGCCTCTTTCTGGCTCACATCTTCTACGGTGCTATTAACCAAGCTTAACATCAAGTACTCGTCGTAGGCGTTCGTATGCGGGCTCTTGGCTTCATACCAATCTAGTTGTTGCGTCGTTGTCCTGTTGCCGCAATCTGGACAGATGTATTGTTTGGGCCGCAGTTGCAGGTACACTCGCTGTCCCAGGATGGGCAGGTGGCGCAACTTGATCCACCGTCCCTGTCCGTGAAATTTGGTGAGCTTGCGCCCACAGTGTTGACAGCGCGTGCCGTCTAGCGTGCTCTCTACCGTGATGATATAATCGCCCTGACGATTCTGTTGCACGCGAAGGACAGCGATGTCAGAAATATCCAATGGCAACGAGAGCATAGCGTTTAATTTGTGTTCTTGCATGTTTAGCATTATGCTCCCCCCGTTTTTTGCTAGCGATTATACCACTACATATGGGGGATACCCGGCGAAATCCAAAAGAGCCTCAGCTGTTTAATTAAGCTGGCATCTGAGGGAAAGATTGACCGCACCGTGGTTGAACACAAAGACCGCCTTACTGGCTTTGTGGTCGGCGTCTTTGTAGATTTCTTTGACAGCCAAGGCGTTAC
>PWVB01000054.1 GCA_003562365.1 Anaerolineae bacterium
CAGCTTTCTGCGGATCGATGGGGGTCACAGGGCACCTCCTAGGTTAAAGCCTTCGGTGTTCCTGATTCTACAGCTACGTACGCTAGACGCCAGCAAGGCGCCATCTCAAACCAGCGGCTTTTCCCAATCCCACGGCCCCGTGGTAAAATGGCGCCATGGGAGCCCTTCGGGGCAAAACTGATGCCAAAGGGGTGCGCTTTGACGGAGCGAGACATTATCGGCCTGGTCCTGTCCTATCTCTACGCCTTCGGCTTGCTCTTCGCGGTAGAGGCGCTGGGCAAGCGCCTGAGGTGGCCACAGTATGCTACCCGCAAGCTGGTCCACATCGGCGCGGGCATGTGGGTCTGGGCGATCCTCGCGGTCTTTGACACCTGGCTCTACGGGCTCATTCCATTCGCCACCTTCATTGTCCTCAACTACCTCTTCTATCGCTATCAGCTTTTCCAGGCGATGGACGCCACCGACTCGTCCCCAGGCACGGTCTATTTCGCTTTTTCGATCACGCTGCTCTTCGCCTTGTTCTGGCGTACCGATGGCGTTGATCGCGTGCCGCTGGCGGTCGCGGCGACGATGGCGATGACCTGGGGGGATGGTGTAGCCAGCCTTGTCGGACAGCGTTTCGGGCGACACTGCTATACTGTCTTTGGGCACAGGCGTTCGTGGGAGGGCACAGTGGCGATGGTGATGGCGAGTTTCGGCGCCGTCTTTATCACGTTGCTCCTGCTGCCTGCCTCCGGGCTAAGCCCTGGTAGCACCGGTATTCCCCTCTCCCGCGCCGTGATACTGGCACTGGTCGTCGCGGTGGTGGGGGCGCTGGTGGAGGGGCTGTCACCGGCGGGGACCGACAATCTTTCCGTGCCGGTGTTGACCGCCGCTGCGCTGTATCTCCTCTGGTGATAGCGCCGCCTATGATGGCATTGATCGGTCGCCTCGTGCTGGGCCTGGCCTGCAGCGCCGGTATTGGATTCCTCGCCTTCCGCCGTGAGGCACTCGACTTCAGCGGCGCCGTCGGGGCCGCCGTCGCCGGCACTCTGATCTTCGGTTTGGGCGGTTGGATCTGGGGAGCGCTGCTCATCACGTTTTTCCTGCTCTCGACGCTTCTCTCGAAATACAAGGCCCGCACTAAGGCCAGCCTGGCGGAGAAGTTTGCCAAGGGCTCACGGCGTGATCTTGGGCAGGTGCTGGCCAACGGCGGCGCTGGTATCGTGCTGGCCATCCTGTATGCTTGGATGGCACATCCGGTATTGCTATTCGCCTTTGGCGGTGCGATGGCTACTGTAAACGCTGACACCTGGGCGACAGAGTTGGGCGTACTCAGCCGTCGTCCACCACGTCTGATCACCAGCGGGGAGGTGGTGGAGCCTGGAACGTCCGGGGGGATCTCCCTCGTTGGCACGCTGGCGACGGGGGTAGGCGGGCTGGTGATTGGCGGCGCGGCACTAGCCTATCTCTGGTTGGATGGGGCATTTGGTGGCGGGGGTGCGGCGTTGGCTGGCGGCTCCACGATGCTGCCGGCACTCGTGGCGGCCACCGCGGTGGGTGGGCTGGGGGGCTCCTTCTTTGATAGCCTGCTGGGCGCGACAGTCCAGGCCATCTATTATACGCGCCGGCGGTCTAAAGAGACTGAGCGTCCCATTGAACCCGACGGGACCCCGAATCAGCTGCTGCGTGGCTGGCGCTGGCTGAATAACGACTGGGTGAACTTCCTGAGCTCGCTCGTGGGAGCGGGCCTGGGATCATTGGTCTATCTGGTGGCCCATTGAGGCCTACCTGGATACCTGCTCTAGACTTCATAAGATAGGAGATATCAAGATGCCAAAGATTACGATCATCGGTGCCGGCGGCTACGTCTTTCCGCTCACGCTTATCCGCGACGTGCTCTCGTTTCCGGCGCTGCGGGACGCACGTTTCAGTCTGATGGATGTCGCGCCAGACAACCTGGCGCGCACCCACGGTCACGCTCAGCGGCTGATCGAGGGACACGATCTACCGGCAACTGTAGAAGCGACGACCGACCTTCGCGCCTCATTAGAGGGTGCTGACTTCGTAGTCGTCACTTTCCAGGTTGGTGGCTTGGACGCCTACAAGCACGACGTTGAGATTCCTCGGCGTTACGGATTGGATCAGTGCGTCGGCGACACGTTGGGCCCTGGAGGAGTCTTCCGCGGATTGCGCACCGCCGCTGCCTTGGACCCGATCATTGCCGATATGCAGGAGGTCTGCCCTGAGGCGCTGATGATCCAGTATGCGAACCCAATGTCGATCAACTGTTGGTATTCGTCTGACGCGGGGATCAAGACGGTAGGACTGTGTCACTCTGTGCAGGGCACGTCACAGATGCTGGCCGAAAGGATGGGCTTTGAGCCTGGGACCTGGTCTTTTAAGTGCGCCGGTCTGAACCACCAGGCATGGTTCATCGAGTTTCAGCACCGGGGCAAGGACGTGCTGCCGCTGCTGCGTGAGACGATGAACGCATACGCCCAGCGGGCGCGGGTCGCGCGCCAGCAGGGCGATAATGAGAGCGACGAGCTTTATGGCGGCGGCGGAGAGCAGGTCCGCACGGCAATCATGAATCTGACCGGCTACTTCCAGACCGAGTCGAGCCACCATGCATCTGAGTATCTGCCGTATTTCCGTCGCACGTCGGATGAGGTCAATGTCTGGCTGCCGGAGCGCTGGGACTACTACGAGATCTGCAAGAACCATGATTTCGAGGCGTTGGAATGTCGGGCTGCTGACCTGGCGGAGGCCCCCCTGACGCCCAGCCACGAATACGGCGCCTACATCATCGAGGCGATGACGACCAACACACCTCGCGTCATCTACGGCAACGTGCCCAACACCGGCATCATCACCAACCTGATGGAGGGCTGTTCGGTCGAGGTGTCCTGCTTAGTCGACGCCCAAGGGGTCCAACCCACCTACATTGGTGATCTCCCACCGGCCTGTGCTGGCATCAACGCTGGCAGCGTCGCTGTTCAGGATTGTGTTGTGCGTGGCGCTCAGACCGGCGATCAGGAGCTGGTTCACGCCGCCGTGGCCCTTGATCGTTATACTAGTGCCGTGCTGACGCTGGACCAGATCCGCGCGATGGTGGATGAGATGTTCACAGCGGAGCAGCCCTGGCTGCCGCAGTTTGGCAGCTGAGCTTAAGTGGAGGATCGAATGCAGCTGTGTCTAGCACGGATCCGACAAAACTATCCTCGGCCCCGGATTGCCGATGTGGCGGCGGCGGCGGCTGAATCGCTGGATCCGTTCAGGGCACGGATCCGACCCGGCGAGCAGATCGCGTTGGCAGTGGGCAGCCGGGGTATCGCTAACATCGCCACGCTTGTTAGGACGACAGTCGACTTCGTCAAAGCCCAAGGAGCCAGTCCGTTTATAATACCCGCGATGGGTAGCCACGGTGGCGCGACCGCCGAGGGACAGGCTGAGGTCCTGGCCAGCTACGACATCACTGCGGCCACGATGAGCTGTCCGATTCGCACTTCGCTGGAGACGGTGGAGCTGACGCCACCGGAGCCACGCAACCGTGTCTTTATGGATCGCTTTGCCTATGATTCCGACGGCGTTATCCTGATCAACCGCGTCAAACTCCACACCGATTTCCACGGCCCGCACGAGAGCGGCTTGGTCAAGCTGTCGGTGATTGGGTTGGGCAAGCACCGGCAGGCGCTGGAGATCCATAGCGCAGGCGTCTACGGCCTGCGTCACCTGATCCCCTGGACTGCGTCGCAGATCCTGGCGACTGGCAAGATCCGCTTTGGCCTGGCCGTGGTGGAGAACGCCTACGACGAAACGATGGTTGTTCAGGCGCTGGCGGCCGAGACGATTATGGCGGAGGAACCCAAGCTTCTGGACATCGCTCGGGACCACATGCCGTACCTGCCCATTGACGATGTCGACGTGCTAATCATCGATCGGATGGGCAAGGATATCAGTGGCGCCGGGATCGACCCCAATATCATCGGCCGCAACTATATCCACGGGCAGTCCGAGCCGGAGCGGCCCCGGATTAAGGCAATCACCGTCCACGATCTTACTCCCGCCTCTCACGGCAATGCGGTGGGACTGGGCTTGGCTGATGTGATTAGCCGCCGTCTCTTCGACAAGATCGATCTGGATGCCACCAACGAGAATACCGTCACCAGCAGCTTCCTGCAGCGGGGCAAGATCCCCGTGATCGCGCCAGACGATGCGACGGCCTATGCTTGGGCGCTGCGTAGCTGTGGGGCGCTCTCCAATAGGGGGCCCCGGGTGCTGAGGATCCGCGACACGCTGCATCTGGCGGAGCTCTACGCTTCAACGGCGGTCGTGAACGAGGTTGCCGAGCGTGAGGATGTCCTGATCGAGGGCAGTCCGAAGGCGATGTTTGCCGGGAGTGCCCTCAGCGACTGGCCCGAATAGATCGGGCTAGTCCTCAGGCCTGAGGGATAAAGAAGATCGGATAGGCAGAGAGTGCGAAGGGGAAGAGCGTGCGCCGGTAGATGCGCAGTATGATCATCATATAGGGGCGCAGAGCTGAAGTGCCGAAGATCGTGTGCATTGAGAGCCAGGTGGTGTATGGCGCCCACTGATCACGGACGATAACGCCCCAGGCGTTGCAGAGGACGGCGGCGAAGACCAGCGCGACGACGATCCCCACCGCGGTGCCCAAGAGGTTGTCCAGCCATTTCAGCTTGGCGATCGAAGTATCTCCCAGTGACAGATTGGTGAGGGCCATAGCGCCGACGAATGCAGGGATGAGAAGGGCAATGAAGATCAGGCCTTGGTAGAAGAAGGGGGTATGTATGCCTCCGAGCGATCCGAGCACGAGGTCGCTTAAGAGCTGAGCGAGGTTGAGGGCGACGACCAGCATGCCCAGCACTATGGATAGCAGGTAGAGAACAAAGAGCATGACCAGCGCCCGGACGAGCCCCGCGGCCGCGGCCACGATGGTGATCCCGCCGATTGCCAGAATCAGGATAACGTCCAAGATCATTCTGTCACCTCCTTGTTGACGGTCGTTTGTGTCTGCCGAAGGATCAGTCCTCCACGTCAGGCACTAGTTGCAGGGCGTTGGTCGCGTGTAGTTTCTTGAGCACCGCATTGGGCAAGGCCAACGTCTCCAGCAGCTCGTCCAGTTCGGTCCCGAAGCCGTCACGGGCATAGAGCAGCCGATCTTGAAACTCCAGAACGAAATCCCGTCCGAAGTCCGGATCCCGCTTTAAGGCATTACGGGCAGAGTTCGCTGAGAGGTCTGCGAAAAGATTGGGATAGTTGCGCAACATACGGACCACCCGACCGCCCACTCCTACCGGTCCGGCGGGGTACATCTCGCGGTCGTGCTGACCATCGTCCGAGATGTGTGACCAGAAGCCCGGTGCGTGTCCGATGAAGATCGTGTCCGGACAGGCGAGCAGAGCATTCTCTAACGCCTTGATGCCGCCCCCGTACCACCAGTTGGGGCGCGGGTATTGCGTGCCGGTGGCAAACTCGTAGTCGATGTGCACCACCACCGGCAGTCCACGGTCGCCGCAGAAACGGAAGACCCGGAGTGCGTCGGGGTTGTCGTAGCGCATCCGCAGCTTGAGTTCCCCATAGATCCGCACACCGTAGATCTCAATGGCAGCCTGAAGCTGGTCGATGGCCTCTGGGCGGCGGGGGTCGGGTGCATAACCGGGGACGAACTGTGCTGGAGCCCGGTCTACATAGGCTAGGATCCGGCTTAGCGAGATCGGGCCGGTATGGTCGGGTGGCATAACTGGGTTGAAG
The DNA here is from genome assembly GCA_003562365.1 of Anaerolineae bacterium. Taxonomy (GTDB): domain Bacteria; phylum Chloroflexota; class Anaerolineae; order B4-G1; family SLSP01; genus PWVB01. Next base: position 5,755 of record PWVB01000054.1, read on the forward strand.
GTGGGGTCAACCTCATCTCTTGGCGCGATCCAGGTGAGCAGCCAGGTGCGGTTGATCCCGTGGGTGGCCATGTTGTCTAAGAACTTCGGCAGGTTGTGGCCGTGCCAGTCTGGGTGATTGTGGGCGTCGATTTTCAAGTCGTGTGATCCCTTCACTAGGCATCACTTTGTGCTGGACTGTAGGTTGCCAGACCGGCTTTTAGGAAGGTCAGGCCCTGCCGTACAAAGGCTGCGCCGTCTGGACACGGATTGTGGAACATCCCGCGGGCGTGAGCGAAGCTGCCCGGAGGGTCGCCAATGGAAGAATTGTAGGTCTCCATCAGCACGGCACCGTCGAAATCAATGGCCTTGAGGGTGGCGAAGAGCGTCTCCCACGGCACCAGCCCACCACCGGGCACACCCCGATCGTTTTCGCAGGCGTGGATGCCCCAAAGGTGCTCACCGACGGTGTGCACGGCAGCCGCGTAATCGCGGATCTCTGTCACCAAATGGTAGGTGTCCAGCAGCCCGAATAGATTCGGGTGATCTGCCAATGCGATCAGCTGCATTAGCTCTGAGGGGGTGTTAATCAGATGGGTGCGGAAGTGGCTCATCGGTTCCAGAACGATGCGGACGTGGCGTTCCGCTCCGTAGCCAGCTAGGGCGTGAAGGCCTTCGGCGGTGCGCGGCAGCTCGTCCGGTGGCGGGAGGCGACGCCGGACGATGCCGGGATGGCTGTAAAGTGCTCCAGTGTAGGCCACTGCTCCCAGCGCGGCCGCCAGATCCACCTGTCGTTGATGCCAGGCCAGCCCCTGAGCCCGGTGGGTGGGATCGTCTGCCGCGAGATCGCATATCTGTGGCCAGGCTCCACCTGGGCTGACGGTGAGCGTCAGCTCGAGGGCCGCGGCCCGCGAGCGCGTCAGCGCAGGTGTGAAGGTCACGTCGTCGCCGACAGCGATCTCCCAGAGGTCGAGGCCCAAGCGGTGGGCGGTGTCCAACAGGTCCAGCCGGTCGTCGGACCAGCGCTCGGTGAAGAGGTAGCAGTGGGCGCCATATTGAATGGACAAGGACATTCCTTTCCGGGCCGTAGGCCGACTCATCCTGGGGAACCGCCGGACAGCAGCCCGCTGAGGTAAACGTAAAGGTCCGGTGTGCGGCCCTCTGTCTCCATCAGCTCGGCGATCCGGTCCGGTCCGGCGCGCTTCAGCAGGGCCGCTATGCAGCGGATCATGTGCATATTGGTCCGGTAAGCCGCAGCCGGGCCGAAGTGCTTAGGCTGCACGTCGGCGCTGAACCAGCCCGTATAACCCACGCGTTCCAGCGTGTAGAGTAACTCCAGCCAATCCCAGAAGTGAACCGTCCCGGAGATCATATCCCAGTCACCGCCCTCGCCAGTGTTGTCGTTGGCGTGGATGTAGCGCAACCAGCTGTGGCGCGCCAGTAGGGCGGCCGACTCGGCCGGTGACTCACCGGCCGCAAAGGCGTGGCCTACATCGAGGTTGGCGCCGAAGTTGGGCTGGTCAATTTGGGCACAGACGTAGAGCATCTTTCCTACGTTGCTCAGTAAGATTTTGGCGTGGGGTTCGTGCGGCTGGTACTCCAGAACTAAGGAGACATCGTCGCGATGGCGCACCGCCGCTCGAACCGTATCGATCAGGTGCTCCCAGGCGGTTGTGTAGTCAAGCTGGAAGGCATAGTCATAGCCCTCGGCTAATGGACAGGTGGTCACGATCTCAGCCTCCAACTCCGCCGCGACATCCATACCGGCGCGTAACCGCTGGGCCGCGATCTCGCGCGTCCTGCGGTCGCGAGCCGATAGGGCGCCATAACGGAAATGGGCGATTGCCTTGGTGTCGACATTGATGGCGGAGACGAGAAGCCCGTGGCGCTGCACCTGTTCCCTGACCCGCTCCACGGCCAGCTCCCCGACCTCGATCTCATCCGACTTAACGAAGTTGCCGGGATACTTCAGTTCGACGCCGGTCATTCCGTCGATCCCGGCGATCAGTGCTAGCTTTTCAGGCAGACCGCGATCTGGTTGGTACTGGCTGAAGCGATCCCGACGGGCACCGAAGAAGCTGGCGTTGGCAGCGAACTGGATGTTCATCGTGCTCTTTCAGCTTTCAGCGATGTCGAGTAGGCTGTACAGATAGCGCATCGTCTCTGCAGGGTTGCGCGTCTGCATGAATGCTGCCAGGTGCTGGTCGTCGATGCGCTCGGCGATGTCCTCCAGCTGGCGGGTCAGCACCACGGCGGCGTCGAAGGTCTCGATGGTGTCGTGTTCCTTGGTGATGACATCGAAGGCGTACCAATCATCAGTGTATCCGAGCCGTCGCAGCGTGTGGAAGAACTCGACGAAGGCCCAGGTGTGGTGGATGCCCGGAAGCATATCCCAATCCCAGTGGCCGTCGTTGTCGTTGAGATGGACGTAGAAAAGCCGGTCGGCCCGAGCCAGCAGGGCTGCGGCCTGGGCAGCGTTCTCGCCTCCGTAAAGCGCGTGACCGATGTCGAGCGTCACCCCCAGGTTGTCGGCACCGGTCAGCAGGCAGAAGGCTGCTGTCTCGCCGGCGGAACCGAAGAGGCAGCGGGCGCGTGGATCGCTGCGTTTGAACTCCAGGCAGATGCGCACCTCGCGGTTGTGGGCACATGCCTCGGCGAGGGTCGACGCGGCGTTGTCGTAGAGCCGCGCGTGGTCCGCCTCAAACGGAAAATCGGTCCCGTCGTTAAGCGGACAAGTCGTGATCCGCCGGGGGCCCAGTTCAGCGGCGAGATCCATCGCGCGCTTTAGATCGTCCACGACCTCGCGCCGTTCTTCGGCCAGCGTCGATGAGAAGGCGCCCTGCCACCACTGGCCGGTGCGCCGCGAGCGAAAGTTGATTGCTGAAACCCCCAGACTGTGGCGGTTCAGGAGTGATCGGAGGTGTTTGGGGTCGTCGAAGTCAGCGGGATAGCAGAGTTCCACCCCGTCACAGCTCTGGACCTGCGCTGCCAGTGCAAGTTTCTCGTCCAGCGTCCGTTCGGGTTGGTAGGTCATGTAGCGGTTCTTGACCCCGCCCAGGAAAGCGGTGATGATGGCGAGTCTGTTCATCACTCTCCCCCGTCCATATCACTGATGTAGGTCCGCAGCCGGGCCACCCGCGCTTTAAAGGCATCGTACAGACCGTCGCTGTGTTCGCGCAAGGTGCGCTGGGAGTTGGTGAAGCGGTTTAAGCTGGTTGCCTGGTCGATCTGGACTATCCAGCCTTCGGGTAACTCGGATGCTCCGGTCAGGGCACCTGCGATGCCGGCGGCGACGGCGGTGACACAATCGGTATCACGACCCATATTGACCCCGGCGACAATAGCCTGCTTGAGGTCACCCTGGACCATCCGTAGGATGCAGATCGCCTTGGTCACCACCTCGTTGGCGTAGGAGAAGGCGTAGGGGATCCCACGTCCACTGTACAGGTCGTCAAACCGCGACCGCAGCTCGCGGAAGTCCCGGCATCCCTCCGTTAGCTCAAGACCGCGCTCCAGCTCGCGAGCGACACCAGCCGCCTGCTGGAAACGCGCTTCGAAGGTGCTGCATACCTCAAAGACGGCGTCGAGCACGCTGTCAACCGTGGCGGCGGGCCTGGTAGCAGCGGCGACAGCGACGCCAGTCACGGCAGCCCACTGTAGGCCGCGGCTGTTGGCGGTCTGATAGACCTGCCCGACCTCCAAGATATCCTCCAGTGCATGCTGGACATCACCGGCGTTGATCAGGCCCAAGGGATGGCAGGAGCGTGCGAAAGAGACCAATCCGGCATAGTCGCAATAGCGACCGATATCTCGCGCAGGCATCGGTGTGTTAGCCATTTTGTAGAGCGCGCCCTCGAAGGGCTCGGAGACGACGCCGGCGCCGTCAGGGTTCATGTCGGTGAGCCATGTAGCGCGCAGGTCTTCCGCCGTGATGCGGTCCTGCTTGCGCATGATGGCCGTGATCATCAGTTTCTGGCGCTCGACGCCGTCCTCGGTTGTACCGGGCTCCCGCACCCAGTCGGTGGTGGCCTGGTAATGGTGGTAGGGAAGGAAACGGTCGAGGGTGCCATATTCGGTTTCGATCTGCTCGTAGGGCCAGCCTTCCACCGGGGCCGCCATCGCTGATCCGATGTGGACGCCAGCTATGCAGCCAAAGAACTTCTCCTGTAGTTGGGTGGTCATGGTTAGTCCTTATCCTTGAGGGTGCAGCGTGGTCTCCCGGCGTCGCTACCGCACCAGCATCTGCTCGCTTATCTTTGTAGCTTTCTCTGGATCGTCAAAGAGACACTCGACGAGCTTGAGCGCGAACTCCAGGGCCGTCCCAGGTCCCTGACTGGTGATAAGATTGCCGTCCACGACGACGCGGTCGAGAGCGGCGGCGATGTTGGGGACCTCTACCAGCTGCTCACGATAGCTGGGATAGCAGGTCGCGCGGCGACCATTGAGCAACCCGTGCGGTAGCAGCGCCACCGCCGGAGAGGCGCATATGGCAGCGTAGAATCGTCCGGCATCGCGCTGTGCTTTTAGCATCTCGATCAGCAACGGGCTGTCTCGCAGGTGCTCAGCGCCTGGGATCCCACCCGGCAGAGCGATCAAATCGAAGGTCTGATCGGCACACGCGCTGATAAGGCTGTCTGCTAACAGCTTCGTCTTGCGGGAGGCCGTGATCTCCAAGTTGTCGGACACCGATGCGACGGTCACCTCCACCTCGGCGCGCCGCAGCGTGTCGATGATGCAGACTGCTTCGATCTCCTCCGATCCATCGGCGATCGGGACCAGTGCTCTCTTGGTCATCATAGGCTCCTTTACATTTCTGTTGTGGGTGCACGCGCTTCGCAGCGACTGCCCTTTACCCAATAAGGGATCTAGCCGCTAGCAGCTTGTGCAGCCTCGGCTAACTGGCGTCCCAGCTCTTGGCAGGCTTCCAGAACCCGTCCGGAGGGTGCCCCAAGCGATTCTACGGTCTTGCCCATCTGATGGCCCAGGCGGGCGAAGAGCGTCTCCAGCGGACGTTTGACGGCGCCGCCGCCTCCGTGCGAGTAGAAGAGCACTAGAGGTTTGTCGACCAGCCCGGTCGGGTTCTGCCCCTTGGCGATATACCAGTCGTCGAGGAAGACTTTCAGTGTCCCGGCGATGTAGCTAAAATAGTCGGGAGAGCCAAAGGCCGCCGCGTCAAAGCTCCGATACGTCTCCACATCGAATCGTCCGTCATTACCGTTGTGGACAGTCACATCGGCGCCAGCGGCTCGAGCGCCATCAGCAACGGCCGTCGCCATTCTCTGCGTGTTGCCGTGCTGCTGTGAGTGATACAGAATCAGGATCGAGGTCATCGTTATCTCCTATCTCTCTAGTCCGTCAGTGGCGACACTACCTGCAGCTGGAGTCTCACTGGAATCTGTGTCCCGCTGTGGGTCGATCACCAGTAAGCGCATATGCGTATAGCAGCCGCGGCGCTGGGCATACTGCCAGTCGTTGGCTGGATCCTCTCCGGGCAGTGACCAGACTGCAGCTGCTAGATGCAGTCTGTCGTCACTGCCGGCGGTCATCGCGTGAACCTCGGCCGCCCGTCGCCCATCCGCGGTAACAATGGGGCCGTGGTTCCTGACGGTGCCAATGTCGATGTCGTAGCTCATCAGGTGTACGCCGGCGGTGCTTTCAAGGACTGCTTCAAGACGGTCTTCAAAGCGCGGCCATTCACGGATGATGGAACAATAGTAAAGCTTTCGGCCCAGGATCGTCAGAGCCAGAGAGCCGATACGCGGTTGGTTCTCGGCGCTAGGTAGATAGCCGAAGGATGCCAGGCCCTCCGCCTCTGCCAGATGCGTGCGCTGATCCTGGGGGGGGCGGAAACGAAAGAGGTACTCATCGTTGCGCCGCACGCCATACCACCAGCGGCTGTCAGTATCGCGGCGCATCTGCGCC
>PWVB01000267.1 GCA_003562365.1 Anaerolineae bacterium
ACGGCCTCGGTCATCCGCTTACAGAAATAGCTCCACCAGCGGTGGGCCAGGGCGGTCGTGGACCAGCGCCACTTGTTCAGAAACCGGGACAATCCCGAAAGGCTCACCGATTCGCCGATCACGCGCAGTAGGCCAGTGAGGGTCTTGCGTTCCTCGCATTCGATGAGGCCAAGGAGTACGATCACGAAGTACCGCTATTGGCGTTGGCTGAAGCAGGGACGGACGTAGTCCGCAAACTGGCGCAACCGTTCAGATAGGCATATAATCGGCTTGGGCACGGTCTCGCCTCCGATATGGTTTGTTTCGCGACATCTATTATCGTCGGTTTGGCCGTGCCCGCTACTTATCCTGTTTTAAAGTGCATAGGTAGCGTCCACTATACAGGCTGCCGGGAATAGTGTCAAAAACCGCAGATGAACCATCCGCTCAACGCCAAAGAGCTCGACCAGGTTGTATAGCCGCTTTCTCTGCAGGGTGTCCGGTAGCCCGCGCTGCCGCTTATGAGAATACGTTGGCGATTTTGGACGTTCATGCAGAACATCCCCTACTCCGGAGTCTGGGTTGACTGAGCCCCAGCGTGTTACGGGCCACGGCATTTGAACAGCGAATGGCCAGAATAGATGGAGGATTCGGAGAAGCAGAAGATGGAAGGGGTGAAGCAACAAGTACTCAAGCGCCAGTTGGCGAAGGACGGCTTGGTTGGAGATGGCGAGCCAGCAGGCGCGGAAGTTGCTGACGTCGTGGGTGCCAGCGGCGAGGCAGTCGGGTCAATTACAGCCCCAGAGGCCAGTGTGGGGGAGACCCGCAAACTGGCGGCGTGATCATTGTAGAAGGGACATCGGCCAACGAGGGCGTGAAGACCGGCGGCACCTCAGTGTCTCTGGCTGCCACCCTGTTTCCCTCCGATCACTCTCATTCCCCGGCTTCTCCGGGCCTCCATCCGGTCTGCCGACATTGTCGCTATTCTGAGCAAACAAGGTGACCGATAACAACCTGAGCACACTGGCACGAACTGGGACAAGCATCTGATCTGGTCAAGTCAGAAAGGACAGCTGCTTCGCTGCCTGTGGCCTATACAATGGTAACTGGGCCGCCACACCGTAGCTTTCGCAGAGCGCCTCAAAGTGCGCATAGAGCGCCTTGGCGCGCGGTACGTCACAGTGATACCGCTCTCCATATGTGCGCTCATAACGTTCGCGCAGGCCGGGGAAGTGTCGGTCGAGCTCGGCGTAGTAATAGGCGCGCTGCCGATCGCGAAGGCTCATCCCCATTGAGGGCAGGATGTAGCTTGCTCCGGATGCAGCCGCTCTCGCAACGATGGCCTCGATATTTGTTTCGTTGTCCTCGATGAAGGGCAGGATCGGCATCATCGTCACGCCCGTCTGAATGCCATTATCTGCGAGGGCGCGCATCGCGGCGAACCGCGCCGATGGGCGCGGCGCCAGGGGCTCCACCTTGCTGGCGAGGTCGTCGTCAGCAGTTGTGACCGTGAAGCTGATAGTAGCGTAAACTCTCGCAATGCGCTTGATGGTCTCCAGATCCTTGAGCACCAAGTCGCTCTTGGTGATAATGTGGACGGGGAAGCCAAACTCGGCGATTACCGCTAAGGCGCGGCCTGCCAAGTTGAGCTTGGCCTCGATCGGCATGAAGGGGTCGTTCATCGAGCCGAACCCAATGACGCCCTTGACTCGCTTGCCCGCCAGTTCCTTACGCAGCAATTCGATCGCGTTGGCCTTCACCAACACCTCGCCGTCGAAGTCCTCGATCTGGTAGCATTCGCTTCTACTATCACAATATGCGCATCGATGCATGCATCCTCTGTAGAGATTCATGTTGTACTTTTGCCCAAAGAATGGGCCGGGACGCTTGGTATGGCTCAACATAGTCTTAGCTTCGATTGATGTTATTTTCATTGAGCTTCCGCTATGCCCCCACTCCCGAGGGGATGATAGCTACATCGTTAGCAAATAATGACGCCACTCAGCAGTGTAGTCAATGATCTTAACGCGCCCTGTCTGCTTCAAATCCCTCCACCGCGCGCAGACCCTATACACAGATTCTGCAGCAGCCCCAGTGATTCTGCTCGTATTGTACAGGGCCGGAGGCTCCTCGCAAGAGTTGGCGTTTGCGCTCTGTAACTGGAGACGTTACCAGCCAGACGGTATCGTATGCGCCCAAGATCATGCGATGTCTCTCCAATACGCACCCTCGAGCGTGATCTGCTTGCATTACGAGCCTCGGTAAGTACGGTCACCGTTGATAGACGACAACGACCTTTGCTTTGTGTGTTGCGCCCAACAGATTTGCGTCCACTGCGATAGCAGGAGTAAGCGCTACCAGATCGACCACTTCGACGAAGAGTCTTGGTCAAGGTCAACGCTATCGAGTTCCGGCACGACAGGCTTTCGCGCAAGCCGACGAAGGGCCTGATCGCGCTGGGCTCGATGAATGACTGCCACCTGCCCCTGGAGCACTATATCCAACTCACGCCACGGGCGATGGCGGTTATCGCCGACTTCGGTTTTCCTGTCCCTCTTTTGACCCAGAGCGACCTGGCGCTACGTGACATGGCCATCTTCCAACGCATCCAGCGCCGCGCCCGAGCCGTAGCGAGCTTCACCATCACTCAAGCGGACGATGAGCTAGCGAGGGAGCCCGGCGCCCCACCCTCGTCAGCCCGCTTTGCAGCGATGGCGCAGTTGACGGAGGCTAGGATCGAGACCGGTGTGATCCGGATGCCGATTCTGCCCTTCATTGGGGACACACTGGAGAACGTGACGGCCATCGTGACCCGTGCCGCGGCGGCGGGTGCGAAGCAGATCGTTCCGTAGTTCGCCACGTCGATGCGCGATCGCCAACGGATCTACTCCCACACCCAACTCGACCAAAATCTCCCCGGCATGCGGCAGATCCACGCGCACCTACGGCGATCGCTCCAGCTGTGAGTCACTACGTTCTGCGGAACTCCATGCTTGCCTCGAGCAGCTGAGGGTGCAGTTGGGGTTCACTACCCGCGTCAGCCCCTACGCCCCCCTACCGGCCACACAGTTGAGGTTTCCGTGATGAAAGGCCGCCAGCGCGCTACAGACGCTGTCCGTTTACGGTGAATGCAGGGGCAGTTTCGACACGCTCCTGTGCCAGCTCCATATTGCGTATATAGAGTGCATTGTTCTCCAGAACGCCGCCCTCCTCCCAGCGCGTCAGCTTTCGCGCAAAGGGATCATAGCTGAACTGACTGAAGCCAGCATTCAGCATATGGCTGTGGACCTCGCTCTCATCAAAACCGTAGCGTCGACCGTGGCCCCGCAACTCCACAATCACGGCCAGCAAGCGCTCGTCAGTTAGGGTGCCGTCAGCTCCCGCAATCACAGCGGTCTCGTACCCCTCCGTGTCGATCTTCAGAAGCGTGGGCGCAAACTCACCGGCGATGGCGTCGAGAGATCTCACCGGGACCCAGATCACCTCCTCAGCGGTCTCGCCCGGGGCAAGCACGTGATTTGTGGTATCAAGGGAGCAGGTGAACTCCAGTGTCCCAGACGCACGACCGACACCGACATTGAGGCAGGTGACAAGATTGGAGACACGGTTGATGCTCACATTGTCCAAAAGATACTGATATGAGCCAGGAATCGGCTCAATGGCCAGACACTCGGCGCCAACCACTTTGGAGGCCAGGACTGTAAAGGACCCGATGTTTGATCCAACATCGACGAAGCGGTCGTTTTCCCGGAGCAGGTGCAGGAGAAAGGCCATCGCCCGGAAATCGTACAAGCCGGCATAGATGTTGCCGCGGGCATCGGTCATACCGGCAGCTGCAATCAGCCTGGCTTCGCCCACAAAGGGGATCACCGTCGGTCCGAGGGCCAACCAGCTGCTAATCTTCCACCGGACGAATCGCAGGGCCGCCCGAATCTTCTGGTGTCGAACTAGGGGCGGAAAGAGAGTGAAGCGTAGCTTGCGTTTCAGCGTCTTCGGGCTCACAAACACGCTCCTTTCTGCTGAGCATCCGTATTCTGCCCAGACCAACTGCCGGAGACCAGAAGGTCTAGTGCGCCTGAGCGGCGTTGAGGTCGTTGGGCCACCCCAGCACGGTGCGGTGCGCCGTCAGCGCGGCAGGCGCCACCGCGAATAGAGCAGCGAGCAGCTCTCTCCTGCGGCAGCCTTTTGATAGTATACAGTCAGAAGGCCACCGTCGGCCAGTTCAACTGTAGAAGGATAGCCAAGATCACTGTCAGGGCCGTCGTCCCGGATAATCCAACCGTGGTCCCAGCTGGCACCGCGATCATAGCTGAAGGCAACGCGCTGGCCATAGGGCAACTTGCGGTAACCATATGTGAGCAGCAACACGCCCGAGGTATGACGCATCAAGTGCGGTGGCGAGCCGTGGAAGCCCAAAGACCGCGCCGGCGACCACGTGTATCCCCCGTCGTCCGACTCACTCTGCATCATGCTGAAGGAAGGAATGCCGGCCGGCCTCAGGTCCTTTTCCTTGTGATCCTGAATGCGGACTGTGCCAATGAGGCGCCCTGAAGGCAACTCAACCACGTGCGGCTCGTGGTAGTTCACCGCTGCAGTATGAGGGTGCAATGGGATCGTTCCCAGCTCCTCCCAACTACGCCCGCCGTCAGTGCTGCGCGCCGCCGCGATCAAACTCTCGCCCATGTCTTCCCAAGAATGGTAACGCTTGCCCAGGTAGATCAAATCCCCCGCGCGCCGGCGGATCGGGCCGTGGGGGGCCGAGACAGGCACGCGAACGGGAGCGCTCCAGTTTGCGCCCCGATCCGCGCTCAGCATAATCCACGAACCGAGATGCCGGGTAACCAGCGCATCGCTCCAGTCGTCAAAAACATCAGACCAGCTGGCGCGTTCTGCCCTGGACAGCCAGTCGTCGTCAGCATAACGCCGGGTATCAGAGGTAAACCAGCTTACCAGCAGCCGACCGCCGCCCAGATCGACGATGCCGGCATCGCGATCGTCGATTGGCGAATTTTGAATCACCCGAGGCGGCGACCAGGTCCGACCCTCGTCGGTGCTGGCATTGAGCACTGTCTTGCCCCAGGGACAGATATGCGCGGAGCGCAATCCGGAGCTGACAACCAGCAGGGCACCATCCGCCATGCGAGCTACGGTGGGCCAGCCGAAGTAGCCAAACCGTTCATCAGGCCGGCGACAGACGATCCCATGCTCGACGTCAAGCGCCTTAACAGACATTGATCACCTACCGGCAGGCATCACCATCGCCCGAGGCTGGCATAACAAGCGAGGGCCCGGTATCCGCAGGCGGATGGTCCACCAGCTTACTGCCAACGATCCCGGCGTGCTCATCAACACCTCCTTGCCTGGGTCTCATCGATGAAGAGACCGCTCGTCTCCCTGGAAGATATCTTCCTGCGGGAGGCCCAGATCCGCCAAGGGGATCCGCATAAACCAGTGAGTGCGGGTATCATCCAACGCCAGCACCACTTCTTTGCGCACCGCATCGATGAAACCGTGAGGATAACAGATGCGGCGCCCCTCCGGTGCCTGAGCGATCGAGAGCTTCGTACTCCAGGTAGCACAGCCATCGCTGCTGACCCATAGCTGCAGATCCCGCCGCCCCCCAAACCGAGTGTCGCCACCAGGATTAAACAGCATCAGAACGCAGCCCCCAACCCGCAACAGCGTAACCTTGGAGCTGTCCGCACCGATCTGCGTCCGCATCGCATCCGACCAGTGGCGTCCGGCATCGGTGCTGTCAGCGCGGTAGAGCCGCCCATCGCCGGTAGCGCGGATCATCATCACCAGCCGTCCCGGCGCAACCTCCACGACATTAGGCTCCCAGAGCGAGAGGCCCGCCGCAGCGCGGATGTTGCCGTGCTGAGTGAAATGACGGCCTCCATCCTCTGAGCGCAACACGCCGCAGTGGAACCGCCAATCGCGGGCTCCGTCGGTGGTCCAGTCAAAGCCCGCGTGCTGCTCCTGCCAGTAGACAGGCACGACGATCTCGCCAGAGGTCAGCAGGAGGGCCTGTCGCGGCGAGACGCAGTGAAAGGGGCCGGGAAGCGAACTGGGCTCCGACCAAGTCTTGCCGCTGTCGTTGCTGAAGGCGCGATAGGTGTGCAATTCGTTATAATGGCTCCGGGCGTGGAGGGTCGAGACGAAAGCACAGACGGTATCGCCGTGTACCAGCAACTCCGTCGACCAGCATCCACGGACCCCGTGCCGGAAGAGCACCTCCGGGGCAGACCAACTGGCACCGGCGTCAACGCTGCGCGTGACGAGCACCGCGTTATCATTGTGCGGCTCCCGTGGCCCGCCAGAATAGTGCAGACAAAGCAGCGACCCATCGGGCATACGCCGCAGCAGTGGCTCGCGGATATACTGCCAAGTCTCACCGTCTGCGCGCAAAATGGGCACAACAGGATATGCAAATGTCAGATCTTGGGAACCGGCCACCGTCACCTCAAACTCTCACCGCTAGTTCTACGCTGTCGCCCGCACCAGCGGCAGCAGATCGTCCTCCGTCAGGCCAAGGGCATCCACCAACACCGTCAGCTGCGGCAACTCACGCTGTCGCGCCGGCGTGTGGGCATCCGATCCACAGGTGAAGTGGCAACCGGCCTGCTTGGCCAAGGTCAGAAATCGCAACGGCGTCTCCAGCGAGAAGGGGCCATCGATGCCCGGAAGAAATCCTGTGGTGATCTCCAACCCCACGCCGTGCTCCCCCGCGACGCCGAAGGCTTCGGCAAACTCGCCGTCAGAGATCGTGGCGATAATGGCGTCCAGCTGTTCGATATGGCCCAGAGGTAGAAACGGATGGGCAATGGAGGTAGCCAGACCCGAGGTCACACCGGAGATAAAAAAGGCCAGCAAGTGGCGGGCGACATCACGAGGTGCGGCACTCTCAGGCTGCGCCACGAAGTCACGCATGTGGAAGTGGCTGCAGGCCAACAGCACGTGATCCAGGTCTGCCGCCAGCTCAGGCGTGATGCCGAAGGCACCGGGGGCGCGCATATCGGCCTCGCAACCCACCAGAACGCGCACATCGGTTTCCAACGCTACCAGGTCCTCCCGCAGACGTCGGATCTGGTTCTCGTCCTGGGGCCGATACCAATCAGAAGGCGGCACGCCGGGATTCGCCCACACGTGGTCGGAAAAGCCGATGGTGGTTACGCCCATCTCCTCGGCGAGAGCCAGGATCGCGCGCGGAGTCTGGTTGATCTTATCGCCACAGCAGGTAGACAGATAGGTATGAATGTGCAGGTCGTGGGTGATTCTCATTGGTCATTGTCCTCACTTGCGGCGGCCGGCCGCCGCAGCCTCACTACAACAACGGCGCCATCTCAAGCAGATCAAAGGCCACTTCGGCATCCTGTGCATAGACGAAAATCCGCTCCCCGACCTGCTCGGGGCAACGGTCAATCAGCGTCCGCTGTCCGTCAATGCAGACATCGATCAGGTCGCCTTTCAGTACGATCTCCAGGTCAAAGGGGCTATCCAGGTCGGTCAGGCCGTAGATCGTCTGTTGATTGAGACAAACGGTGCCGTCGTAGGGCGCAAAATGCAGATCGTAGCCGCTGTCCAATACTTCAGCGGCGCGAAGACGCAGCCCGAAGCCACCGGCACCGGCCATCGGTGAGATCCGGATCCGCAGCCGTGCGTCCTGGGCGAGCCCTGTCACAAAGGCGGCCGCCAGGCCCGGACGGGCCGCGAGCTGAACACTACGCCTCCGGACCTCAGCCCCGACCATCGGGGACGCGATCGCCGATGCAGTCGCTGCCCCGGCGGCCGGCACCATTTCGGCGGGGAACTTCGTCCCCAATGCGCCATCGGGGAGCTGGACCAACTCCCGGAAGAGCGCATTACCGCCAAACTGGAAAGCCCCGGCGGCGGCGTTTCCTGCGCGCGTGCCGATCCAGGCGACCCCGATCCTGCGATCGCCGGCGAAAGCTGCAGTCTTCATCACCCGCGCAGCGGGACCGTCGAGGGTGTCCACCGGCGGGCGCAACCAACGGCCGAAGGGGTCGCGCGACATACGGTAGCGTGTCAAGCCCTCGCTACTGAAGACAAGGTAGTACCAGCCGCGCCAAGCGAAGTAGTCCGGGCACTCCGGCGCCCCGAGCAGACCGGGAATAAGAAAAGGAGCGCGTTGCTCCCAGTGGTGCAGATCTTCGGAAACCAGATGGGCCAAGCAGCCACCGCGCCCGGTGATAGGATAGTCCTCGAGCCACGCCGTTACAAGCAGGTGAAAGTGCCCATCCACGGGGCTGTAGAAGACGCACGGGTCGCGGTAGTGGTAGGGACTGTAGCCCGCAGGCGGCGAAGCGAAAGGGTTGGGCACCTGCTTCTCGAAATGGATCCCATCCCGGCTGACAGCCAGGCTCAGGTGCTCCGTGCGATCATGCATCCGGGTCGCGTAGAAGCCGTGGTAGATCTCGTTGTGGAAGAGCACCGAGCCGGTGCAGATCGAGCCCTCCCGGGGGTCGGTGATCGGGATGGCAAGGGGATGATGCTCCCAGGAGATCAGATCTCGGGACGTCATCTGCGCCCACTGGTGCCCGCCCAGGCCACCCAGCGCCTGGTGGTGACCCTCGTCCAGGAGGTAGTAGAGCCGGAAGACACCGTCGTGGTAGAAGGGCATCCCGTCGCCAACGTTCAGATCCCCAGCAGGTTTGTAGTATTGCATACCCTCAGTATAGTAGGAAGCATCACAGTCGTCCAATACACCATCCAGCGCAGCGTCAGCTACAGGAAGGAGCGCGACCTTAAATGGCTCCCCCGACCGCTCACCCACCAAACATCGTGTTCATTATGGCCGACCAATTGGCCGCGGCCTTTCTCCACTGCTATGGCGGTGGCGTCGATTCGACGCCGACGCTCGACCGGCTGGCTGCCGAGGGCGCACGTTTCGATCGCTGCTACGCGTCTCACCCGGTCTGTGCCCCCAACCGAGCCACGATACTGACCGGGCGCTCAGCCCCTGTCCACGGCATCATCAGCAACAACTACACCCTGGCCACCGATGCGCCCACCTATGCCCATATTTTGCAGGCCCACGGGTATCGCACCGGGGGCTTCGGCAAGTTCCACCAGACGCCAATGCACACCCCGCCCCCGCCGGACATAGGCTATCTGGGCTTCGACGAGTCGACCGTCACCGAGGACCCCAAGTGGCCATGGCTCGACTGGGTCGCCGAGCATCATCCTGAACACTACGAAGCTGCACTAGCGTTGTGTTGGGACTGGCCGAGTCACCCGCCCGACCCGCGGACTGCTGAGCGGGAGGCAGCACGGCGCCGCTACCTGGCTCCGCTCCTGGTCAACACCGCCTGGCCTCTGATGCATCCCTCACCACTGCCATCTGAGGTTCACGACACAGCCTATATCACGGACCTAGGCCTGGACTTCATGCGGCGCCACCGGGCTGAGCATCCAGACCAACCCTTCTTCTGCCACATCTCCTACGTCGACCCCCACGATCCTTACGACCCACCGGAGCCCTATGCCAGCATGTTCGACCCCGCCGACATGCCGAGTGCGCTCCCGGCGGCGTGGATGGATGAGGAGGGCTTCGAGACACTTTGGCAAGCACACCGAGAGTTCGCCGGTTTTGCCAACATTTACGACCAACCCGCCGTCATCCAGCAGCTGCGCGCCTTCTACCACGGCTCGCTGCGCTTCATTGACGATCAGATCACGCGTATCGTACGCTTTCTGGAACAGAGCGGGCTCGCCGAGACCACTGTTCTGGTCTTCACCACCGACCACGGCGATATGCTCGGCGATCACGGCCTGATGACAAAGGGCGTCAAACCCTACGACACAGGCATACGGGTGCCGCTGATCGTAGCCGGTGCCGGGGTCGAGCCTGGCCGGATAGTGCGCCGCCTGGCCTGCACCCTCGACTTCTACCCGACCTTCTGTGACTGGGCCGGGGTGCCCGACGCGGCCCGCCCGCCTCTGGAGGGACACTCCCTGGAACCGGCCCTGTGCGGCGCCGCCCCCGGCCCACCGCCGTGGAACACCGTGCTGGTCAGCCACGCGGGCGTCCGGACCATCATCTCAGCCGACGGCTGGCGGCTGACACGCTTTCCCGAGGGCCAGGGCCAGCTCTTCAATCTGGTTGATGACCCGGCAGAACAGCACAATCGCTACATCGATCCCGCCTGCGCTGCGATCCGGCAGCGCTTGCTGGAGCAGCTGGCCGACGCGTTGGGGCGTCCCGGCGAGATCCCTCACTATCGCACAATGCCGATGGTAGCTGGAGCCAAGCGCTACCCAGTTAAGCACAACCTCCAAGGTGCCGTGCCCCTCTATCTTGACGTACCGGGCCAACCATCCAACAACAGCGATAAGGAGCATAGATAATCGAGTGAGCCGGTGCCTTTGCGCCGCAATTCTGCCATACCCGCCGCTCTCCCCTCGCTTCCACGTGTCGCAGCCAGATCCGGGCAAAGGCCGAACCAATACACACCTTCTCAGTGCAGTCCCAGCACCAGCGACACCTATACACCGGCGATCGTCAGAAGTGTGATGCCAGCTTTGAAGCCACCTTCCTGAGGCACTGCTCATGTGAGGCTCTGAACAGGCTTGGAATACCCACAGACTGCGCAGGCCATCCTACTTCTTCGTTATTCCCCCACTGCATTTGGGTGTCCGAAGGCCGTGCAGGGCTTGTCGCTCGCTTGCGGCGTGCCCTGGACAGAGTAGACTCAAACCCTAGAGCTACCGTCAAGCCGTGTTGATGAGACAACTTGAGCACGCGATAGAAGAGTCGGGTAGGCTGAATGACGCTCTTTGGGTCATCAATCGGGACAGGAAAGGACACAGTGACGACTCTCCCCACTAAAATGGGGAGCTTCTCGGGACACGCTCGGTGTTACATCCGCCCACGTTATGTCCCGCAGGCCCCGTCCGGGCCAGATGAAGAAGATTAACCACAGCATGCACGTCGCGGTCGAGAACTAGATTACAGTGAGGACAACGATGCGTTCTGACGCTCAGATCTTTTTGCACCATCCCGCGGCAACCAGAACACCGCTGCGATGTGTACTGGGCGGCACGACAACACCCTGGGAGCCAGTCTCTGCCCCTTTGCTCTCCAGCAGGTGCCGGAACAGCCCCAGCCCAGCATCGTGGGCGCTCAGGGCTATGTGATGATTGTGCGTTATGAAGCTCAGGTTCAGGTCCTCGATGGCGATCAAGGAGTACCCATCTGCGAGGGATCTGGTGATCTTGTGCCAGACGTCGCAGCGCTGGTTGACGATATGCTCGTACTGATTTGCGACCGGGAACGCTGCCTTGCGCCGTCGCCGAGAGCCCTTCTTCCTGCCGGCCATGCGCCGCTGTCTGCGACGCAGCTCGGCGAGCGCGTTTCTCAGCCAGCGTGGGTTCTCAACCAACGTGCCGTCCGACAGGGCCAAGAGACTGTGCAAGCCAACGTCGAACCCGACCTCTTGCTCTTCACCCGCGGCGATCTCGGGTTCGGGCAACTCAATCTGGAAACACACGTGCCATTTGCCCAGGCTGCGCCTGACAACGACGTGCTTGATCTGAGCGTCGTCGGGGATCGGGCGGTGATAGGTGATCTTGATCTCGCCGACGTTTTGGAGGTAGAGCAAGGCGCGTCCCCC
>PWVB01000170.1 GCA_003562365.1 Anaerolineae bacterium
CGGCGCGTGTCGAGGCTTGTCGGTAACGCTGTTGCATCATACGTAGGTACTTGTTCCGTTCATCGAGTGTCATCTGGTCTGCGGTGGTCAAGGTCTACCTCACTTAGATTATCAGTTGGTAGAACCGTACCACGTTCCCTTAGATTTTACGTGATAGAAAGCAGCGGCGTTGCCCTGATGCGGGTTTTGGTTATACTCTTATGCTAATGCGAAAGTTGCGTAGTATAGTGTTCCTGTGGGTTGTGCTGCTGACGTCGACCTCGGCCTGTGACGCATCACCGGTCATGGCGCCGACGGCGCCACCCTTTCCGGCACCCGTCTCGCCCACCCCACTTTCCGACCCCGCGCCTTGGCCCACCATCACGCCCCTGCCGCCTGATACCGGATGGGAGCCGGCACATCCCGGCATCGAGGTTCGGAGCCTTGATGTTGCTGCAGGTCCATCGACCGAACGCGTTACGATCGCACGACTGGATCCGGCGGCGGTGCGTTTTGAGGTGCATTATGTCCGCGGCGCGGCCTATCCGATGAGCGCCTGGGCCCGACAGCTCGGTGCGTTTTTGGTGGTCAGCGGTGGCTATTTCACCCCGGAGAGAGCTGTCACCGGCCTGACCATCAGCGAAGGTATCCGCTATGGTCATCCCTATGGCGATTATGCTGGGATGTTTGCCGTGACCGAGGACGGTGTGGTGTCGGTGCGTTGGCTGCGGACCTGGCCTTACGATCCGAGCGAGCCGCTTAGCGCGGCGATTCAATCCTTTCCTGTGCTGATTCGGCCTGGCGGTATTCTGGGCTTTCCTGCAGATGGGGACGACGGTCGTCGCTCGCGGCGCACCGTAGTGGCACAGGACCGTGCCGGGCGAGTGCTGTTGCTGATTGCGCCGCGAGGTCATCTGAGCCTGCACAGCCTGGCTGTTTGGCTGGTGGGCTCCGACCTGGATCTGGATATTGCGCTGAATCTCGATGGGGGGACCTCGGCGGGGTTCTGGATGTCCGATGGACCCTCCATTGATTCATTGGTCGGCGTCCCAGTAGTGCTTGCTGTGTTGCCTCGCTGACAAAGTCTTTGGCGCTGTAGGTCAGTTGCCGTCGCGAGGTTCGACGGTGAGCTGCGTCAACGGCAGAGCGTCTCCCAGAGCTTCTCCATTGCTCTGTATGGGCAGCCGCTCGCCGGTGAACCCATACATGCCTACGGTCAAGCTGTAGGTGCCGACGCTGAGCTCCGCTGGCAATGCGATACCGTAGCGATCCACTATCGTTTCGTTAGTAGGCCACGTGGTCGTGGGGGCAAGTCCCGCTCCTGGTTCCATATCCGTCTGTGCGGCGGGGGTGCCCCCCGCACGGCTTAGGTGTACGAAGACCTTGTAGCGTTCGGGAGGAGGGGCCTCGGCGCGCCAGAAGAGCGTCAGCGGCACGATGTCACCAGCTTTCCAGGTTTGGCTGGGCAGGTCGTACCCGAGCAGTTGAATCTGTTCGCCGAGTGAGGCGTTAAGTCCCGCGCTGGGAGTTGCTGGCGCCCGCCCAACGCCGTAGCGGACCACGCGGACGGTGGTGATCCAGGTGTCGCTGGCCTTGTAGGCTTGCTCCGCCAAGGCGCGTTCGATATGGCTGTCGGGATCGGACTCGAGTTGACCCCAGAAGAGCGCGAAGAGTCTTGCATTCTGATGTGTTTCGAGGATGCTTGCGGTCCAGGCTTGGGCTTGACTTTGGGTGGCTTGATAGGGCGCGGGATAGACGGGCAGAGCGCCGTGGTAGTAGTAAGTGAACACCTCCCACTGATTAGGCGCACTGAGTAGAATCGCATCCCCCGGTCGCTCTTGGGTTTCGATCAACTGGGCTATGCCTCGATAGTCATCGCGAAAGAAGGCCGGATCAGTATAGATGCGCTGTACCGCAGCGATCTGCATGGATGCCAGGCCGACCACCAGCATCAAGGACACCAGAGATCGCACATTGTGGAGGTGGCCCAGTAGCCCTGAGTTGTGCACGGGTGGTTCAAACGGTCCTGTGGTGGCGGTGCCTAGCACGACGGCGAGAGGCGCCACGCCAATAATCAGAAACTTGAGATAGGCGGGACGGTATACACCGGCGCCAGAGAGGGCCGCCGGCGGGATCAACGCGAGGCCGATCGCGGACCAAATGGCAAAGCGGCGCAGCGTTTGTTGTGTTGCCCGCAGCGAGATCCCCAGCGTCACCAGCACCAATAGTCCAACGGGAACCAGGGCAATGGGCGGAAGCTGTTCCGGCCCGCTGGTCCCTACTACTAAGGCATGCACCACGGCCCGGATCGCCTCCGTTGATCCTAGATCCGGCGGTCGCCATCCGCTGGCACGCAATGCGGCCGGGGCCCACGGCACGAAGAGCAGACCGGCGATTGCGTGGGCCACCAGCCAGCGCGTAGCCCAGCGCCAATGCTGAAGAGCGTGTGTCACCCAGAACAGCCCAAAGGTTACATTCAGCGCTACCAAGGCTAGGCTGTAGGCATAGTGGGTGTAGAGGCCCGCGGTGATCGCAAATGCCAGTCCAAGGGTGGCGGTCACTCCCTGGATCCCTTCAAGCTTCTCCAGACGAAGGACGCCTTTACTTTTCAGGCGTCGGTATCTACCCTGACTCTGTTTTAGCAGCCGAACCGACATCCACAGTGTTATGCTGGTCACAAGGCCCAGCTGTGCGTACATCCGTGCTTCCTGACTGTAGTACACGGCTAGCGGGTGGACGGCGGCGAGGAAAGTAGTGATTATGGTGGCGAGCCTCGCACCGCGAGCATCACCTGTGACGAAACGGCTAATGGCGGCGGCGACCGCCACGGTGAGGAAACCGCAGAGGGCCGAGAAGCTGCGCAGCGCAAACTCCGACTCGCCGACGAGGCCTCTCCATCCGTGCAGCAGGAGATAGTAGCCCGGTGGATGGATGTCCCCCGCGGCGCCCGCAATGATCAGGGGGATCGGGCGCTCCACCAAGCGCGCTGTATTGCCCTCATCGTGCCAGAAAGACTGCGCGTCGAGTTTGTAGAGTCGCAGCGCTGCCGCCAGCAACAAGGTCAGGCTGAGGAGGCCTAACCACTGGATTCGCTGGCGGCCGGTCATAGATCCTCGGCAAAGGACTCGGGCACCTTCTGCCCCAAGGCTTTCCAGATCGGCCGATCGCCGATCGCACCCCGGCGTACGATTGACGGTGGCTTGGTGATGCAGTCAACGATGGTAGATGGAATCCCATAGGGCGCGGTGCCTCCGTCGAGAATCAAGGCAACGCTCTCGCCGAAGAACTCAGCCGCCTCTTTCACCGTGATTGCGGGGGGATAACCCGAGCGCAACGCGCCGGTGATGATCAGGTGCCCTCCGGCCGCGACAAGAAGCGGTACCAGAGGGGCGAAATTCGGCATTCGCACGGCGATCGGTGTGGCCTTAAGAAACGCAGGTAAGCCGGGGGCAGGTGGTAGAATCAGGGTCAGTAAACCAGGCCAGAAGCGTCGGGCCAGTTGGAGGGCGGCGTTGTTTGGCTGGGCCAGCCCCGGCATCTCATCGGCGTCGACGATGAGAAAAGGCAGCGCTGGCTCACGTTCTCGGCCCCGAATCTTGTAGAGGCGCTGGATCGCGGCCTCGCTCACCGCCATCGTGGCCAGCCCGTAAACCGTATCGGTGGGTACGATGACCGGCTTTCCGACTTCCATCAGCCGTATGGCTCGATGGATTGCTTCCGAGCTGCGGATGGGGAGAATGGAGGCGCGCATGAGGGGGCCGGGCTACTGCATCAGCAAGATAGAGACCACAGCGGCCCATAAGCTTCCGAGTGTTGCCAGCAGTCCGCTCCAGAGGAAGTAGGCTAGCGGTCGTTCGCGATGGTAGAAGAAGATTCCCAAGCCGCCGTCAATCACCGCAAATGCAGCGCCTAGCACAGCGAAATAGAAGATCCGGGCCGCGCTCGCGACTAGCAGTGGCTCACCGGTCGGTGTAAAGCGCAACGCCACTCGCGCTGGAAGATGAGGATATCGCCAGGAAAGCAGGGCGATCAGGAGCACGACGAGAGCAAGGCTTCCCAGCAACATACCCAGCGCCCACCGATCCTGCCAGATCTCCCAATCAAGAAATGCCGGATGAGTTGAGCGTTCTTCTACATCCTGGGTTGGTCCCATTTCCATCCGCTCACCAAGCGCAGTCAGGAACGCTTCGGTATCCGCCGGCGAGATGGCATAGGTAACGCTTTGGGTGCGTAACATAATCTGATCCTTGGGGTGAGCCGTTGCATAGAAGAGAATCGGATCTAGCGGCCTATGTTCGTCGGCTGCCGCATCGGACTCGGGGACGATCGTTCGCCCTAAAGCTACGCAATAGCCGGGCCAACGCAAGCTGAGGCGAATCCGGAGCCCTTTCAGCTTGTCCCCGGAGAAGACCTCGCGTACCGAAGCCAGGGGGATCTGATGCTCAACCGCGCCCCAATGGATGACGAGGGCATTGCGATCTAGTTCGTAGCTGGCATTGACCAGTCCCCAGAGCTGGTAGAGTACGCGGACGGTAAAGCCGAGCGTCAAGCAAGCCCCTACGCCTTGTAAGAAGACCCAAATTGAGAGCGGGGTAACGATGGCCAGGATGGTAAGCCCGACGGTGGCAGCGATCGACAGAACCGCCAAAGCCAGACCAACAACCCATCCCTTACGGACGTTAAGATCCCAAACGTTATCCATAGCGGCTTAGCCCAAGTGCTCTTTACTAGAGCTCTTGTCTGGATTCCAGGGCACGCGACAAGGTAATGCTATCGGCGTATTCAAGGTCACCGCCCATCGGAAGCCCGCGGCCCAATCGTGTAACCCGCACGCCTAAAGGCTTCAGCCGCTGCACCAGATATGCAGCGGTATAGTCCCCCTCGCTAGTGGGGTTGGTAGCGAGGATAACCTCCTTGATGTCGCCTTCGCGGACCCGTTGCTCCAGCTCGGAGATGCGCAGATCCTCGGCAAAGATGCCCTCTAGGGGCGATAGTGCCCCATGCAGGACGTGGTAGCGCCCTCGGTATTTCTCGGTCCGTTCCAGTGAAAGCAGATCCAAGGGCTCCTCGATGACGCAGACAAGATCGCGATCGCGCAGTGGGTCAGCGCAGATCGGACATGGATCCTCTTCCGTGACGTTATAACAGGTCGAGCAAAAGCTGGTGTTCTCAACCAGCCCCTGGAGCGCTTCGCCGAGGCGCAGCGCCAACTCGGATCTGCCTCGCAATAGAAAAAAAGCTAAGCGTGACGCGGTCTTAGGTCCAACGCCCGGCAGCTCTGCAAAGGTCTCGATCAACTGGATGACTGAGGGCGGGATGGCGGCATTCGTCATCGTCTAGGTACTTCGGTTCCTGGGCGTGCCTACAGCCCAGGGATGTTCAGCCCGCCTGTAAGGGCTGACATACGATCAGCAACCATTGCCTCAGCCTTCTGGATAGCCTCGTTGACAGCCGCTAGGACGAGATCCTCCAGCATCTCCACGTCATCGGGATCCACGACTTCGGGATCGATCGTGATCTGCTGAATCTCTAGCGCCCCATTGATGGTCACCGCGACCATCCCACCGCCGGATGAGACCTCAAGCACCTCCTTATGGGCCTCTTCCTGGAGACTCTCCATCTGCGTCTGCATCTCCTGAACTTGGCGCATCAGGTCCTTAGGATTCATCTGTCCTCGGCCATACCCACCACTTCTGCGACGTGACATAGTTACTCCTTACGTTGTGATTGCGTCTTCATGTTATCCCTGGTCATTAATACGCGGGACCGCCCCAAGCTCCGCCTGTGCACGGCGTATCAGTTCATCTTCATCCGCAGGAATCGCCGGCGTCCTCTTACCTTGAGCGTCGGATCTCCCGGTTGCTGCCGCCTCATCATCCGCCTCCCGCGCCCACGTTTCTCCCAGCATACAACGAACCGTGATGGGTTGCTTAAAAGCTTGGTGCAGGAACTCCTCGACCCTTCTCAGGTTAGCCCCATCGGCCACCCTGTCACGGTGGAAGCTGTGTTGAAATGTGAGAACCAGACACCCGTCGTGGTCTGCACCGCCCACCTCGGCATCTCTCAGTAACGCTCCTAGCGTCACCGGTTGAAGCTGCCTTATGATCTCCTGCCAATTGGCTCTGATGCGGCTGATCAACCCTGCATCCAACGTTGGGGTCTCGGTCTCCCCCGGCGTGTCTGACGCTGCCGGAGAGCTGGGGGCACCCGCAGCCTGGGAGACGGCCACATCTGCCCCAGCCTCCTGTGCTTCGTCCGCCACCGTCTGCTGACGGGAAGATGGCGGTGAGCGCTGGGACTGTGTGCCAGCTGAATCCGTCGCTGCTTGTGGTTGAGATCGCGAAGCGGAGGCTGCAGTCTCAGCAGATGGCTTGGTACTGGAGGTGGCTGCTGGTGGGGCTGCTGATCTGCGCACTTGGACCCGTTTCTCTGCTTTGGATTGGGCAGCAGTCTCGGGTTGGCGGCCTTGCGATGTGTCTACGGACTGCAATGTGGCTTCCACAAAGGCCAATTCCAAAGGCAGTTGGGGTTGCCAGCCTGCCCTTTGCTTGGACGCGACCTCACTGAAGCGCCGCACCGCCTCAACCAAACGCTGGGTGTCCGCCTTGCTTGCCAACTCGGTTAAGCGCTGACGTTCCTCCGCGGTAGGGTCTGTCCAGGTTTGTCCCGCTCCCAGACGCATCAAAAGCAGCCCGCGAAGATCATCGGCGGCCTGTCGCGCAAGCTGACGAGGATCGGCACCTCCGTCGATGGCCTGGTTGATGATCTTGAGTCCGGTGGTAAGGTCGCGATCGACCCACGCCGCCAACAGCGATTGCACCACTTCTCGGCGCTCGGCGCCCAGCATTTGGCGCACGTAGTCCGCTGTGATTGAACCCCCTGCAGCCATCTGATCGAAAAGGCTGATGGCATCGCGCATACTACCGGTGGCCGTGCGGCCTATGAGCTCAAGAGCCTCAGGCTCAGCCTCGATGGCCTCGGTATCTGCGATCGTCCTCAGTCGTCTGACGAGCGCCTCCAGGGGGATGCGCCGGAACTCGAAGCGCTGACAACGCGAGAGAATCGTCTCTGGGATTTTGTGGGCCTCCGTTGTAGCCAGTACGAAGATCACGTGTTGGGGAGGTTCTTCCAATGTCTTGAGCAGCGCGTTAAAGGCTGCTGTCGAGAGCATATGAACCTCATCAACGACATAGACCTTGTAGGTCGCCTGGGTTGGGCGGAACCCTACCTTTTCCAGCAGATCGCGGATGTTGTCCACGCCGGTGTTGGAAGCGGCGTCAATCTCCAGTAGATCCATCAACCGTCCGGCGTTGATCGCTTTGCAGATCTCACATTGGTTGCAAGGTCGCTCTTCCTCTGGGGCCAGGCAGTTGACCGCCTTGGCGATCAAGCGCGCCGTCGTGGTCTTTCCAATACCGCGGGGCCCGGCTAACAGATACGCGTGGTGGATGTGCCCGGTCCGTAGAGCATACCGCAACGTCTGAACGATGTGTTCCTGCCCCACGACCTCGTCAAACGTCTGTGGGCGCCACTTACGATACAGCGCTTGCCCCATCCATGCCTCCTGTGATCAAGGCTAGTCTATCACGGATGCGACGTCAGGCAAGCCGAGGCAACGAAAAACCGGGGGTGTCCCAAAACCCCCGGTTCTTCAGAAGGAGGAGAATCTCTGTCTACGGCCCCCGATGCCGTATTGATATCAATATACCAAATCGGCACCTTCGGACTTGACGCTAATCTGACGCTTACCTAACGCGTTGCTGACGGGTGATCATTCTTTGCCCGATCCCTATCAGGCAGTTGCATCGTTACGCGCCCGCAGTTGGCCACATCCGGCGCGGATGTCGATACCTCGGCGCAAGCGTAGTGTGTGGGGAATGTGGCGACGCTCCAAAACCTCGATGAACGCCTCCACACGCTCAGGAGAGGATCGCCGTCCTGGATATCCAGCGGTGGGATTCAGCGCGATCAGGTTCACGTGGATCAGCATGGTGGCGACCCTGGCCGCCAAAGCGATCGCTTGCTCTGTAGTGTCGTTGACTTCCTCAATCAGTACCCACTCGAGGGTTACCTGCCGATTGGTTTTTTCAATGTAAACCCGAAGGGCCGTGAATAGCGCATCGAGGTTGTAACGACGGTTCACCGGCATCAGATCGTTGCGCACCTCGTCAGTTGCGGCGTGTAGTGAGACAGCGAGGTTTACCTGAATGCCCTCGTCGGAGAATCGTTGAATCCCTGGTACGATGCCAGCGGTGCTCAGTGTCATCCGTCGTTGTCCCATATTGAAGCCCTGCGGATGCATCAGTCGTCGAATTGCTGCCAAGGTGCTATCGTAGTTGAGAAATGGTTCGCCCATTCCCATAAAAACCACATTGGACAGTCGTTGGCCTTGGGCTTGCAGCTCGCGCTCGAAGTGCAGCACCTGGGTGAGAATCTCGCCGCTTGTCAGGTCGCGCCGGAATCCCATCTGGCCGGTAGCGCAGAACTCACATCCGATAGGGCAGCCCACCTGGGTGGAGATGCAGGCAGTGCGGCGATCAATGTAGCGCATCAGCACGACCTCTACACGCTCTCCGTCGACCATCTCCAGTAGATCCTTCCTGGTCTCCCCATCGATGGACTCTTGGACAGCGACGATCGGCGGCACGTAGTGGACCACCTGCTCCTCTAGCTTGGTCCGCAGGGCCTTAGGTAGCGAGGTCATCTGCGAGATTTCGGTGGCTAGGTGCTGGTAGAGCCAGGTCCAGATCTGGTCGGCACGATAGCGTGGCTCCCCCCATCGCCTTACAAGAGCTTCTAGTTCGTCGTAGTTTAGATCATATAGGTTCGGCTTTGTGTCTGACATTAGGCGGTCTCTTTTCGGAGGCGTCTCCGGGACGCCATTCCCTTATGGATGCTGTGATCGTCGCGCATCTGACCACATCTTGACTAGGTCCGGCAGGCCGGCAAAGACAGCGGTGGGATGGATCGGTGTCTTCTGGAGATCCTCCGGCTGTGAGATGCCGGTCAGCACCAAGGCTGTTGGCATGCCCAAGCGGACGCCACCTAGAATGTCTGTGTCCAGCCGATCGCCGATCACCAGCGTCGTCTCCGGTGTGGTGCCCATTCGCTCAAGCGCTTGGCGGTAGAGAGGGGCCGCCGGTTTCCCCACGATCGTCGGCTCGATCCCGGTGGCCGCCTGAAGGGCCGCGGTCTGCGCGCCATTGCCCGGCGCAAGAGAGGTCTCCAAAGGAAAGGTGCGATCGGGATTCGTGCTCACGAATGTAGCACCTTCCAGGATCAGGCGGGTTGCTGTAGCAAGTTTTTGCCAGGTGAGTTGCCGGTCCCACCCCACGACGACGAAGTCTGCCTTCTGAGTGGTCTCCGCATCATAGCACACAAGTCCGCAGCTCGCCAATGCATGTCTAACCCCCTGAGCGCCGATGGCGTAGACGCTTGCCCCAGGCTTCTGCTCCGCCACGTACCGCGCGGTGGCGACGGCAGAGTTCAGGATGTGGTCGGCGCTAGTCTCCACCCCCATCTCGTCTAGCTTATGGACATACTGCTCAGGTGTCCGGCTCGAGTTATTCGTGACCAGGACGTAGGCCAAGTCCAGTTCGCGGATCAGCGTGAAGAAGTCCTGAATCCCTGGCAGCGAGGTCGCGCCGCGCCACAGAACCCCATCCATATCGCAGATCAAGCCCCGGACGCTGCTTAGCCGGGGATCCGATGTCGCCGTTTCTGCACCGAACTCGGCTTTGAGCCTCTGGTAGATCTCCGGCGTGTCGATGTCTGTAAGCACTCGCGAATCTGAGACCGGGAGCTGTGCGATCTCCGTGGCGTAACGCCCGAAGAGGGCGCGGCCTCCGATGTCGCCGGTAAGCATAGCCAGCTCTGCGAAGTAGGATCGCTCAAAGAGGACCGGGGTGCCACGCTCTCCTTCCGCTGTCCGGGGGATGAGAATTCCCGGCCTCTCCTGGCGCCACGCATCGACAAATTGCTGCAGGAGACGGGGTGTTAGCAGGGGCTGGTCAACGGGTAGGAAGAGAGAGGCTTCGGTCTCTGCCGGCAGGGCTGCAATCCCGACGCTGAGGCTGCTACTCATTCCCTCGGCCCAACGGTAGTTGCGCACGACACGCACGGGGCGAGACGCTAGCACGGAGGTGATGGCGTCGGCGGCAGCTCCCACCACGACTATCACGGGATCCAGACCTGCCATCCAAGCTACGTCGGCGATGTGAGCGATGAGGGGGCGTCTCTTCCAGGAGAGCAGTTGTTTGGGCTGTCCGTATCGAGTCGACCCGCCGGCAGCCAGGATGACGGCAGCGACAGGGGTGTTGGTCATATGGGCTCGCGTCCTCGTCGTATTATGGATGCTGGTAGGTGGCTGATCTTCGGGCGCAGCGTCGAGGCTCGCGGTGCATAGCTCAGAGCCGGGTCAGGCATCCAGGCCTAGGTGACCACCGGCGTCGAAATCCGCTCCCCTTGTATCCCTAGAGTCCATTGTACCGGGAATGCGTGGTGCGACAAGCGTTCTGCCTGCGTATTCGGACAAGGAACCGCCCCGTCGGTAGGAAACTGACGGGGCGCTGATCACGAAACTAAAGCAGTCTGGCGGGGGTTTCCCGGTATGAGCTCCCCAGTTACAATAAGCGTCCCCACCGGAAATGCATCAGCGTGGTTGGGATCTCAGCTATCAGCACTTTGAATCGGAAAACCGAGATCATAGTCACCAGTACGATAAACGGCTTCTAGAAACTCCACTATACGCTCTTGTGGATCGAAGGTCTGACGTCGGAGTTGAATGACAGCGGCCGGGGGATCGAGCGCCAGAAGCTCAAGGTCTTTGTTATGGCCTAAGATCCTGCGGAATGTTTCGTTGGCGCACGATAGTCTGATGCCAAGCTCCTCGCTCAGCACCTGATAGAGAGAGCGTTGTTCAAGGTCGACCTCCAGCACCCGCGCGCAGCGCGGATAGGGCAGATAGGTCGTGTGTACAGCGACCGGTATGTGGTTGGCCAGACGTAACCTTCGGATCTTAACGGCCTTCTCAAAATCTGCTACTCTCAGCTGGCGTGCTACCTTGCCCGTCACAGGCACGATGCCAGAGTTGATGAGACGGCTGGTAGGGATCATCCCCTGGCGAACCATCTTCTCGGAAAAGCCCTGAAGTCGGTCGCAGTCAAAGGTCTGTGATGTGCCGAGGGCGACGTAAGATCCTCTGCACTCATAGGCCCGAACGTAGCCTTCCTCTCTGAGCAAGCACAACGCTCTCCGAGCAGTCAGTCGACTGATGCCATACTCTGCTGCCAGTTGTCGTTCGGAGGGCAACTTTCTACCTATCTCAAATTCATCCCCTTCGATGGCCGTGCGTAGCTCTTGGTAGAGCTGCCGATAAAGGGGCACAGGACTGTTGGCGTAGAGCACGGAGGGTCTCCCTTGGTATGTGTCAATGACTTTTAGACAACTTTGGCTCGAATTTAGGGAGGAAAGTGTTGATGTCGGCGGCCTCGTCCAGCGCGCGCTCCAGGGTGCTTCGCGTAAGCGGCATCCAATACCTGCTGTCGCTGAGCCAAAACTGCTTCCACTTCGCCATAGTGAACGGTTGCGGGCGTCAGCAACGCCAACCCGCTGTGATAGTGC
>PWVB01000400.1 GCA_003562365.1 Anaerolineae bacterium
ACACCGAGTGAGGTCTCTTATCACTCTTACCTCTGTGATGATGAAGGTTCCATTAAGGAAGAGTTCCCCGGACAATACGAACCGACGCTGCAGACGGACTGGGCGCTTGACTTCATTGATCGACAGACTGATGGGTTTTGTGGAAAGGCGGCGAGAAGGTAGTGAGAGGATCGAGGCTGGTGCTTAGCCGCGGCTCTGGTGGGCTAGATCTGCGCTTGGCCCCGAAAATTGTGCGGGACATCCGCCTCGCCGTTTGCTACACCTCTGCGCATGAATACCCCACGCACGATCCAGGAACGGTTGGCGAGCGCGGAGGCTGCGGCGCTTGTCAAGGAATGGCTGAAAGAGAACCCGGAATCGAACCGCCAGGAACTCGCGCGCTATCTTTGCGAGGCGCTGGGTCTGAAGGATGCGCGTGGGATGTTACGCACGGGAGGAACGCTCAAAGCGTTAAGGGTTCTGGAGGCACGCGGGTACTGGCGGCTACCGAAGGGCCGGGCAAGCGACGCGGGGAGGCGATGGACGCCACGGCGGCTCGGGCGGCCGGTGGCGGCGCCCATCGGGGTGCCGACGCGGGCGGAACAGGTAGAGGGGCTAAAGCTCGTCGAGGTCACGGCCCAGGATGATGAGTTGTTTCGGACCTGGAGCGAGCTGATCGAGACGGAGCACCCCCTGCACGAGAGCCGGATGGTGGGGCGGCAGTTGCGCTACCTGGTCGGTTCTGAGCATGGATGGCTCGGCGCGGTGGGCTTTGGGTCCTGCGCGTTGCGGCTGGCGGCCCGCGATGAGTGGATCGGCTGGGATGAGCCGATGCGTGGGCAGTTCCAGGATCGGGTGCTGGACATGCGCCGCTTTCTGATCCGTCCGAACGTGCGCTGCGATAACCTCGCCAGCCGGGTGCTGCGTATGGTCACGGAGCAAGTGGGCGGCGACTTTCGGCGGCGGTATGGCATCGAGCCATGGCTGCTGGAGAGTTTCGTGAACACCCAAGCGTATGAAGGCACATGCTATCAGGCGGCAAACTGGTTGCGCGTGGGCCAGAGCATCGGGCGCGGACGCAACGGTCCGCACGAACCGACGGTAGCGCGCAAAGACGTGTATGTTTACGAGCTGAATCGGCGCTGGCGCCAGGACATGGGCTTGGTGCCCAAGAGCGAGCGCATCAGCCCGCTGAGCATGGAGGAGTCGTTGGGGAACGCGCGGTGGGTGGAGGCGGAGTTCGGCGCCGCGCAACTGGGCCATCTGGACGCGAGCGAAAGGCTCGTACGCATTGCGCAAGCCAAAGCCCGCAACCCGTCGGCGCCCTACACGGAGTGTTTTGCTGGCAACCGGCACGACCTGAAGGCCTACTACCGCTTCATCAATAGGCCGCATCCGCGGATGACCCCGGCAGGCATTCTCAGCGGCCACCGTCACGAGACCATCCGGCGGATCAAGGCCCATCGGCGCGTCCTGGCCGTTCGGGACACGACCGATCTGGATTTCTCCGAACGCTTGCACTGCAATGATCTGGGCGACATCGGCAAGAATCAGACCGGGACCGTCAGCCATGGGCTCAAGATGCATTCGCTGCTCCCGCTCAGCGAGAACGGGTTGCCCTTGGGCGTGTTGGGGACGAACATCTACGCGGAGCATTTCGAGGCCAGGAAGAAGACTCCAGACCGTCCGATTGAACAGAAGGCGTCCTATCGGTGGTTGCGTGACATCGACGAGTTAGTCGCCGTTTCGCAGTGGGCGCCGCAGACCGAACTGATCGCGGTCGGCGATCGGGAAAGCGATCTGTTCGAACTCTTCGACTACCGTCGGCGGAAAGCCCGCCACATTCACCTGTTGGTGCGCGCGCGTGCGGACCGTTGCCTGAAGGACGAGAGCCTCAATCTCTTCGCTTATCTGGAGGCGTTGCCGCTGATGGGTGAGGCGAAGATCACGGTGCCGCGCCAGCGGGAGAAGAAAGGCAAGGCCACCCGACCGGCAGGGGTCGCCTTGCCGGCCCGCCAGGCCAAGGTCCAGTTGCGTTGGAGCAAGGTGACGATCAACGCACCGGATAATACTAGCCAGACCCGGGGGATGCGACCGGTCGAACTGTGGGCGACGCTGATCACGGAACGCGATCCGCCGGAGGGCGCCAAGCCCTTACGCTGGGTGCTGCTGACAACCGTGCCGATCGAATCGCGCAAACAGGCGTTGCGTTGCCTGCGATGGTACACCCGTCGATGGCGCATCGAGGAATGGCATCGGGTTCTGAAAAGCGGGTGTCGGATCGAAGCCCACCAACATCAAAGCGCCGCCAAACTCGCCTGTGCCATCGCCATCGACGCGGTCATGGCATGGCGTGTGATGCTCGTGACCCTGCTCGGTCGTCAGGCGCCCGATATGCGTTGCGATTTGATCTTCGAGCCTTGGGAATGTCAGCTGCTCGAAAAACTCCAGCCCCTGGTCGCTCCCGAAACGATGCAGGCAGAAAAAAAAGACGCTCGGTCTCGCCGTCGCCATCGTAATCCTCTCGCGCCTCGGCGGAGCGCTCAACCGAAATAGCCGCGACCCCCCAGGCCCGTTGACCGTTCTGCGAGGGCTGCGCCGCTTCCACGATCTGGGCATCGGCTACCGCATGGGCAAGGGAGATCCCGTAGATGGACTTGTTATCCGAGGGTTTTAGGGCCACGTGCAGGCCTAGGCTTACGGAGTACTTCGCAACCATTCGTGGTCAAGCCGTGCCGGAGAGTGATGATATTGATGGATGGGAAAGGCTTCTTCACAACACCGAAATCCTTGTGGAAAGTGCGACGGACGGCGGTCGCGTGTGCTCCGTGGCAGGATTGCTTCTCTTTGGCGTTTCTGTCAAACGGTTTCTGCCCCATGCAACGGTAGATGTTGCCGTGTTCCCGGGGACGGAAAAGGAATACGATGCTAAATTCCGTGGCACAGCCGATTGCGCACTCGTGCGACTCCGCAATAAGCAGGGCGACGTGGTTGCGCCGGGAGTCGTCGATCAAGTGCTCGATATGCTCCAACCCCATTTGAGTACTGAGGAACTGGACGGTG
>PWVB01000228.1 GCA_003562365.1 Anaerolineae bacterium
AAATGCTGCGGTTAATATTCTGCATCTGGCCCGGACGGGGCCTTCGGGACGCAACGTGGGCGGAAGTAACGCCGAGCGTGTCCCGAGAAGCTCCCCGCTTTAGCGGGGAGAGTCGTCACTAGCCAGGCAGGAGCTTCTGCTTCCGGCGATCCCGATTCAGATCGGGGTGCTGTGCTCAAGGCGCATCCAGGTGCGGCTGCCCATCGTAAGAGCCTCACCGCTGATGGCAGGCGCGCCCTGCGCCCCGCCTCCTCCGCTGGCCTTTCCTAACCCGCTGCCGCTTGGGCGAGTGCGGTCAGGGCCTGGTAGGCCGGTGCAGCTTGTTGGGCGATATCGTCCCACTTGGCCTCGATGGAGATCGGGCCGTCATAACCGCCGATGTGGAGCGCCCGGAAGAAGTCGCCGAAGGCACAGGGCTCAAAGCCCGGCGGGAGGCGGTGATCGACGGTGGCGATATGCGCGTGGCGCAGCAGCTCTGCATTGGCAACCAGTGCCTCAAAATCGTGGTCGTCGATGCCCCAGTGGTAGGCATCAACCAGCAGCCGTACGTTGGGATGATCGACCGCCCGTACGTAGCGGCCCGACTCGCCGACGGAGGTCAGGACGTTGCACTCCTGCTGGTTGAGCGGTTCGACCACCACCATCACGTCGTGGGGCGCCGCCAGGGGCCCGATCAGCTTTCCGAAGCGGACCAGTTGCTCCCAGGCCGCCTCGCGGTCGAAGCCGTCGGGGATGCGGCGGGCGCCGCCGGATCCGAAGACGATGGTCTGGACACTGGCGGCCTGGGCACGTTCGAAGACCCGCTTGACATAGGCCTCCAATGCGGTCCAGTTGACCTCCGGCCCCGTGATCTTGAGATCGCCCGGAACAAAGCAGTTGGCCGCCGTCGCCGGAAGGGCTGCACCCTTGATTCTAACCAGCTCATCGAGAAAGGCCTGGTCATCGGCCTCCGTGGTTTTGAGATGATTTTGCACGTGCAACTCTATGAAGTCAAATCCCGCTTCAGCCAGCGGGGGCGCAAGCTCTGGATCTACGCACACACCATACTGCATAACACACCTCCTCAATAGTTTAGGGTCGGGTTGATCGTGTACGTCCGCCGGCTCACACGAAGCTCAGGCCCGCCTCACCGGCGACCTCCCGGATATACGCCGCGGACTGGCGGTATTCCTCTTCCGTTTTGAGATGCTCGATCATCAAAGGCATATCAGCGTCCAGTTGATCCAGCGCCTGGAGCAGGGCGCGGTAGTCCAGATGCCCCAGTCCGGGTCGGACCTCATCAAGGTGCGTGGTCAGCTTCGTCGAGAGTCGCGTGTCCTTGGCGTGGCAGCTGCGGATGTGGGGGCCGAGCTTAGCCACCCAGTCGCGAATCAGGGCGGCGTTACCGAAGTAGCGTTCGGGGCTGTTGATGACGTTGACAATGTCGAAGTGCACGGCAAACTGGGTTCGGTCCACGGCCTTCAGGAGCGCGAGGTAGCTGTCCGCTGTGTGGGGGTACATCCACGGCATAGGCTCCAGCGTGTAGGCCGTGCGCTTGGGCTTGACGGCATCGATGATGGCACGGACCGTCTCGACGATCATATCGAAGGTCTCGGCGGTCAAATTGTCCGGGTGTGGGCCATCCCACGGCGCGCCGCGCGAGCCGGCGATGTTGACACAACAGCGAGCGCCTACCTCATCGGCCAGCGCCAGTTGGGTCT
Organism: Anaerolineae bacterium; assembly: GCA_003562365.1. Classification (GTDB taxonomy): domain Bacteria; phylum Chloroflexota; class Anaerolineae; order B4-G1; family SLSP01; genus PWVB01. The sequence goes on from PWVB01000228.1 coordinate 1,701, forward strand.
GGCATCGGGCCAGCGCCGCTTCCCGCTCCGCTGCATCAGGGCTGAGTGGGTTGCTCCACGCGCCGACTTCGGCGATGACGATATCAGCCGCTGCCGCAGCCTCGACGTAAGCCTGGATGGTCGGTGCATCTGCGTCGGCGGTGATGGGACAGTAGGCCGCGCTGTACCCTTGCGCTTGCAGGGCGGCGATCCACGTTTCCGGTGTTGACTCCTCTACAAAGACAGGGGCTCCCAGTCGCATCTCGTAGTCCTCCTATAGGCGTTGTTTGTTCTCAATGGCCTGCTCGTAGGCGCCAACGTAGGCGCGGGCGCTCTGTTCCCAGGAGAAGTTCTGGGCCATCGCCTTCTGCCGCATCTTGGCGATGTGGCGCGGACGGTCGTACCAGGTGCTCACCGCCCATCCCACGGCGTAGTAGATGGCGTCGGGGCTCAGGGCCTCGAACTTGAACCCCGTCCCACTGCCCGTCCGCTCATCATACTGCACCACTGTGTCTGCGAGCCCGCCGGTGTTGCGGACAATGGGAAGGGTGGCGTATTTCAGGGAGTAGATCTGATTCAGCCCGCAGGGTTCGTAGCGCGATGGCATCAGGAAGAAGTCGGCGCCGGCCTCAATCCAGTGTGCCAGCTCGTTGCTGTACCCAATGTGGCACCCGATGCGGCCCGGATAGCGCGCCGGAAGTCGCTCGAAGAGGCGTTCCAGGCACCTGTCCCCGGAACCCAGCACGGCAAACTGCACCTTCATATCCGTGACGATGTCCGCGATGCAGTCCGCGAGGATATCGAGCCCTTTCTGCTCGGCGAAGCGGCTGACGATGCCGACGATGGGCGTCTCGGGACGAATGTCGAGGCCGAGCCGTTCCTGCAATGCCTGCTTGCAGATCGCCTTCCCGCGCAGATCGTGGCGCGAATACTGGGCCGGGATCAGCGGGTCCGCCGCCGGATCCCAAGCACTGTAGTCTACGCCGTTGAGAATTCCGATGTAATCCTTGCCTTTGTTGTTGAGATACGGGGCCATGCCGTGGGCATATTCCGGGGTGCGGGTCTCGTCGGCATAGGTGGGGCTCACGGTGTTCACTAGATCGGCATAGACAATGCCGCCCTTAAGGAAGTTGAGCTTGCCGTGGTCCTCAAACTTCTCCGCGGTGAAGTTGCCCCATTGCAGCCCTAGGTAGTCGTAGTCATCTGGCGGGTAGACACCCTGATAGCCGATGTTGTGAATGGTCAGCAGGCTGGCGGCGCGGCCAAGGACGCTGTCGTTCCAGTGCCAGATTTTAAGATAGGCCGGGGCCAGGGCGGTCTGCCAGTCATGAACGTGGACGACGTCCGGGACGAAGCGTATATCGCGGCAAAGCTGCAGGCCGGCCCGGGTTAGAAAGCCGAAGCGTCGCGGGTTGTCGGCATAGTCGTTTCGATCCTCGTCGTAATAGAGGCCTGCCCGGGCGAAGTATTTGTCCGACTCGATGAAGTAGACCGGGACATCCCCTTTGGTCCGGGCGGTGTCGACGGCGCACCACTCTTCTGCATCGCCCATCCAGACCCCCATTTGCCTGAAGAAGCGGCGCAGGCCGTGCTGGTCCGGATCGATGGCGCCGTACTTCGGCAGCACCACCAGAACATCGTGGCCCAGCGCCTTGAGCGCTGCCGGCAGTGCACCGACCACGTCCGCCAGCCCCCCGGTCTTGGCAAAAGGCACGCATTCGGAGGCAATCATCGCGATCCTGAGCCGTTGGTTTGGATAAGCCACGTCTTGATCTCCTTGTGATGTCCGTGATGGGACCTGCGCTACAGCGTCCGAACTAAAGGCTCGTAAGGTAGCGGCCTGCTGCTGAGACGCCCCACCGACTCGGGGCCAGGGGGCGTCTCACACGCCGAATGCGCAAGTGCGAGCGGTCGCTGCGCGCCTAGATCTGGACCGCTGTGGACTCCGACATCTCCTTGACCTCGTCCGCTGTGACCTCGCGGTCAAGCTGCTCGGAGCGGTAGATGCCCTCGGAGATGAGCATCGTGTTCAGAGCGATCTCCGCGGTGGGCAACAGCCCCACGCGCCCCTGTAGTGCCGCGATCCAGTGATGCTGCGGGCTGTCGAACACGTCGCCGGTCTCGTGCACGTTGTGCAGCCGGTATTCAAACTGACCCAGATCCGCGATGCTGTTGAGCGCGAGATCTCCAACATTGTGATAGAAGCCGAAGGGCTCCAGCCGGACGCCGCCGTCAGAGCCCACCACGTAAGACCCGGCGAAGCCGTCGAGGTGGATTGCCCAGGCCTCAATGATGTCCAGGGCGATGTTATTCTCGAGGCGCACGAATCCCATACCCAGCTCCTCGACGTTGTACCCGCTCAACTCGTAACGCCGCGGGTCGATGGGCGTCTCCTGATAGGTCTTGCCCGTGATCCGCAGCACCTCGGGGTTGTCCAGCAGGTAGAGCATATTCGCGATGTGGTAGACGCCCATATCGTAGAAGGCGCCGCCGGCGGAGACGCTCTTCTGCACGAAGTTCGGGGCCCCGTAGCCGTCAACGTAGGGACGTCCCCGGCGCCGGAAGCCGGTCGAGCGGGCATGGTAGACGTTGCCCAGCAGGCCTCTGTCGATCAGGTACCGCGCTGCTTTGGTCTCCGGGCTGAACAGGGTGCTGAGCTGAATGGAGAGCAGTTGGCCCGTTTCCTGGGCGGTGGCATACATCGCTTCAGCATCGGTGTAGGTGCCGGCCATCGGCTTCTCACAGTAGACGTGCTTGCCGGCCTGGAGGGCCGCTATTGTGGCCGGTCGGTGCAGGTTGTTGTGCAAGCAGACATCTACGGCATCGAGATCATCGCGTTCCAGCATCTTGTGGAAGTCTGTATAAGTGTTAGGGATGGAGAACGCCTCTGCGACGCGTGCCCCCTCGCTTTCGTTGATGTCAGCCAGTGCTACGATCTCCGCGTCCGTGATCTCCTGGTAGCGCCGGAGATGGCTCTTGCCGATCTGTCCCACACCAATCATACCTATACGGATTGTCTCAGTCATCAGCAGCTCCTCCGTGTGATGGTCGTTAGCATTCAATGTTCGACGGCACTATCCCCCGGTTCGCCCCGCAGGGAGCAAATCCGCAGTATGTGGGATTGTACACGGAACCGCCGTCTCGCGCCAATCGATAGACGCAGAAGCGGCTGCGGAGAGTGAAGGTTCCCCGCAGCCGCTTTATTGGCGGCATAGGTGCAACTAGCTGAAGGCGCCCTTAAGCATACTGAAGGCGCGCTTCGACAGCGCTCGGGTGATCACCAAGACCTCGAGGCCGATGATCACACCGACGAAGATGGTGATGAGGAAGCGCACTTGATCTGCGGCGATGATCGGGATCAGAGGGGGCAGCGGCACGGTCTGTTCCCCTGTGAACCGGAAGAGGGGGACAAACAGGCTGGAGGCAAAGGCGCCGATGAGCGCGCCGGCCAGAGATCCGTAAGCGGTCAGGAATGCATACTCCATCACCACCTGTCCGGCGATCTGGCGCTGTAGCAGGCCGATGGCGCGCAGGATGGTGAAGCGGTGCAACCGCTCGCGGAGTGAGGCGTAAGTGTAGATCAGCAGGCCCATCACCGCCATCACCACGGCGGCCAGGAAGCCCACCGAGAGGGTCCCGAAGACGCCCACCCGCTCGAACTTGCCCTGCTCCTCCGCGATCATGCCGGGCACGTCCCTTTCCCTGCCGGTGGCGATCTGGAGCTGCCCCGGAATCTGGCGTAGAACGTCCTGGCCGTTGGCCCGCGGATCGAGTCGCATCCAGATGTTATGCGGCATCGTCATCCCAATGTGGAAGTTGAGATGGTCGAGGTTTCCAATGAAGGTCACCCGCTCCTCCTCGTACACGGTGGGGAAGTAGCGGAAGGTGCCGGCTACCGTGAAGCGGTCCACCACCTGGAATTCGTAGTTGATGTTGATGCGCAGGGTGATCTCATCTCCAATAAAGAGCTCGTTCTCCCTGAAGAGTTCCTCGGACATCAGGATGCTGTTTGAGGAGCGCGCCAACTGGTTCATCAACCCGCCGAGTGGCTCGGCGGCAAAGTCCCGTCTGAACCAGCCCACCGCCGGCATGCTGTGGCGATCGACCGCCAGGAAGCGTCCTCTGACGTCGCCGCTGTTCATCAGCGTCGTACTCATCTGGTAGTCCCCGACCCGTGTTGCGGCATCCACACCGGGAATCTGCTCGAAGTTCGCCGGCATCGGAATCCATTCACCGGTGATCACCGTCAGCGTCTCGCCGGCATCGGCGGCATATGGGTAGACGTTGAAGGCCAGGTCGGAGCCGGCACTGTAGTACATCCGGTCGACCAGCCACTGATCTAGGCTGGCGGCCATAGAGAGCGTGTAGACGCCCAGGCCCAGTGAGACGATGACCAGAAGCAGGGGGTTGATATAGGTATGGCTCCGGCGCGCCAACTGGCGCAGGGCAAGATGTGGCGTGGCCCAGGGGATCAGGTTGGCGAAGAAATCCAGCACACGCATGATGAGCGGGAACAAGCGCAGTGTCATCAACGCTGCCGTCAGGATGAAGAGCGCCGGAACCAGGATCAGCAGAGGATCCTGGTAGATATCAGCCGGGGAGTCCTGCACGAGCATCGACAGGGATCCGTGGCGGGAGACCTGCCAATAGGCATAGTAGGTCGGGAGAATCAGCAGGACGTCGAGATAGGCGCGGTACCAGAAGGGACCCTTCGAAGGGCGGGCGCGAACGCGATCTACCTCGATGGCGCTCAGCTTGGTGGCCCGGGCGGCGGGAATCATCCGCGCCATGAGCGCGACCAGAAGCGCTACCAGCGTTACCTGGATGTTCAGGCCGCGCATCGTCACCGGCAGCGCCTCCCGGGAGGTGAAGGTGAGGAAGCTGGCGGTGTTACCCATAACCCGGGCCAATATCATGCCCAGACCGATGCCCAGCGGATACCCCAGGATGAAGAGGATCAGCTCCTCCACAAACGTGAGCGTCAGGATGCTCCCCGCGCGCATTCCGCGCCCCACCAGCATCGCCGTCTCGCGCTGCTGCCACTGCGCGATGATCGCCGAGGAGAGCACGAGGAAGTAGATCAGGAAACCAAAGGCCGGCAGGTTGAAGCTCAATAAGATCACCGTCAGCGTGTCCCCCCGGGTTACAAAGGACCGCAGCGGGTCCAGCGGGGGGGTGTTGATCCTGGCATTGGGTAGATACCGGTTGATGACGTTCTCAGCCCGGTTGAAACCCTGCAGGTATTCCGAGGCCAGCTCAGGGTAGACACGGGTATCATCCAGGATAATGTGCCAGCTGACGTACCAGCTTCGGGACGGTACCTGCGTTTGGATGCGCTCGATGTAGTCCGTGCGCCGCACCAGCAGCACATTCTGCAATGTGGCGTCGGGATTCTCGAACCAGAACTCCGACCGGGGATCTGTCGCTTGCCAGATACCAGCGACGCGCACCGGCGTGGTGTCGGCGCGCAGGTTCGGCCCAATCTCCAGCTCGTCGCCGATGTTCATCCCCATCTTCTCTGCCAGGCGGGTGTGCATCCAGACATCCAGCACCTCGCCCGATTGGCCCTCTGGATCCAGGCCTGCCCCGGCCAGGAGCGTCATATGGTCGGAGACATCCTCAAGATAGGCCGTGTCGACAGAGCCGAGAAACTCGCCTTCGGCGCCATACTGTCCGGTGCCGACTCGGGGCTGCATCATCATGTTGCCGCTGTGGATCTGCATCCGCAGGTGGGTGACGGGCAGGCCGACCTCGCTGGATAGCGTCCCGGCGACATTCTGCGCCATCTCCTCGGCCAGAGGCAAGGATATGGGCGAGCGACTGGAAGGGAAGGTATAGACGCTGGTCGAGAAGGGCGGGCGCCCGGTCATCCGACTGAAGGCATCCAACTCCTCGTTGAGGATGACCTGATCAACCGCCTGCGCGAAGAAGGCGGCATTGCTGACCAGACCCACTGCTAAGGTGATCCCTAAAAGCGCCAGGAAGGTGAGGCCGGGATGGTGTACCAGGCGCTCAATGGCAAACTGGATGACTCCAAAAAACCTGTGGACTGCCTTTGACATAGGCCATTACCTCTGGTTTGGTATTCTGTGGGCCCATACAGACAAACCGGCGTCAATTCACCGATAAGCAAGTATAACAAAACCTGGCTTTGGGACAACCCTTGTTCGTCAGGTTTGCACAGGAGAAGTGTCGCCCGCGGGCACGGCAGGGAGCTTCGGCAGGCTCTGGTAGATCAGAGCCGCTATCAACCGCAGCGCTGCAGAGATGAAGAAGACCCCGGCGATGCCGATCCAGTCGGCCAGCCGCACGCCGATCAGGGGGGCGAAGAAGGCGGCGATATTCATCAGGATGGCATAGATGGCAATGTAGGTCGGGCGCCGTTCAGCGGGAGAGACGCGGAGCAGGATGTTGTAGCGCGATAGCATCACGGCAGCCCCGAAAACGCGGGGAATCAGGACGATAAACAGGTTGGGGGCCAGGGTGCGGGTCAGACCCGTCAGCAGCGGAAAGAGCACCATCATCGGCGCCGTGAGGAGCAGAATAGTCCGCTCGCCGCGCTGCTCCACAGGCCGCGGCCAGAACCGGTAGGCGACGATAGAGGCCAGACTCGCCAGCGTGGTCCGCCAACCGATCCAGCTGTCGGATGCCCCCAACTCCTCGATGAAGTAGATGTTGAAGAGCGGCGAGGAGATAGAGATGGCCCATTGGTAGACGAAGGTCCCGATCAGCAGCGTCGAGAATTCCCGCGATCCGCTGATGATCCGGCGTACCTCCTGCCAGTTTAAGGCCTGGGGCGTCTCGGGCGCAAAGGAGAGGTCGCCTGCCTCGATGCGGTTGACGTGCCAGGCGCTCACCATAGCCCCAACGAAGGCCAAGAGGAAGATCACCTGGTAGTTGACGGGGAAGACTGCCCAGTCGAGGAAATAGCCCATCACCGGGACCACCACCAGGACGATCAGGTTTGACAGCATATTGCGGGTGCTCACCACCCGGGCGCGCTGATTTGCTGGGACGATGGCGGCAAAGAAGGCATCCCAGCCTGCCGATGACAACACGCTGGGGATACCCATGAGGATGACGATCCAGATCAGCAAGGCCGCCTGGGGAATCTGCCGCAGTAACGGGAGATGGGCAAGCCACGGCAGCAGGAAGATCAGCAGAAAGACCATCCGTCCGATCTGCAGGCTGCGCACGATCAGCGACTTGGGGTTGGCGCTGCGCTCGATGAGTTGAGCCGCCGGGATGCGGAGCAGGACCATCAACAGGCTGGGGATGGCTGCCTGCAATCCGAGAAGCTGTTTGGAGGCGCCCAGGCGGATGGCATAGACCGTGATATAGGTGTTGGCCGCCGAGGCCAAACCCAGCCAGATCAGGTCCTGGTAGAGATGCCAGATATTGCGCTGGCGGACGTGCCGGGCGGCAGGTCCGCGGACAAACGGGCTGACCCGATCGGCAAGCCACCAGCGAAGGTTATTGACCCACTTCACAACTGCGGCCGGACTCCTTTAGAGGTCACGGTATCTTCTTTGGCTCACCAGAGCGTGTAGCCGCCGTCCACCACGACGGTCGCTCCGGTCATATAGCTGGAGGCCTCCGAGGCCAGAAAGATCGCCACCGGCCCCAACTCCTCCGGGTTCCCGGGGCGCCCCATTGGGATCCCATCGATCCACACGCCACCGTATTCATGATCGTCGAAGAAGGGCTCGGCCATCGCCGTCTTCATATAGCCGGGTGCGATCGCGTTGACGCGCACATTGTGCTGAGCCCATTCCGCCGCCAGCGACTTGGTCAGGTGAATGACGGCGGCCTTGGATGTGTTGTAGGAGGCCTGGCATTGGGGCCGGTTGACGATCAGGCCCGACATGGACGCGATGTTGATGATCCTTCCGCGGCGCTCTTGGATCATATGCCGGCCCACCGCCTGAGAACAGAAGAAGACGCCGTTGAGGTTAACATCCAGCACGTCGCGCCATTCCTCCGGTGTGACCTCCTCGGCCTCCAGGTGCTGGACAATGCCGGCGTTGTTCATCAGGAAGTCGATCCTGCCGAAGTGGGCCAGGGCCTGCGCCACCATCGCCTCCACGCTTTCCATCTGGCGTACGTCGGTCTCGATGAAGAGGGCTTGGCGTCCCTGGGCCTCGATCTCCTCAGCAACCTGAGGGCCGGTGGTGGGGTTGAGCTCGGCGATGACGACATCGGCGCCTGCCTCGGCGAAGGCGTGGCAGAAGGTCCGGCCCAGGCCCTGACCACCGCCGGTCACGACGCCGACCTGTCCGTCAAGGGAAAATCTGTCCATCATCATAAGCGCGCTCCTAGACCAGCTCTGCCAGCGTCTTGATGGCAGCTTGGATGTCGGCAATCTGTTGCGGTCCGCTGATCTCCCGCTCGATGGTCAGCGCGCCGCTGTAGTCCAACGCCTTCAGCTTGGTGATGAGGGCGGGAAAGTTCACCCGTCCTTCGCCCAACGGCTTTTCGACGCCCAGCTCGCGCCCGTTGGTCGGATACTCCCCATCCTTGGCGTGCACGCCGCGGACATATTGCCCGAAGACGTCCAGGGCATCCACCGGGTTGGCCTTGCCGTACATCAACAGGTTGGCCGGATCGAGGTTAACGCCCAGATTGCCATATCCCAGATCCTCGAAGACGCGCAGCATCACCACCGGCGTCTCCTGTCCGGTCTCAAACCAGAACTCAATGTCCTTGCTGGCGCAGTACTCGACGATCTCGCGTAAAGCATCTAGCAGTCCGGGGTAGAGCGGGTTGGTCAGGGTCTCGGGGATGAAGCCCACGTGGGTGGTGATGCTGGGTGCGCCGACCCAAGCGGCGAAGTCCGCCCCCTCTTTCAGCGTTGCGATGCGCGCCTCGCGGTACTCGGGCGGTACAAGGCCGATGGAGACCGGACCGCGGACGAAGTCCCAGACGTGCGGGCCTGGCGTTCCGGTCCAGATGGTGGTGACCTCAACAGCGTGCCGGTCGGCGGCCGCCCGGACCTTTTCGGCCACCGCTTCCGTCAGGAGGTCGCGCTGCCAGCAGACGACCTGGCAGGTCGGCAGTCCAAAGTCGGCGACCTCCTCGATGGTTGTTTCCGGTCCCTTCTCCAGCGGTGCCATCACGCCGAGTTTTAGCTTCTCCATTTTGTCCCTCCGATGTTCGTGCTTCTTGGTGAATGCCTGTCGTCTAACCGAGGTCCTTGATGGCCTCAAGTTCAGCGTCGATCAGCGCCAGCGAATCGCGGGTGGACGCCGGCAGACACGCGGTGGGCTGGCTCCCGGTCTCCACGCAGTTGAGGAAGTAGGCAATCTCGTTCAGATAGCCGTCGCCGGGCTCGTAATCCGGTGTGGTGGGCTCAGCGCGGTCCGGATCCTCGAAGAGGGTGAGCGTCCCCTTGTCGTAGGTGAGGAACGCGCGATCAAACCACGCCTGGAAGCCCGCGACAAACGGGATCTGGGCAGGTGCCCATCCGGCGTGCATATGGATCTGCGGCCCGCTGGCATAGCTGAAGCAGGCGTGGATCACGTCGTAGCTCTTGGCTTTCTCGGTGACCCTGCCGGTGGCGTAGAGGTGATCCGGGCGTCCGAAGACCGCATTGGCATAGTCCACGTCGTGAATGTGCAGATCCAGGATAGCCCCGCCGCTCAGGGCCGGATCCAGGAACCAGTTGTCCGGTGACCATCCGGGCCTGCCGCCCATACGCCACATATTGAGCGACTGCAGCTTGCCGTAGGTCTCTTGCTCAATAGCCTGCTGCAGGAAGCGGTATTCGGGCGAGAAGCGAAGCACCTGGGCGATCATCAACAACCGCCCGGTCTCCTCGGCAGCTGCCAGCATATCGGCGGCTTCCTCCTTGTTCAGGGCCATCGGCTTCTCGCATAGGACGTGGC
>PWVB01000032.1 GCA_003562365.1 Anaerolineae bacterium
ATGCGGTTGTAGGCCCGCTGTGCGGCATCGCGCACGCTCTGATATGAGATCAGCTGCGGCTCAAAGCCACTGTAGGGCAGCAGCTCCAACGCCGTCACCCACTGCGGGGCCATCTCGTCCATCTCCAGATACTGGTCCGTCGACGCCCGTGTCGGGAAGTAGCCGCTGATCCGCGCCCACTCCGCCTGCTGCTCCGGGCTCGTGAACCAGCGCACGAACAGCCACGCCGCCAGCTGCGTCTCCGGGTTCGTCTGCGGGATCATCACGATCCCGCCGTAGACGTTCTGCACCGGGTCAGGCGTCGTGTGCGGAATCGCCGTCACACCCCACTCATCCGTGCTCTCAGCAGCTTCCATATCGCTGTAGTAGAACGGAATCCCGGAGCTCGACCCCTGTGTGAAGATCGCCCGCCGTGCGGCAAACTCGGGGTTCGGGAATCCCTCCGTGAAGAGGTAGGCGCACCCATTGTCGTACATCCGCTTCAGCATCGTCATCGCCTGCTGCGTCGCCTCGCCGTCGTAAACGTAGCCCGTGCCATCCTCCGTCAGCACGTTGCCGCCGAAAGCCATCGTCCACGCCGCCACCGCCGACGCATCATCCCGCAGGATGTACCCGCCCGTGCCGTCGGCATTCGCCTCCGCCGCCGTGCACGCCATCGTCTCAAACTCCTCCGGCGTCTGCGGTGGCCCGGCGAACCCCAGCTCCTCTAGCCACGTCCGATTATAGTACAGCATCTCCATCGAACGGTTCGGCGGGAACCCCAGCCGTTGGTTGTCAAACGCCGCGTGCACGCCCGCCGCCAGGAAGCCCGCATAGAAGTCCTCACGCGCCTCGCGCGGCAGGCCCCAGTCGGGATCTTGGAAGTAGGGGTTGAAATCGGCCAGCCCGTTCGCCAGCGCGTAGAAGGCCTGGTCATTCTGATACCCCACCACCAGCCCCGGCAGCTCACCCGTCTGGATCCCCGCGTTCATCTTGTCCCGGATGTCATTGTACCCACCCTGGTTCTGCGGGTCCACCGTGATGCCGCACTCATTGGTGGCGTTGAACTCCTCCACCATCTCGATCAAGCGCTCTTCCCGCTCGCGGCTGTGGTTGTGCCACCAGACCACCGTCTGTCCTCGCGGATCCACTCCGGCGAGTGGGCCTGAGGTTGCAGGAGCACAAGGCCCCTCCTCCTCCACCACGGCAGCGGTAGTGGGGGTCGCTGCCGGCGCCTCTGTCGGCGCCGGCGTTTCCTGAGCGCATGCCGCAAAGAGCAGCAGCACCAGGGCCATCAAAGCCGCAATCCCGACTAGTGTCTTCGTGCGCATTCCCTTCTCCTCCTAAGGATAATCTGAATCTATGTCACATCGTCACTTCGTGGTTTCACTCTGTGACACTACTGCAGCGTGTAACTACACTCAACAGTCAAAAGCAAGGTGATGCTGTAGCCTCTTGCCTCCGCAAACCACCCCCTTTCTACGGTTTAAACAAGCTGATCCATCAGGAGACCGGCCCCGAACCAACCAGAAACCGATCCCTCAACCCTTCAAGCCCGACGTCGCGATCCCCTCAGTGAACTGCTTCTGAGCGAAGAGATAGATGATCAAGATGGGCAACAACGTGATGACGGCGCCAGCCATCTGAAGCTGGATGTGAGCGCCGGCCTCATCCAAAAAGTGCTGGAGCCCAGCAGAGATAGGGCGCCAGGCGTCGGAGTTGGTCACCAGCATCGGCCAGGCCAGCGCATTCCAGGATCCGACGAAGCCGAAGATCAGGACCGTGGTCAGCGCAGCACGGGAGATGGGCAACACGATCTGCACCAGATAGCGCAGATGACCGGCGCCATCGATCTGCGCCGAGTCCCAGAGGTCTTTGGGGATCTGAGCAAAGAACTGGCGCAACAGGAAGATGTTAAAAGCGCTGGCCATAAAGGGCACGGTTAGCGCCGGCCAGTTGTTAATCCACGGGATCGGGCCAATCCGTCCCAACCAGGTCACCGTGATGAAGTTAGGGATCCAGGTTACCGCCTCAGGCAGCATCAGGGTCGCCAGCAGCAACGAGAAGAGGAAGTTTTTGGCAGGGAACTCCATACTGGCGAATGCATAGGCGGCAAGAGTACAAAAGGCCAGCTGCCCCACGAGGGTGATCGCTGTGACCTGCACGCTATTAAAGAAGTACTTCGAAAACCTCCCATCCACCCAAGCGGTCACATAGTTGGACCACTGCGGAGACGACGGAATCACGGTACGTCCGGTGGCCTCGCCCAGTGTCATAAAGGAGCTACTGACCATCCAGAAAAAGGGCACGATCGCCAGGGCAATCCCGGCAATCAGCACCGCATAGCTGAACCAGATCCAGACATTCACATAGCGAGTCTTCCGACTCCCCACCACGGAAACCGCTGATCCAACAAAAGCTGAATCCGCCTTGCTTGTACTAGCCATAGAACACCTTCTCCTCCGCAATGCGATTGTTGATCAGGGTCAGCACCAAGATAAAGCCCATCAAGACCAGGGCCATCGCCGAGGCGTAACCATAGCGCGTGTTGCGGTTGAACTCCGTGAAGATCACGATACTTGCCGTATCGGTCGTGCCCAGGGCAGCGCCACTCCGTAAGACCCAGATGCTGTTAAAGGCCTTGAAGGTCCCGATGACCGCGATCAGCGTCAAGAAATAGGTCGTCGGCGAGAGCAAGGGCAACGTGATGTTCCGAAACTGCTGCCAGCGCCCGGCTCCGTCAATGGCAGCGGCCTCGTAAAGTTCGCTGGGGATACTGCCCAGACCGGCCAGGAAGACCACCGTATTGTAACCGGTGAAAGCCCAGATGCCGTAGAGGCAGACCACGATCAACGCCAGGCTTGGCCCAGTCGCCCACTGAGGCACATTCAGCGCCGGAAAGAGCAGCTGCAAAATGCCGCGCGGCTGATCCAACCAGAGAAGCGGACCAGCACCAAAGAGACCGAGGAGGCGGTTTAAGGGCGCGTTCACCCGGCTGGAGAAGAGCACCCGGAAAACGCTAGCCGCCGCTACCGGATTGG
>PWVB01000493.1 GCA_003562365.1 Anaerolineae bacterium
CGCCGAATGCGTTGTCGTTCATCTTGAAATGGCCAGATTGTCGGCGACTTGCGCACGGTCTCGATGGCTCTATCGACTTCGCCCAGGAACTCCGTCCCCAGATTGTCCGCACGCCTGTCGTACCACGCTCGCGAGTGCTCAAGCTCCCCGTACACATCGGGATGGACATCAACGGTGTACATTCGCGTTCCGGTAGAGTCGGTCTCTGACCTCTTCCCAAGGGACGCACTTGACGGCGCCTGAGTCGATTTCACGGAGTCTCTTGTCCATCTCGATCTGCCAAGCCCGGTCGACCTCTTGATCCGTAGGGGCGTCAAGACTGGCAATGAGAGCCTCCGCTATGCGGGCGCGGTCCGCGTCAGGCTGCTTCATTGCACTGCCCAGTATTTCGTCTGCAACGTCTGTGCTCATGATCGGTTCCTCCATAGACAGCGTGGATATGTTACTAATGGCTTCGCCAACCCTCACCCCCCTGCCTGCGCCAAGCGCGGCGCGGCAGGCAGGCGGCCCTCTCCCAGAGGGCTGATCTTTACCCACAATTTTGAGTAGCACAAGGATTTCAAGGATTGGTCACCTCATGAGTCACTGCGTGTCAGCTGTAGAGAGTATATGCGTTTTCGATATCGGAGAGACGCGCCGTGCCACGCCAGAGCACTTCGCTGCCTGGCGCACCGTCACCATTGCGGCCCATGTGTCCACCAAGCTTGCCAAGCAGGCGCACGGCTTCATTCAGGCTGGGAGGATTCGCGGGCGGTGTTTTTGTGCGGTCGAGGAATGTCGTCAAGGCCTTCCATTCCGAATCGGTAAAATAAACGGTACAGGGTACATCCGGGGTTTCCTCTCCCATCACGGTCAAATACTGAATACGCCATGCCACAACCATATCAATGGCCAAGCAGTTGGACAAACGGTGGACGTTTTCGAGTTGCCGAGTCTCCACACGGCAGCCGCTTTTCAGGATGCGGTGATAAACCTCGATGCCCCAACGACGCGCATACCACTGCAATCGTTCAAATGCGTCTTCCTTGTCATCCACTTTAACGGTGGTCAGCAGCATCCACTCCAACCCCTCGACACCCGTGGGGGGATCCGTTTCTTGCGCCAGCACGGCCCATACGCGTACCGATGGCAACGATGTCTTGCGTCGTGGCGCTCGCAAGGTGATCGGCATCGTGCGTACTTTCAGCGAGGCCTGGCGCGCTGCGCTCTTTTCGCTGGGCGGCAAAAGGATTTCCCGCGTTCCTATGACGGATTGGGCTTCCAGCAGAGTCCAAAGATAGTCGCAGTTATCGTCGGCATCAATAACCTTGCGATTTCGCGAACGTTCCGCGCGGATCAACAACTGCGCGCCGCGGTCCGCGGTTGCATATTCGGCGAACACCTCGTGAATATCGGCTTCCCGATCCGCCACCACAACCAGTGTGCATCTGCCGCAACGTCGTTGCACCATCGAAACGGCACGATAACTCTCGATCCACTTCCAGCTTTCCTTTTGCTCAATGGGTTTCCGGTGGCGATCATGACGCGTTCCGACATCGCCACGCGCCCAACATTGAACGTCAAGCAGTCCCAGCGGGGTGCCCCGAGGCGTAAACGCCATCGTGTCATGCACCATCAGCCCTCGCACCGACTCGCTGGCGGAGCCAATTTGCCCCAAACCTTCCGTATGCGGATGCGAACTGTAGTTCAACGTCGTGGTGTCCTGCGCGACAATCGCCATACGATGCCCCCGCAGCCGCTCCTCAGTGGCCTCGTAGTGTGGACGCAGAATCGAGCGCCACTCGACGGACTCATTGTCCAGAAACCGATAAGCCGCCTTGGCGGCCATCATCGTTCCACAGGCCTGCGGAACGTTTGCCGTCGGCTTGGCGTAAAACATGCCCGCCATTTGCAACAGGCGCGCGGTCAATCGTCTGTCACCCAAATCCGCACCTCCCAATTCGGCCTCGACCCATTCCTTTGGTGTCGGCGCAGCGGCCACGGCGCGCATATGCACCTGACCATCGTCGCCTCGACACAGAATCCGTTGCCAATCCGTCGCCAGCGGCATCAGGTACACGTCCTTGACGCTTGCGCCACCGCCATCCCGACCGCGACCAGCCGTAGCGCCTACATGCAACCAATTGGCCGCACGATAACAGGTGCCGGCGAAACGCCCCCGCTCCACGTACGTCTCCAGCAGAACAGGACGGTAGCCATATACCGCTTCCCAATCCTCGGCAACTCGCAACTGGCAACGAGCCAAAATCCTCGATGCCAAACACTTGACCCGAACCGTGGGCGGAATCAGAAAACGACTGTTGTTCACCACCAAGGGATGGTTGCGTGCCCGTTCCCGATCGACCCAACCAATCCAGGCGTCCCGGCATTCCACCCTCCTGGCGCAAGCACTGTAACTCAACCCTCCGATCCAGCCGACGTGCTCGCTGCGCACAAGATAGCGCAACTGGGCTCCGCACAATGGGCCGCTTTTCAGATAATGGTGCGCGTCCAGCATCCCTCGCCACAGCTTCGACAGAACGTTCGAGGTAACACGAACGATTTGAAGCTCGCCCAGCTCCTTCAGACTGCATTCGACATTCGCAAGGGGCGGTGGAACCGCATCCCGCACCGCTTCGCGAAATGCGTAGCGCTTGCGCAATGGCGGCAAACGGATGACGCCTCGCCGATGCAATTCCAACAGCGCTTTGCGGCAACTCATCTCCTGCAGGCGGCCAACGCGATTGCGCCAATCGAGCCACTCGCAAACCTGCAACGAGAGCCGACGGCGCGATATTGCAGGATCCGCCGCCAACAGTTGCGTAATCCGCGCGATTATTTCGTCGCTGAATTTTTTGCCTCCAATGGCGTTCACGCAACAAGTTATACACGGTCTCGTTCATTGTGTCCAGAACAAAATATGGGTAAACCTCAGCCCAGAGGGAGAGGGTGATCACGCAAGTAAGCGGCTCACCGTTTTCTTGTTTTTTATGGCGGTTTCGTGTGTTTAAGGCACTAATCCCTGTTTTGTTC
>PWVB01000380.1 GCA_003562365.1 Anaerolineae bacterium
GTGAAGCGTTGGGCGAAGAGCGTCCGCCAGGCGGTGAAATCGAAGCGCCGCAGGATCAGATAGAGCGCATCCAGGCCTTTCCAGTCTTCCAGAGAGAGCGCGGCTTCCGGCTCGATGTACTGATAGTGGGAGCGGCACTGGTGTCCGGACCACGGCGGCCCCTCCGCCAGCGGCGCCATCGGGAGCGGCAGATGTGGGCGGAGGGCCTCCCAGGGAAAGACCTCCAGGAAGCCGGGCGCATGCTGCCTCCGCTGCCCTTCGCAGTGGGCGTGTAACGCCTGAAGATACGCCGTGCGGGACTCCCGTGCGCAGAGCCGGTACAGCTGGGCACGGCTGCCCGGATGGCGTAAGGGAGCAGGGCTTGATCGTGCAGCTGCCGGATGCGTTCGCGACTCAGGCCCCAACGGCGGCCCAACGGGGCCCGGCTGCCCGGCGGCCGGCCGTCCAACCCGTAGGTGGCGTTCAGCACCGCTTGTAACCGGTCTGGGAGCTGCCGCACCGCCGTCAGCAGAGCCTCGTGCACCCGCGGATGGGTCCAGGGATCCGGCGGCTCCGGCGCGGGGAGATAGCCCTCCGGCCGGTGGGTCTGACGCACCGCCCGCCACAGCGCCAACCGCCCCACCTGAACCAGGTCAGCGTACGGTACGCCAGCGTGGGCCACCCGGCGCAGCACCGCGTGAATCAAGCCGGTGTGCTGGCGAATCAGCGCGTCCTGACAGGCTCGGCAGCCTCCCTGAGCTAGTGGTTCAGTAACATACAATCATTGCGCAGGAGATGTCGTTTTTTGTGGGTTAAGTGCGGGTGCTTGCTTGGGTTGGTTTTGCCCTATCGACTTGCTGCGGAATCCCACACTTGCGCGTTGGCGGCGATGGGCTATCATCGGTGCCAGATAGACGGATGGCGTCGAGCTACTGGAGCGCATATGGAGAGGGATAAGATAGCCTATATGATGTACTCACAGCTGGATGATCGTTGGCAGCGGGTGATGCTAGGCGAGAGTAGCACGACTATTGGCGCCAATGGTTGTTTGGTCTGCTCGGTGGCATCTGGGCTGGCGGACAGCGGCGTAGATATTTATGGGATACCGCCGGATCCACCGCGCCTGAATCGTTGGCTGGCTCGAAACCGGGGGTTTGTCGCTTCACGTGATCGGCCCCGGGAGCGCAACCTATTCGTTTTTGACTCTTTGGGCGCTCTTGGGGTCAAGATGGTGGCCTACATCGACGCGCGCACACGACCCGCTCCGACCAAACGGCTGGAGGAGGCTCTGGAAAAGGAGAACCAGTTTGCGGCGATTCACGTTGACTTCCGCCCCGGTGGTACTCCACAACAGCACTGGGTACGCGCGATCGGATGGTATGAGAACGATGTTGAGGTGATGGATCCATGGGTGAGCGGCCCAACGCAGCAAAGCTACCTTATGACGCGTTACGCTCTGCCCTCCTGGGAGGACGCGGCCCGTGCAATCTTCCGTATCGTAATCTACGAAGTCTTGGAGGACGGCGCCAAGTCCTCGCCGCCAAGCCTCACCGGGCGGACGTATATTCAGGAGAAACTCGATCCCTACCAGCCCTATGAAGGCAAAGACGGTTAATCGGCTACCTATCGTAATCCACTTGAAGCTATCAAAAACCTGTGCAATAATCCGAGTTGGGGATGAGACAGGTTATGGTTGTCGGAGTGACTGAAACTGAATTTGAGTTATAAGATGGTCGGGTATACCAGCATCCTATTGTCTTGGAGGATGTACCTACCATAGGTATTTACGGCATTCCCATCCCCACTAATGAACTTCAACAATTTAACCAGGTAGGCTCTCTGGGATTTCGCCGGATAAGTCCATATCTAGGGGGCTGAGGAGTCAAATCGGCGATACCCTTCCAAATCCAGATACAAGCGTTGGAACATGGTTTTGACCCGGTTGTTGAGCTCCTCCACTAAGCCACTGCTGCGCTAATCGCGGAAGTAGTCCAGACCCTGGGACACTGCGTTATTGACATTTGTTGGTGGCTCCCGCTCCTACCTCAAACATACTAACGACGGCAACACACGTAAAGAGCACCCACGTAACAAGCCACTGGACACTACGAGGCCATCTGCCACCCTATGGCCTGGCAAGTGCAAACGTTAATAACGCTCTCTCCATATCGGTGGCCCTATCACGCCCGCACATTGACATACCCGGGCTTGGTGGGCGATCCCGGTCGCTTGCAGATCGCCGATCAAGTTTGGGCCCTGGCCGGCTTCGATATCGTTCAGGACCACAGCGGCGATCGGCGGCGCTGCGGCCATCTCACCAAGCAAGGCCAATCCTACGGGCAGGCCGTGCTCTTCCAGATGGGCCTCGCGGCCAGCCTAGGGTGTCCCGCCATTCGGCGGGCCAAACAGCTGGTCCACCAGCGGGGCAAGGGGCACGGTGCGGCGGTCATCCATGCCGCCCACAAGACCATTCGCATCTGCTTCCATTTCTACCAACACGGCATCCCCTTCGACCCACACAAGGTACAGCAGGCTCGCTAGGTCCTGAGTGCCGCCCGACCGCCCACTGCCCGGCTCTGGATTACCTCGCATGCACCTATGACGCGGAGATGCCCTCCTGACGTCGCACCCATATCCTGGGAATCAGCCCGGGATGTGTCACGCTGTCCAAGTCGCAGTAGATGATGATGCTTGACGTCGCAATTTCACCGACCAGGGTGACTGTGACTCCTCCCGTTGCGCAGTGACGGTCACCGCTCCTCTCTGACCTTTTCATAGCCTTGTGCAGCGCTTTTTCTCTTTTGAGCGCTGTTCTGCTTGCACACCTCTCGTGCTAGACTTGACTTATCTGGAAGACGCTATTACCTGACTATTTTCTTAAACCTAGCCACCTGACACTTTTTTAGAGACGGTTGATTGACATACAGATCCAAGTAAAGATCTCCAAACCTAGGATATTACCCCAAAAACCTGTACCAGTAGGTAATGTGGGAAATTGACCTCCTCTGGCAAGTATGGGATCATATTGTA
>PWVB01000065.1 GCA_003562365.1 Anaerolineae bacterium
GGACCGTCTTCCAGGGCACGGCCTTCTCACCGCGGGGCGGCAGCACCAGGCAGAGGCGGCCCTGCGCTGCAATCTCAGCGTTGCGCCTCGCCTGCCCATCGGCCCTGCGCCGCCGGAGATATCGCCAGCCCGCCAAAATCGCCGCCCCTAAGCCCACGGCGCCCAGTCCGATCCCCGGCAGCAACGATACCAACGGTGCCCGTCCCCGGTCCAGATAGACGGTGACCAGCAGCACCAGCGCCAGCGCTGCGGCCCCCGCGGCCCGGGTGCGTCCGCCGAGCAAGTCCCGGAGCTGTGCCACCGCCCTCACAGCAGGTCCCCTAGGAGCTCCAGGAGGCGCAAGCTGCCGACTGACCACGCCGCGCCGCAGGCGCCTGCAACGATCAGCCACTGGACAGGTGCGTCAAACCGAAAGCGCAAGGCTCTGGGCAGCAGATGCAAGCGGCGGCGGCAGAAAGGCCCCAGCACGGGCACGCCGCCCAGCGTTAGCATATCGCCCAGAATGTGGCTCAGGTAACCTGCGGAGAAGGCCAGCCCCACGACCCGGGCTGAAGGGCTGAACATCGTGATACCGGTGAGGACCATAATCGAGAGCAGCAGCCAGGTCAAGGCCCAGTGCGTCAGTCCCCGGTGCGGGATGGTGCGCGCGATGAGGTCGAGGCACAGTGCGGCCAGGACTCGCGGCAGGAGCAGTAGATGACCGGCAGCAAGCCGCAGTATACTCTGAAGACAGCCGACCCTGCGCGTACCGCGCCGTATGCGCCCCGCATCCGCGCTTATGCCCGACCAGGACAGGGCCAGCGCACCTCGTCCTGCAGCGTTTCGGCAGTCCAGGACGTCTGGCAGTCCACCGGCGACCAGCGCCACAGGAAGGGTCCACAGCGCATGCTCCTGACAGGGACACACGCCCATCAGCGCCAGACCGCATGCCGCTCCCAAAGCCATATGTGCCTGTCCAAGCATATCTCATCTCCTTGCGTCGTTTAGTGCACCTGCGGATAGGGCGCTTTGACAGCGGCGTAAAAGCTAACGGGCAGCGTCCACTCGTAGGTGAAGGGGAAAGGCTCAAACCAGGTTGCCCGCAGCGCCAGTACGCCGTCGACGCGATAGGTACCGGGTACCCCGCGCGGGGCCACAATCCGGACGCTGGCTTCCGGCAGGGACGGCATCGCCCCACCCTGGCTCAGCACCAGAAGCCACATATGCTCATCCACATCGTAGTTTGTGTCACCGAGGCTGTGAGGGCGCTGATACTGCACCGTCATCTCACCGCTGTAATCAAACACCGGGGTCGCACCCGTGACGTTCCTGACCTGCGAAACCTCGAAGTGGGTAGTCATCAGCTCACCCTTGTAACAGGTCCCATCCACCCGGCACATCTGCACCTGCGCACCCGCATCAGTGTGGAAGATCGGTGCCAGCCCCGCCCAGCGCTGGATCTCCAGCGCCACCGGCATATCGGTCGGATAATCGTGACGCTCTGCGACGGTCATGCCCGGCTCGTAGACGTGAACAAAGACGCTGCCCATCGGAATCTGGATGTGGTACCCGCCCGGCGTTGGTGTCGGCGTGGGCGTTGCCTGAGGCGTCGGTGTCGGCGATGGAGATGGAGATGGGGTCACAGTGGCCACGATCACATCGATTCGGCGCAGCCCCCACCAACGAAGCGGCCACTGCCATCCGGAACTCCCCAACGCCGATCCCCCCGGCGCCGACGGCGTCACCCCCAGGACAACCTGATCAGAAGCAGGGCTGGCCACCATACCGAGGCTGCGTTCCGTTGATGTTGCATGTGTCAGGGCCGAGACACAGCTGACGCAGAGCTGCACATAGCCTCCGTAGGTCCAGCGCTGAATTTGATCTACCGTCTGCAGCTGGCCGTGGCGATCCTGGACCACCAGTTCCAGAGCAGCGGCAGGGGTAGCTGTCGGTGTCGGACTGGGCGTAGGCGTGGCCGTCTGAGTTGGAATCGGCGTTTGAGTGGATGTAGGCGTGGGGATGGGCGTCGGCGTAGCGCGGGACTCAAGAACATAGACGATGTCGTAGTCACCGCCGACCCACGGGGAGGTCCAGCCGTCGTAACTGCTGTTGGCCCCGGCGCCCGGATACGATAAATCAGCCCCAGGCGAGGCCTGCACTTCGACCAGCGTCCAGCCGTCACCAAAGGAGATGAACCCGCCCCAACTGATGATATCGTCGAGGTTGGCGGGGCTCGGCGCAGTGAGCTGGCTGCAATTTGAGCAGAGGGCAAAGGTCTGGACCTGACCGTACCACAGCTCCCGCCAGCCTCCCAGATGCGGCACCACCACCGGTGCTCCGTGCGTATCCCTGGCACGCACTCGCAGGCTGGACGGTGCCGGGGTGGCGGTCGGTGTGGGCGTCGGTGTTGGCGTGGCGGTATCCCACGTCCACACCCGGATATAGTCGACTTCCGGCTGCGTCCAGGTCCCCGGTCCCCACCAGTTCTGGATGCCGGTGAAATAGATGGGGTGACCGATCCGGATGCTGGTGGGGCGCAGGCTCCGCGTCATCGTCCAGACTCCGGTGGGAAGTGTATCCTGGTAGGGCTGGCCCGGGTTGCTGGGGGTGTCATTGGTCTGCCAGACCCGCATCTCCCACAACCCGGTGGCCGCAGTGTACTCGTAGCGGACGATCAGCCAGCTGTGCAGATTGGCAGGCTGCTCTCGATACCCAATCCACTCGCTACCGTTGTGCATAGTGGCATCGCGAAAACCGGCATTGCCAAAGCCGTGCGATCCCCAGAAGTTCGGTGGCGGCGCGGTGGGGCAGAAGGTGGCGTGATTCTGATGGTGACCGTTCCACCCATCATAGCAGGTACGCTCACCTGCATAGGCGCCCGCCATCATCTGAATGGCATCACTGCCGTAACCGCCGTATGACGGGTAGTGGATCCGCGCCTCGACGGCCATGTTCCATGACGTCGGTAAGAAGTGATTATGGTATAGGACACCTTGAGATCGGAATTGGCCGCCACCC
>PWVB01000012.1 GCA_003562365.1 Anaerolineae bacterium
ATGGCAAGCCGTGCTCCATCTACCCGGCCCTGGTTCACAAGGTGGCGCGCGCCGTTGGCGCAGTCGTCAACGTCCACGATACCCCACCTGCCCTTTAACGACTCTCGGTAGTCACGCCCATAGCCGGTGCTTCCCCCGTAGTTGACGTCAAGTACTGCAAAACCCCGGCTGGTCCAGAACTGAATGCGCAAGCTGAGGGCGCTGGAGGTCGCACCGGTAGGCCCCCCGTGGCTGAATACGAGGAGGGGAGGCTTCTCTCCTGCAGGGGCTATATGGTCCTTGTTGGTAGGAGGATAGTAAAGCCCGTGGGCAATCCGTTTCTCGGAAGGATAGGAGATGGCCTCGGGCATCGAGAGGTAGCCGGCGTCAAGGTCAAGGGAGGCGCTACGTTTGATCACGCTGTGTTCTCCGCTGTTGAGGTTGACTGCAATCAGCGAGGCAACCTTCCGCGGCGCTCCGCCGCGGAAGATGACCTGGTCAGGCGTTGCTACCAGGCCACTGATGCTGGTGTAAGGCGTTTCGATCGGGCTAAGGGTACCGTTGAACACGTCCAGGATCGCCAGCCTGTCTGTGCCTTCCAGCCGGTAAGCGCAGACAATGCGTGAGGGAGATATGTAGGCATATGAGGACAGTCCGAAGATCCATTGGGGCAGCCCAAACTCGGCTTCCATCTGTACCAGGCCGCGGATTTCGTCGTTGGTCTCGTTGTCAGGCTCCCATCGATAGAGGTTCCACCATCCTGTACGGTCCGAGGCAAAGGTCAGCACTCCGTCCGGCGACCATTCGGGTTGGAAGATCGACTCTCCAGGTCCGCCGGCAACGTGACGAATGTTAACACAGGCTCCCTGAGCGTCTAGATCGGCAACCCACAACGCTGCGCTATCCCACGGCATATCCGGATGGTTCCAGGTGAGCCAGGCTAGTCTTTTACCGTCAAGACTGAGTCGGGGGCTGGCGTAGAAATCGTTTCCGGCGACCAGTACTTCCTGGGTCCCGTCTCGAAGTGCAATGGACGCCAGTACGTTGACTGGCTCGCCACGGTTGGTCGTCATAACTGACTCGCGATGATCCTCACGTACGCAGATGATGCGATCCCGGTCGCTGTCCACCACGCCATCGGCGTACCTTAATGCGGTCGGCTGGGTTACCGGCTGAGGATGCTGGCCCGGCTGCACCTGATACAGCCGCTGATCGTTATAATTGGAGAAATAGACTCTGCCATCATGAACGACTGCCTCTCCGCCACCGTACTCGTGAACGCGGGTGCGGACGCTAAAAGGGGCTGGTGTCACATCCGTTGTTGTTCCATCAGGCTCTTGACGCACGATCACACAGCGTCCTCCCTCAGTGGGACGGCTCTCAAGCCAGTATATGGTGTCGCCATCGGCAAAGATCGCCCCAAGTCGGATTGTCGCCGAGACGATAAGATCCGATGTGATGGGAGAAGCCCAGGCGCCATAAGGCGCCACCGTCGGTTGTGGCATTATGCGTTCCTTTCTTCTCTTCCTGGTCCTTGGGGTGTCCACGGATAAGTGTACTAAAGGTCTCCGGAGTGTCCAGTGTAAGAAAACGGACATTGAGATAAATTGACTTCTACGGGAATGCCGCTATAAATCGTTGAGGATTGCACGCCGATCTGTTCGTTAAGCACCGCGACTTCGGGCCATAAATGGGGCTGCAGATCCGTACTGACGACAATGCGCTTGAGCAATCGAGACTCCGGACGTCCGTATGTCGATATTGATCGGCATGCGCTCTGCACCTTTCTGGACGCCTGTCTGAGCGAGACGGAACTCCCTTCGTTGCGCGACCGGGTAGCTGGGCTACGTCGGGACATTATGGACATGCCTATAACGTCTGTTAATGAGGGCTTTGCCCTCCTTCCATCAGTCGAGCCCAACGACCCAGGAGCGGCTTTCAGTCGGAACGTTCTGCTCGAACAGCTGCAGCAGATCTTGGAGGCTCGTACACTGCGCCGGGCGCACTATTATCTGCAGCGCTTGCGGAAGAGCCTCACAGAGGTCCGCAGAAGTGTGGTGAATGACATCAACCTGAATCGTTGGAAGGAGTATGACACCATCCGGACGGATAGTCTCTGGTTAGTGGACCGCCGGGACGCCTCGGGTGCTCATGAGGCGTGGTACTGGGGGAACTTCATCCCGGAGATACCGCGTCAGATGATGCTTCGCTATACTCGAGCCGGTGACTGGGTCCTTGACCCTTTTGCCGGCAGCGGCACGACCTTGATCGAGTGTCGCCGTTTGGGGCGTCACGGCTTGGGCATCGAGTTAAATGCGGAGGTTGTCGCACAGGCGTCCTGCAGGGTTGCAGAGGAACCCAATCCTTTTGGGGTCACGACCACGCTGGTGACTGCTGACAGTACCACCTTAGACTTTCGGGCACTGTTGGGAGCTCACGATGTGGATCAGGTCCAGCTCTTAATCCTGCATCCCCCCTACCATGACATCATCTGCTTCAGCGACGGCGAACGGGACCTCTCCAATGCACCAGATGTTGAAGCCTTCATTGAGAGTTTCGCAGACGTTGTGTCGCGAGCCCGCAAAGTACTGGAACCGGGTCGTTATCTGGTTGTTGTCATTGGCGACAAATATCAGGATGGCGCTTGGATTCCGTTAGGCTTTTATGTTATGCAGGCTGTGATGGAACAAGGGTGCCGCCTTAAAAGCGTGGTGGTCAAGAACCTGGACAGAACTCGAGCCAAGCGTTCCCAGCAGGCGTTGTGGCGCTATCGAGCGCTAGTCTCGGGATTCTACGTCTTTAAGCATGAGTATATTCTAGTCTTCCAAACGTAGGTGGATCGACCCTAACTTTGGCGTGAATGGTCATATGAGGGCCGTGGCGCCTCTTGCGACCTATAAGGATGGGCAGCTATGAGTCACCAGCCGGAGCAGAAAAACCCTTCGACAGGTACCTTGGTTTCCTCTGACGTGGTCGATCACAGCTCTGATTCGAGCGGTGCGTTGCCGAGGCCCCCAGATGCTGAGATGAGGCAACGCTCCGTTGCTGTGTTGCTGGAGATCGCCTCAGAGATCACCAGGAAGATCAGTGCGATTCTCGACCCGGACAGGTTGCTCCACACCGTTATTCCGCTTCTGAAGGAGAGATTCGGCCTCTACTACGTCCACGTCTACACACTAGATGCTGAACGCAAGGAATTGTGCTTGCGTGCCGGGTACGGAGAAGCTGGCGAGATGATGCTTCGACGCGGACACAGGATTCCGTTAGATGCAGAGCGAAGCCTGGTGGCTCAGGCTGCCCGCACCCGCGTTCCGGTGATGGTGCCGGATGTCAGTCAGGCACCGAATTTCCTACCTAACCCACTATTGCCCAAGACGAAATCTGAGATTGCACTACCCATGGTAGTGGGCGATGAGGTGCTGGGGGTGTTCGATGTCCAGGATGACGTAAAGAATTCCTTTCCTCCTAGCTATCAGGATATCTTGTTCACCTTGACCGGGCAGATTGCCGTCGCATTGCAGAACGCGAGGTTTGTCGAACGGATCGAGCAAAACCTGCATGAGACGCAAGTGCGCCTGGAGATTGGTGAGTTGCTGGCCGGAGCCCAGACCGAGGCTGAAGTGTTGGATGGACTGCTGACTGAGGCGTCCAAAGGCGGGGAGGTGTTGGTGATCCTGGCACGCTTCGTAGCCTCCCCTACTGATTCCTATCTTGAAATTGCCCGAGTCTCCTCGACGGCCCCTGAGGCCCCACTGCCTGAGTTGAAGATGGGAACGCGCTTGCCGACTGCGACTTCCTCACTCTTTCAGCTGGTGGCGGAGGGTGAGGCCTTCGTTGCGCCGGAGCTACAGGATGATCCGTGCATCCCGCGCGACTTAATGTCCCAACTGTCCAGTCTTGAGGTGCGCAGCCTCCTGCTGCTTCCCTTGAGGGCGAACGGTCGGTGGATGGGGTTCCTGGGCGTACTGGATATGCAGCCACTGATGCTCGACGATTCGCGCCGCTTTCGGCTTCAGGTCTTGGCTGAGCAGGGTGCTGAAGCATTGCAGCAGGCGCAGTTGCGTGATCAGCTCAGTCTGACGCAGTTTTCAGTGGATCACGCACCGGCAGCGATCCTGTGGATTCGTCCAGATGGCACTTTGCGCGCCGTGAATGCTACGATGTGTACTATGCTGGGCTATTCAGAACTGGAATTGCTCGCCTTGCCGTCGATCTCTCGCTTGGATCCTAATATGATCCCCGGCGTATGGGCTGTTCATTGGCGCAAAGTTAAGCAGGACCGCCGCTTCACCATCGAGACCGAGTACCGTACCAAACAGGGCAAGCTGATCCCAGTGGAGGTGACGGCGAACTACCTCGAGTATGGGGATCAGGAGTATAATTGTGTTTTCGTTCGCGACATTGCTCATCGCAAGCAGGCCGAGGCCGTGCGCGAACGCTTCGCCCTGCAGCTTCATACGGCGGCGGAGATTGCTGAGCAAGTCGGCGCTATACTGGACCCTGATCGACTGCTGGCAACGGCGATCCCACTTCTCAAGGAGCGGTTTGAGCTCTACCACGCCCACGTCTATGTCCTGGAGGGAGATCGGTTGGTGCTCAAGGCCGGCTACGGACGAATTGGTAACATTATGCTGCAGCAGGGTCATGCGATTCCATTGGACCATCCGCGGAGTCTGGTCGCTAGAGCCGCTCGAAGTCGAGAGCCGGTTGTGGTCAACGATGTGGCTTCGGCTCCAGACTTTCTGCCCAACTTACTGCTGCCCAGGACGAAGTCCGAAGTCGCCGTGCCAATCGTGATGGGCGATCAGGTCCTGGGGGTCTTTGATGTGCAGTCTGATCAGCTTGGTTACTTTCAGCGGTCTGATATCGATGTTCTACTCACCTTTTCCGGGCAGTTGGCGAACGCGCTTTACAGTGCGATGCTATTTGAGCAACAGAACCAGACTCGGGAGCAGCTCAGGAGTGCAGCTCAGACGGTACGGGCTGTCTTCGACGCCATGACGGAGAGCATTATGGTGACCGACATGATGGGGCACATCATAGATATCAACGAGGCTGGTGTGCGTCTGCATGGCTACGAGAGTCGAGATGCCTTGTTGGGCCAAAACGCTATGGCGCTGGTGACCAAATCGAGTTGGTCGCGTATGGCTGAGAATGTACGCCGCGCACTGGAGACGGGGCAGGCCGATGTTCTGGAATGCACGATGCTGCGTCAGGACGGCAGCACCTTTGACGCAGAGCAAAGCTCGGCATTGCTGTGGGACGCAACCGAAGAGCCGGAGCCCCGGCCCCGGGGCGTTGTCTCGATTACCCGCGACATCACCGAGCGTAAGCGCTGGCGCCGCGAGATCGCTCGGTTTCAGGCTCTGGCTGAGAACGCGGTGGATGCGATCCTGCTAGCGGATTTCTCTGGGATTGTGACGTATGCCAATCCCGCCGCTCGCCGGCTCTTCGCCGCGGATAAGATGGGCGAGGCGTCTTTGGCGGATTTCTGGCCTAGCGATGACGCTGCTGTGTTGGTCACGGAGGTGTTGCCAGCAGCCGGAGAACGGGGGTGGCAGGGTGAGGCGACTCAGGTGCGCGCCGATGGCTCCTCGTTCGAGGCAGCGCTGACAGTCTTCACCGTTGACGGGGAGAATGGCGAGCCGATTGCGGTGGCGATCTTCGTACGCGACATCAGCGATCGGAAGGCGGCAGAGGTCGCGATGCGGCGTTTTGCCCTGCAATTGCGGACCGCGGCTGATGTCTCGGCACAGGTGACGGCGATACTGGATCCGACAGCGCTCCTTGAGTCGGTGGTGCCCCTACTTCGAGAGCGGTTTGGACTCTACCATCTGCACGTCTACACACTCGATTCCGATCGAGAGGAGCTTGTTATGCAGGTAGGCTCAGGAGAGGCCGGACGGTTGATGCGGCAGCATAACCACGCCATCTCGCTGGACCAGGAGCCCAGTTTGGTAGCAAAGGCCGCTCGGACTGGAGAGGTTCAGCTGGTCGATGATGTCAGGCAGGCCGAGACCTTCCTGCCTAATCCACTGTTGCCGGAGACACGATCCGAGGTGGCGATTCCGATGCTGGTCGGTGATGAGCTGATCGGGGTCTTCGACGTTCAGGATAGCACGCCGAGTCGGTTCGCGGCGTCGGATGTTGACGTCTTTAGTGCGTTGGCGGCTCAGATCGCTATTGCACTGCGAAACGCACGCTATTTTGAGGAGATCCAGCAGGCGGCAGCACGACTGAGAGAGATTGACCGGCTGAAGAGTGAGTTCCTGGCCAATATGAGCCACGAACTGCGTACGCCGCTCAACTCTATCCTCGGCTATGCTGAGGTGATGCTGATGGGCATTGATGGCGAACTGACGCCCGATATGCAGGAGGATGTGGAGGCCATCTTTGAGAACGGCAAGCAGTTACTCCGGTTGATCAACGACGTACTGGATCTCACGAAGATCGAGGCAGGGCGTCTGACCCTTAACAAGGAGCCTGTCGACGTGTTGCCACTTCTGGAGGAGGCTCGTGCGCACAACCTCGGACTACTGCACAGAATGGTGAAACCAGTGGAAATCTTTGTCTCTGTTGACATGCCTTTGCCGCGAGTGATGGCCGATCCCGCTCGCCTGGCTCAGATCCTCAACAATCTGCTGTCCAATGCAGTGAAGTTCACTGAAGCCGGAGAGATTCATCTGCGCGCTGACCACAATCCGACAATGGAGCGCGTTTGTATTGAGGTGGTTGATTCGGGGGTGGGGATCCCCACTGAGATGCTGCCGCATCTCTTCGAACGTTTCCACCAGGTGGACGGCTCCAGCACACGACGTGCAGAGGGGACAGGGCTGGGCCTGGCGATCACCAAGCATCTGGTGGATCTGCACGACGGTGAGATATCAGTGACCAGCGAGGTCGGACGAGGGAGCGCCTTCACGGTCTGTTTGCCGGTGGCGGAGGTTTGACGTGTGGTTAGCGGTCGGCAATTTCAATCAGCAACCGCCTTACACGGATCAGTCGGTAGGCCATTTTGCCGATAGGGCGGTGCAGTGATTTGGTGACGCTACTGACGGCTGTGCGTTGTCTTGACTGCGGGCTGCGAATGGCGCCCGATCCCTACACCGTAGTCTGTGCTGGATGCGGCGGCTCATGGCTCGATGCTGTCTACGATCTTGACGGTCTGCCTGCTGATTGGCCGTCACAACTCAAGCAGAGAGCTTACACTCTGTGGCGCTATGCCGAGCTTTATCCGTTCCCGGTAGGATTTGAACCCGTGACGATGGGTGAGGGTTGGACACCACTCACCCGGGCCGAGGGATTGGCGCGAGAGGTTGGCCACGGTGGGATATGGATCAAAGATGAACGACGACATGCAACGGGCTCCTTTAAGGATCGTCAGGCTGCGACTGCCGTGAGTGCGCTTCGGGACCAGGGGGTTGATGCTGTAGTATTGGCCTCTACGGGTAACGCCGCTGTTGCGTACGCGGCCTACTGCGCGCGGAGCAGGATCAAGCTGTGGCTCTTCGTCACCAGCAGCGTACCGGCCGAAAAGATGCGCGAGCTGGCGCTCTATGGAGCTGAGGTGATCAAGGTCGCCGGCACCTACGATCAGGCCAAGGCGGTTGCAGCAAGCTTTGCCCAACGGCGTGGTCTGATATTGGACGGGGGCGCCAAGTCTATTCCCTGCAAAGAGAGCATGAAAACCATCGCCTTTGAGATTGCCGAACAGTGGCCTCAGTCATTGCCAGATCGTTGGGGGGCACCGGATTGGTATGTGCAGGCTGTCTCTGGCGGAATCGGGCCATTGGGCGTGCTGAAGGGCTTTGAGGAGTTGGCCGTGGCGGGCTTGATTGATCGCGTGCCGAAGATCGCTGTAGTACAGACCAAGGGCTGCGCTCCTATGGCTCAAGCATGGGCACAGGGCTTGGACGATGCAATTCCGGTTGACCAGCCGGACAGTCTGATTACTGTGTTGGCCACCGGAGCACCGGGGATGGCCTACCGGCTCTTGAAACGGGCCACCGACACCTATGGTGGCGCAATGGTGGCCGTTAGCGATGGCGAGGCATTCCGCGCAATGCGTCAACTGGCTCGCGTTGAAGGCATCTCAATGGAGCCTGCCGCTAGTGTGGCGTTTGCCGGGCTGGAGCGGCTATTGGACGGAGGGACGATCAAAGCTGACGAGTCAGTCGTTGTCAATTGTTCGGGGCACACTTTCAGTGCTGAAAAATACACGCTTGAGGACCGTTACATCCTAAATCTATCCGTTCCCTCACCGACCGCCATCCGCCCAGCCGAGGGATTGGCAACTACGTTGGAGGAACTGGACGAGCGCATCACAACGATCGTGATTATTGACGACAATCCCTATGATAGCCGGCTTATTCAGCGCTTCTTGAGAAGCCATCGTCACTACCGCGTCTTTGAGGCCAATAGCCCCCAAGATGGGCTGGCACTAGTGCGCCAGCGCCAGCCTGATGCTGTGTTGCTGGATCTTATGATGCCGGAGATGGACGGATTCGAGGTCCTGGACGCGATCAAAGCCGATATTAGAACGCAACGAATTCCAGTAGTGATTGTCTCCGCCAAGTCCTTGATGTCGCAGGAGCGTAGGAGGCTGGAAGCGTATGCTGAGTCAGTTTGGCAGAAGGGAAGCTTCAGCGCCAAGGAGTTAGCGACCCACGTTGTGGATCTAGTGGAACGCGACGTGTCAAGCCATCGGCCTGCTGCAGACGCGGTTGTGGCCTCGACGGCGCCAGAGTTTGGGACGGACAGGAGTTTGCACGTCCTGGTGGTGGATAGCTACGGGCCCGAGGCGCGCTTGATTCGACGGCTCCTGGAGACCCGCCCATATCTTCGCGTCTACGAGGCGAATTCGGGTCTGGAGGCGCTCGATTTGGCGAACGAAGTAATGCCGGACCTGATCATCCTGGATTTGGAGTTGTCCGACGTCAGCGGTGAGGCGATGGTCGCGCAGCTGCGGTCCCAGCATCCACCACAGGACGCGCCGTTGATTCTGGGAACCGCTCGAGGGGACCTGGATGTTGCCGCGCGCGACTATCTCAATGCTAACCTTGACTCGATTTGGTCGAAGTCAATGCTGGATCGTAGCAGCTTCCTGATGCACATTGAGACGCTTCTAAAGAGGACGCTGTGAAGACCATCCTGTATATTGAGGATCACTATCATAACCGAAGGTTGGTTGAGAAGATCCTGAGAACACAGGGCTACACCGTGCTACTCGCGGAGGATGGTGAAAGTGGCTGGCAGATGATCCAGGCCCACCAACCCGACCTCGTGCTCCTGGATATCGCGCTTCCGGGGGAGATGGATGGGTTGGATGTTGCCGCTAGAGTGCGGGATGATGCTGTGCTTTGCAGCACCTGGATCGTCGCGTTGACGGCGTCGGCGATGCGCGGTGACCGTGAGCGG
Organism: Anaerolineae bacterium; assembly: GCA_003562365.1. Lineage (GTDB taxonomy): Bacteria > Chloroflexota > Anaerolineae > B4-G1 > SLSP01 > PWVB01. The sequence goes on from PWVB01000012.1 coordinate 9,397, forward strand.
TTTCTGAGTCGGGGCTGTGACGACTATCTGGCCAAGCCGATCCAGGTCCGGGACCTGATCGACAAGGTCGCAGACTACTTCAAGAGCCAGGAGAAAGAAAGATGAAGACCATCCTGATGTTGGAAGATGATCCCTATCAGTCGCGGCTGATGCGGCGGCTCCTGGAGCACGGTGGCTATCGTGTGGTCGTTGCGGACGACGGTGAGAGCGGTCTGAAGGCTGCGATGGTGGCGCCGCCGGATCTGATTCTCCTCGATATGGGTCTGCCTGATCTGGATGGTCAGACGGTGGCGGGACTCATCAAGGGCTCTTCGATGCTTGCCCATATTCCGTTGGTTGCCGTGACTGCGTGGCCGCAGGACGTCGCGGCCGAAATGGCGGCGGCCTATGGGTGTGATGGCTATCTTTCCAAGCCGATCAACGCACGCAGCTTCGCTAAGGAAATCGACGCTTTTCTTGCGTGATTCAGCGATGCCCAGTCCAGATAGATCTTATTGCGGCTCTTGGAGCCCAGCTATCGAAGGGATATCTTCCTTAAGATGAAACTTGAATCCAGATCATCGGCACCAGCTTCGGGTTGCGAGTTGACGGCTGAGCCAGGGTGTGAACTCACACCAGCGGCGGAATATACCGTCGACGCTCTCACCGCGGCCTACAATCAAACCCGTGTAGACTACATTGTGCCGATGCCTATGAACGTCTCCCGGCTGCAGGCCTACATCGATCACTATGACGTCGACTTGGGCTCCTCGGTAGTGGCACATGCCGGTGATGAGATCCTGGGCTTGGCTATGCTCGGCGTGCGCCCTGGACACAGCTGGATTACCCGTCTGGGCGTGCTGCCGGTCAGACGCCGGAACGGGGCTGGGGAGTCTATGATGAACTACCTGATCGGTCAATCGCGTGCGCTAGACATGGACTACGTGATCTTGGAAGTCATCAAAAACAACGTGGCGGCACACAGGCTCTTTCTAAAACTGGGATTTGAGGAGACGCGCGAATTGCTGATCCTGCGGCGGCCTCCCGGCCCCCCGCTTGCTGAACCACCAGGCTATCGAGTTATGCACGGAGACGAGGACCAGGCGCTGAACTTGCTGGAACGTCGCCGAAGCGTTCCCTCTTGGCTTGATGAGTTGTCATCGCTGAAGCACGTGGACGGTCTGTCCTGTTTGGAGATTGAACTGGACGATGGTGGTGGCGGCTGGTGCGTCTACCAGCGCACTGCCTTCCAGCTGGGGCGTTTGGTGCTGCAGACCGAGCAGGGCGATCCAGGGCTGGTGGCCCAAGCACTGATGCACGCCCTCCACACCCGATATCCTGCACACGACACCAAAACGGAGAATCTACCCGCCGACGATCGGCACCTGTCGGGTCTGATGGCTATGCACTACATAGAGTCGTTTCGTCGCATCGAGATGCGATTAGACCTGCGCCAGGCCTGAGTGCCGAGGGGCGCATTCCGCCCCCGCTCAAGAAATCAGATCTCCTCAATGACCAGATGCTGGGAGAGGCTGCGCAGACCGCCACTGGTCGGTGGGGGGAATCCTACACCTAAAGCGGTGCCGACGACGATGACCGCGCTGCTGGGCTCGCCTGCATGCAGAGCCGCCGCTGCCGTCCCGTCGTGGATGAAGCTGAGGGACAGGTCGACTCCACAAAGCTGGCGAACGCGAGCAGAGATTAGGCTTTGGACATCGGCGGCAAGACCATCCATCTGGGCATAGAGTCCATTTCCCAGAAGATGCCCATCGCTTACATAGGCGGCAACGCTGAGCATCGCCTCCGGGGCGAGTGCTAGGTCCTGATTCTCAACACTGGTCTGCGCATCGGCGATAGCTTCCACAACGAAGGCCAATACCTCATGGCCATCGATCGCGCGCTGGGCTTGAAGGGTGTTCTGCCAGCGCCACGCTACCGGCATGCTCGGTAGCCAGCGCATCCGGGTGAGGGTGCCTTGGTCGAAGGTCATCACGGCGCGCTTGACAGAGGTCTGTCCCAAATCCAAGCAAAGCCCATTACCGTCCTCGATGGGGAGATAACGGCTTGCGCCCAA
>PWVB01000310.1 GCA_003562365.1 Anaerolineae bacterium
CGGACGTCCGTTGCCAATGTTGCGGACCGAACGTACTCCAAATCGAGCGAGAGTTTGCGGCAGGCGGAACACAGGTCGGTATCGGGCGGGAGGCACAACTGAGCCAGACCCGTGACACCGGGTCGGACAGAAACCCGGTTGCGATACCCGGGAAGCGCTTCTTCAAGCACGCAAACGAACTCCGGGCGTTCCGGGCGCGGGCCCACCAACGACATCTCGCCGCGGAGCACGTTGAACAACTGGGGAAACTCGTCGAGGTGCAGCTTTCGGATCCACTTTCCAACGACCGTGGACCGCGGATCGTTCACCGTGGACCAAGTTGCCCCGAGCCCGTCTTCGGCATCGTGGCGCATGGTCCGAATTTTGAGCATGGTAAATACTTTACCGTCTTTGCCCACGCGGGCTTGCCGGAAGATGCCCGGCCCCCGCGAGGTCAGGCGTACGACCAGGATCAGCAACCCAATGATCGGAAGGCCGGGAATCAGCAACAGAGCGGCCAGAAGCCGGTCGATGGTGGGTTTTCGGCCAAAGAAGGATGACACCGCGACGTCGAAGGTCGACGCGACGGCCTGCTCCGGCTCAGCCACCGGCAACGAATGCCTCACCACAGCCCGTGGATATCGATGGTCGACAGGCATGTGCGTGGCCTCTTCAAACATGGGGCGATTCGCTTCGGGGTTGATCATAGGAGAGTGTGAACAAGTCCTTGCGTCGAAGTGGGTCGCGGAAAAGTGTTGCTGGCCGGAAAACCGGAGGCTGCTGTGCCGGGACGTCGGCAAACCCAAACCTCGCCATGCGACTCTTACGCCGACCACATGGTGCCCTCCCATCCCGCGCCTCGGCCAGCACGGCCGAAGTGAAAGATGGCAAGTGTATGCATCAGAACAACTGACCTAACTTTCATTTTAGTCAGTCGCTGCGGTAATTACAAGTCGCTGGCCCGGTTTCATTCGGAAAAGGCGCTACCCTTGCTCAAGGGCGGGTCGGCACCAACAGCATAAGTAAAAGACATTATGAGGGATTATTTACATGCCCGTTAGAGGCACCATAGACGAACCCACTGCGTTTCCCCTGTCGGGGCTATCTGTGCAACAGCGAGGGCCGGGGCCTCGGTGGCCTTCGCGACGGCTCGGGGCCGCTGACCATCAGTTCACTTGGCGAATTCGCGAATTCGTCGCGGTTTTTTGGGGCTTGACCGCCAAGAATCCACCTGGTATAGTAGAGTCAGTGGCGACTAACTGCCGCATTCGTGTCATTCACCGAACGAACCATGACCTTCGCGAACCTTCTAGCCTTGTTGTTACTTGGCCCGGCCTGAACGGCCCGGGGTTCGTCGATTGCCTTGACCCAACCGACCAAACGAACCAGAACCCCGGGGCCGAAGTTCCCGGGGTTTTTTTGTTTCCGGAGAAAGGGGACCATTCGTGCTTTCACGCAACGGGAGTCGAGCAGACCAAGCGGACTGACTGTTCCTAGAGGCGCGAAAGTCCGACGGTTATCGGCCCCCCGAAGCGCTATCCCCGCCGTATATTCCCTGACTGCGACCCCTGGCCTATACTGAGGGCTACCCAATGTCTACCCAATCCGAATCTGCAAGTCGGCCGATCACGATCTTCGACACGACGCTGCGCGACGGCGAGCAGTCGCCCGGCGCCAGTATGAATCTGGCCGAGAAGATGGAAATTGCCCACGCGCTGGTCGAATTGGGCGTCGACGTGATCGAGGCCGGATTCCCCATTTCCTCGCCCGGCGATTTTGAGGCGGTTCGCGCCATTGCCGAAGGGGTCCGCGGGGCTGTCATTTGCGGACTGGCCCGATGCCGCGAGGCCGACATCGACCGTGCCTGGGAAGCCGTCCGCCATGCCGAGCAGCCGCGCATTCACGTTTTCCTGGCCACCAGCGCCATCCACCGGGAGCACAAGCTCAAGATGAGCAAGGACGACATCGTCGAGCGGGCGGTCGCCGGGGTGCAGCGGGCCGTGGGATACTGTTCCAATATCGAGTTTTCGCCCGAAGACGCCGTCCGCACCGAAACCGATTTCCTGTGCCAGGTAGTCGAGCAGGCGATTGCCGCCGGAGCCACTACGGTGAACATTCCCGACACGGTGGGCTACGCAACCCCCGCCCAGATGAACAACGTCATCCGCATTCTGCGCAACCGGGTGCCGAATATCGACAAGGCCGTCATCAGCGTCCATTGCCACAACGACCTGGGCATGGCCGTGGCCAACAGCCTAGTGGCCGTCGAGGCCGGGGCGGGGCAGGTCGAGTGCACGATCAACGGGATTGGCGAGCGTGCGGGCAACTGCTCGCTCGAAGAGATTGTCATGGCCCTGCGCACCCGGAGCGACTACTACCATGCCCACACGCGCATCAACACCCGCCGGCTGGTGCCCACCAGCCGGTTGGTCGCCGGCATCACGGGCATCCACGTACAGCGGAACAAGGCCATCGTGGGCCAGAACGCCTTCGCCCACGAGGCCGGAATCCACCAGGACGGCATGCTCAAGAACCCGACCACCTACGAGATCATGCGGCCGGAAGACGTCGGCTTTACCCGTAGCGAACTGGTGCTGGGCAAGCACAGCGGCCGGGCTGCCCTGGCCGACCGCGTGAAGGCACTGGGTTACAGCTTGAACCCGGAGCAAGTCCAGCGCGTCTTCGACGACTTCAAAGATCTGGCCGACAAGAAGAAGGAGGTGTACGACGAAGACATTGCCGTACTGGTCGAACAGCAGATGCACACGTTCGAGGAGCGGTGGTCGCTCGTTTCGTACCAAGTTCACTGCGGCTCGGGCCGAACGCCCGAAATATGCCTCACGCTGCGCGAGGGCGAACGCGAAGTTTGCACCACGCGGCAGTGCGGCGACGGCCCCGTCGACGCCGTCCTGCTGGCACTCGAAGAACTGACCGGTGTGGTGGTCAACTGCAAGGACTTCAGCGTCCACAGTGTCACGGTTGGGCAGGACGCGCAGGGCGAGGTTACCGTCC
>PWVB01000390.1 GCA_003562365.1 Anaerolineae bacterium
GAAGGTCGTGGGGAAGAACCCCACCACCAGCATCAGGAAAGGAAACAGGCGCTCCAGGATGAGGTCACCGCCGTAGCGCTCGAAGAAGAGAATCCCCCTGCCGGCAACGAAGGTCGCCAGCACCGGAAAACCCACCACCAGCCCCACTATCGGCACCACGATTCGCCAGTCCCGCAAGGTGTCGCGGATCTCACGCCGCGCGATGACCAGGGCAGGCCTCACCGCCTCAACCCATCCGGGGGCGCTGCGGTTTTCGGGCACGCGTCCGGCGGGTACGGCATCAGCCCCCATCGTCCGTCTCCTCCATCACGTGCAGATAGACCGTCTCCAGGCTCTGCGGCACCTCGCTCAGGGTGAAGACCGGATAGCCCTCGCGCGCCAGGGCCTCAAGCAGTGCGGGATTCGCCGTCGCCGCCTGATCCGTCCGATAGCGCAACCACCCGCGACCGGTGGCCTCGACGGTGGCGAAACGCGCGACCGTCGAGCGCACGCCGTTGTTGATATCCGGTAGGGGTCCGGTACCCGGCGGGATGGACAGGCGGAGTTCCATCAGCGGGGGGCCGAGGAAGCGCGCCTTCAGCTCCGACGCCGTACCCAGCGCCAGAATCTTACCTTCGCGGATGAAAGCGATGCGATCGCTGAGCTCCTCCGCCTCCGGCAGATTATGCGTGCAGAGCACGATGGCGTGGCGCGCCGAGGCGCGCATCTGCAGGATCGCGTCACGCACCAGGCGCGCGCTCTCCGGATCCATAGCCGACGTCGGCTCATCGAAAAGCAGGACCGGCGGATCGTGGAGCAGCGTGCGCAGCAGCGCGATCTTCTGCCGCATCCCCTTGGAGTACTCGCCCAACTGCCGGGAGAGGTCTGAGGCGACCCGGAACCGCGTTGCGAGCCGATCGATCCGCGCGTGCCGATCGGCCGACGGCAGGCCGCGGAGTTGACCGAAGAAGTCAAGGTACTCCCGTCCGGTCATCCGCGTGTAGAGCCCCGGCGCCTCGGTCAAAACACCGACTCGCCGGCGCACGTCGGCGCCCTGGCCGGCCACATCGTACCCCGCAACCCGGGCCCGGCCGGAGGTAGGTCGGAGGATGGAGGAGAGCATGCGGACGGTGGTGGTCTTACCCGCGCCGTTAGGACCGAGAAGCGCCAGGATCTCACCCGGCGCCACGGTCAAGGTGACCGCATCCACCGCCGTCAGCGTCCCAAAGCGCTTCGTCAAGCCCTGTGTCTCAATCATCGGCCTCTCCTCGTCTCAGTCCCCCAGCAGTATACCACTAAACGGCGAGGGCACGGAGCACGTGGCGGCGGCCGTTCCGGCGACAGGCTGGCGCGGCCCCCGGACCCGACGCCGTGCGTCGGGTCCGGCAAGGGGCGCGACCAACAGATGCAGATGACTCAGCCGCGACGGCGAAGGAAGGCAGGAATCTCGATGTTGTCGCGATCGGCGACCTGAGCATTGAAGATATCGCCCGACTCGGCGCGCCGCTGCGCCGGCGCGGCGGCAGGGCGCACGCTCTCCGGCTGGCCGTCGTTGTCAAAGCCGGTGGCGATGACCGTGATCCGCACCTCTTCGTTCATCGCATCATCGATGACGGCACCGAAGATCAGGTTGACGTCTTGGTGGGCCGTCTCACGGATGATGGAGGCGGCCTCATTGACCTCGAAGAGCGTCATGCTGTCGCCGCCGGTGATGTTAAAGAGAATGCCCCGCGCACCGTCGATGGTGATGTCGAGCAAGCGGCTGGAGACGGCCTGTTGAACAGCCTCGATCGCCCGTTTTTCACCGCTGGCCTTCCCAACCGCCATCAGCGCCGCCCCACCCTCCAGCATGATCGACTTCACGTCCGCAAAGTCAAGGTTTATAAGTCCTGGCACCGTGATCACCTCGGTGATCCCCTGGATGCCCTGTCGCAGCACGTCATCGGCGACCCGGAACGCGTTCGTCAGGCTCACCCGCTTCTCGGTGATCTCCAACAGGCGATCGTTGGGGATCACGATGAGGGTGTCCACCACCTGCTTCAGCGCCTCGATGCCTTCCGACGCCGCCCGAAGACGCTTCGCCCCCTCAAAGGTGAAAGGACGCGTCACCACACCGATGGTCAGCGCCTTGACCTCCTCTTTGGCAATGCGGCCGATGACCGGTGCGGCCCCGGTCCCCGTCCCGCCACCCATACCGGCGGTGATGAAGACCATATCGGAGCCCTGGAGCACCTCGCGGATCTCGTCCTGCGATTCCTCAGCGGCCTTCCGGCCCTCCTCTGGATTGCCGCCGGCCCCCAGCCCGCGGGTGACCGAGTCACCCACCCGCAGACACTTGGGCGCCTGCGACAGCATCAGGGCCTGAGCGTCCGTGTTGACGGCGATGAACTCAACCCCTTGAAGCCCCTCCTCAATCATCCGGTTGACGGCATTGCTGCCGCCGCCGCCAACCCCCACCACTCGAATCTGCGCGAAGTTCTCCGCCAATCCGTTCACCTGAGCCCCTCCTGATCTCTCAAATCGTGCACCCCTTGAAGACGATCCCGTCGAGCTCGTGTTCCTCGAACTCGTGCTCTTCCAACTTGAACTCACCTGTCGCGATCCCATATATCACCATCCCTCTTTCTGACCGCCAAAAACACTCTCTCTAGCTGCCGATATCCCCTAGGGACCCGGCGCGCCGCCGTCCACGCCTATGGAAGTAGTTGCCGGAAGAACCCCGCGGCCCAACCTGTCGCTCGTTTCATCCACGAAGATCGCACGGTCCGCCAGCCACCTCCTTCCTCCCACATCGGCGTCCATTTCACCAAGCCGATCCCCACCGCAGCATCGGGCCCGCTCACTTTGTCGGTGAGGCCGGAGATAGCCTTGGGGATGCCGATCTGTACCGGCAGTTCGAAGATGGAGAGGGCCAGATCGCGCATACCGGGCAGTTGAGCCGTCCCACCGCAGAGCACCAGCCCCGCCGGCAGCAATCCGTCATAGCCGGACCGTTTGATCTCCTGCTGCACGTTCTCCAATATCTCCTCGCACCGCGCCTGGATGATCTCGGCCAGTTTCCACCGGGGCACCGGCACGGGGTTCCCCTCACCGTACGGAGACACCGTGAAGCGCTCATCCTCCGCCACCTGCTGGGCCACAGCGTGGCCGTGGCTCAGTTTTACCGCTTCGGCCGCCTGGGACGGCAGGCGCAGGCCGATGGCGATGTCGTTGGTGATATACTCACCGCCCAAGGGCAGCGACTTGGTATGCCACACCGTGCCCTCGATAAAGATGGCGATGTCCACCGTGCCCTCGCCGATATCCACCAGGACAACGCCCATCTCCTTCTCATTCTCCGATAGCACGGAGCTGCCGGCGGCCAGGCTGGTCAGCACCAGCTCTCCAATCTGAATGCCGGCGTCCTGGACGCACTTGCGCAGATTCTGCAGCGCCGTGCTCGATGCCATCACCACGTGCGCCTCGACCTCCAGACGGAAACCGTGCATGCCCAGCGGATTGCGGACGCCCTCCTGCCCATCCACCGTATAGCTGCGGGGCAGGATATGGACCAACTCCTGGTTTTGAGGCAGGACGATGGCGCCGGCGGCCTCCAGGACGCGGTCGACATCGTCGGGGCCAATCCCCCGATCACGCCGCGAGACGCCTACCACGCCGGTGCTGTTGCGGGAGGTGATATGCGTGCCGGTCACACCGACATAGCCCCGCTCAATCTGATACCCGCTGCTCTGCTCCGCCTGCTCGACGGCCTCAGCGATGGCGGCGGTGGCCTGCGCGACATTCACGACGACGCCCTTCTTGATCCCGCGAGCCGGCACGCGTCCCACGCCCACGACGCGCACGCCCTCCTGATCGTCGATCTCGCCCACCAGCACGAGGATACGGTGCGTTCCGATGTCCAACCCGACTACCGATCTTTCCACGCCTCACCCCCTACCAGGAGATCTCTTGTGTGTAGGTGACACCCTCAGGAAACCGCACATCGATAGAGCGGGCGGTGGTGGCGCTCGCCGCCAGATGGGCCATCACCGTCTCGTAGGCGCGCCAGCGGGCCGTCATGTGCGGCCCCACCCCAAAGGCGATCCTGCGTCCGTCGGCATCGGTCCACACCAGCCCGCGGGTTGCCGTATACTCCAGTTGATCTATCGATACCCCCAGCGCGGCCAGCGCACGCAGCCCCTCATAGACCGATAAGACCGAATAAGCGCCATCAGCATCCGGCAACGGGCCGCGCAACAACGGTAGATCCGGGCGCTCAAACCGCTCCGGGTAGAAGACGCCGTCCCGATCCACCCAGTAGGACTCGGAGCCCACCTGCCAGGTCAACACCGGGACGCGCTCCTCCACGGCGATCTCGCAGGGCAGCGGCAGCACCGGACAGCGCAGGCTCACCGCCTTGACCGCCGGGACGCCCGCCAGGACCGCCGCCTCCACCGCGTCCCGGGGGACCAGAAAACGGTGCCAGCCCAGGAGTTCCGAGGCGATCTTGATCTCCCGGCGCAGATGTGGGGTGGAGGCGCCGGAGACGGCGTAATCGTCCCACATCAGGTACCAGGTGTTGCCCAGCCCCACCCACAACGCCAGCCCCAGCACCACCAGCAGCGGGAGTACCACCCGCCACGGGATCCGGATGCGGATCGGCTGCCGCCGCGCCTTGACCGCCGCGCGGTGATCGGTTGGCCCCAGAAGGGCTGCCGTTCGGTAGTAGCGCGTCTTCCGCCCCATAGTCTTCTCCTCTCGCTAGCAGTGCCCGGCAGAAACGCAGGGCCCCGCGTGGTTCAACTCGCTATCGCAACCCATCAGGTCGGTCGGTAGATCCGCTCGGAGCGGGCATTCTCCCCGTGCCGCTCGACGGCCAGGTCGATGAGCGCGTCCAGAAGCTCGCCATAGGACAAGCCGGACCCCGCCCAAAGCTTCGGATACATGCTGATGGGCGTGAAACCGGGGATCGTGTTGATCTCATTGAGATAGACCTCTCCGGTCTCAGCGTTCAGCAGGAAATCCACCCGCGCCATCCCCGCACCATCGATGGCCCGATAGGCCTGCACCGCCATGGCCTGGATCTCCTCGGCCAGCGCGGCATCCAGCGGCGCCGGGATCAGAAGCTTGGAGGCCTGCTCGCCCTCATCCAGGTATTTGGCCGCGTAGTCGTAGAACTCCCGGCTGGGGACGACCTCCCCGGGCACGGAGGCCCGCGGCGCGTCGTTCCCAAGCACGCTGACCTCGATCTCCCGGGCCGCCGGCACGGCCTGTTCGGCGAGCACCCGGCGGTCATAACGCGCTGCCTCGTCAAGCCCGGCCCGCAGGGCGGTCCGCTCGCTGCACTTGGAGATGCCGACGCTCGACCCCAGATTGGCCGGCTTGGTGAAGACCGGATAGCCCAGCCGGGCCTCAACCGCGTCCATCACTGCCCGGGGCTCCGCCTCGATCTGCGTCCGGGTCGCCCAGATGTAGTCCGCCGTGGGCAGCCCGTGCGACTTGACCACGTCCTTGAAGGCGATCTTGTCCATGGCCAGCGCCGAGCAGAGCACCCCGGCGCCGACGTATGGCAGTCCCGCCAGCTCCAGAAGCCCCTGCACCGTCCCATCCTCGCCGAAGGTCCCGTGCAGCACGGGGAAGACGACATCCACCTGGGAGAGCGCCGCCAGGCGCCCCACAGACCCCGACGGAGCCAGCGCGTGCGCCCCGCCGGCGGGGCCGGCCTCCTCCCCGGCACGCTCCACGGCGGCCCAAAGCCCCTGCTTGGAGGGGTCGGCAAACATCGCCGCAGGACGGGTCGCGGAGAAGTCCTCCTGGCGCAAGGCCTGCATCGGGTTGCGCCCCACAATCCAGGCGCCGTCGCGGGTGATGCCCACCGGGATCACCTCATACTTATCCGGATCCAACGCGTTCATAATCGACTGGGCCGAGACAAGGCTGACCTCATGCTCCCCCGAACGCCCGCCGAAGATGACCGCAACTCTCAACTTGCCCATCGACTAGTGTGTCCTTTCTGGTTCCGAGCTGCTTGAGGCCGCGCCCGGCGGTCTCTCATCGGGCACCATCTCAATTTCCGGCTCCAGGACCACGCCGAACTGCTCCCCGACGGCTCTCTGGATCCGGTCGACCAGGGCGCGGAAGTCGGCGGCCGTGCCGCCGCCGGCGTTGATCAGGAAGTTGGCGTGGTGTTCCGAGACGGCGATGCCGCCGCAGCGCGCCCCCTTCAATCCGGCCGCCTCAATCAACCGACCGGCGTAGTCGCCCGGCGGGTTCTTGAAGGTCGAGCCCAGGGTCCTGCCCGGAGGCTGCGTGCGCTGGCGGCGCTCGGTGTACGCCGCCGCCTTCGCCGCCAGGCGCTCCGGATCGCCGGGGCGCAGTTGAAACGTCGCGCTCAGCACCACCCCACCCCAGCCCGCCGCCTTCAGCTTGCTGTAGCGATAGCGAAACTCAAACCAGTCCGGCGACACCGGCTTCACGCGCCCGTCGGGGAGCAGGACGTCCGCCGCCGTCAATACGCGGGAGATCTCCCCCCCAAAGGCACCGGCGTTGTTGACCACCGCCCCGCCCAGGGTGCCGGGGAGGCCCACGGCCCAGGTGAGGCCGCCCCACCCCCGCCCCACCGCGGCCCGGGCCACCGGGATCACGTTGGCACCGGCGTCGGCCACCACCCGGCAGCCGTCGTCAAAGCGCACCTGGCGGGCCCGGTTGAGCACCACCAGCCCCCGCAGCCCGGTGTCCGGCACCAGGACATTGGTGAGGCCGCCGTAGACGCGCCAGGGCACGCCGGCCTGCTGCGCGAGCCGGACGGCCCGCACCAGCGTGGCCCGCTCGCGGGCCACCACCAGACAGTCGGCCGGCCCCCCGATCCCGACCCAGGCATAGCGGTCCAGCGGCGCGTTCAGCGCCGCCGCCTCGGGCAGGGCGCCGGCGATCCTCCGCAGTGCCGCGGCGAGCCCGTCACCAGAGGCCAAGCTCACCGTCTGCTCCGCGCTAAGCGTCTCATAGTCCGTGTCTCCTGCAGCGATGGTCATAGGGGGCGCCCTCTCAGACAAGCCGTTCGTCGCCCTGCGCCAGCGCCGCCAACAGCCGCTGACCCACGATGGTCTCATTGCCGGCGCCCATCAACAGCACCACGTCGCCGCGCCGGCTGGAGGCGGCCAGCGCCTCCACAGCAGCCTCCAAGGATCCCGCGCCCAATACTACCGCGGGATGTTCGATCTGGCGCGCCAGATCCTCCGCCGTCAGCGAACCGTCGTCCGGCTCGCGGGCCGCGTAGATGGGCAGGACCACAACGCGGTCGGCGTCACCGAAGGCCTGCATAAAGTCCGCGCGCAGCGCGCGCACCCGGCTGAAGGTGTGGGGCTCCCAGACCGCCACGATGCGCCGCGGGGCATAGCGGCGCCGGGCCGCCGCCACCACGCCGCGGATCTGCGTGGGATGGTGGGCGTAGTCGTCGATCACCGTCACGCCCCCCACCTCGCCCAGAATCTCAAAGCGCCGCGCCGTGCCCTCAAACGCCTCCAGCGCCTCGCGCGCCACCGCCGCCTCCACCCCCAGCTCCGAGGCCACCGCCAGCGCCGCCAGCGCGTTGGCGGCGTTGAACGCGCCGGGAATCCGCAGGGCGAGCTCGCTTACGGGCGCACCGTCCCGTTCAACGGTGAAACTCACGCCGCCCAGCCGGTTGGGGCGCAGGTCGCGCGCCCGCCACGCCAACGCCCCGGCAGGGTCCAGGCCATAGAGCACCGCCCGCCCCCCGCCGGCCCGATGGTCCGCCGCCAGGGCGCGCGCCGCCCCATCATCGCCGCAGGCCACCAACACACCACCCCGGACGATCCGGTGCACAAACGCCCCAAAGGCCTCCTGCACGTGCGCCAGATCCCGGAAACAGTCGGGGTGGTCGAACTCCACATTGGTCACCACCGCGACAGACGGGGCCAGGGCCAGAAAGGTGTGGCGGTACTCATCGGCCTCGATGAGAAAGTGCGGCCCGCTGCCGGCGCGCGCGTTGGTGCCCAGATTCGCCATCACGCCGCCGACGATGTAGCTGGGATCCAGATCCGCCCACAGAAGCGTCAGGGCCAGCATCCCCGTCACGGTGGTCTTGCCGTGGGCGCCGGCGACGGCGATAACCTCGCGGCCGGCGGTCAACGCCGACAGAAACTCCGGCCGGCGCGCCACGGGGACGCCGCGGGTCCGCGCCGCCGCCAGCTCCGGATTGTCGTCGGGAACCGCCGAGGAGGCCAGCACCAGATCGGCCGCGCCCAGGTGTTCCGGGCTGTGTCCAACCTGCACCGCGATCCCCTCGGCCTGCAGCGCGGCGGTGACGGGCGAGGCCCGGCGATCAGAGCCGTGGACGGGCAGTCCCCAACCGTGGAGGACGCGGGCAATCCCCGACATGCCGGCCCCGCCGATGCCCACGATGTGGACCTCGGTCAGGCTCGGATAGTGGTCTCTGAGCCGTGAAAGCGCTTCGCCGATCACCATACCTCCGTTCACACGAAAGCAATAAGCACAAAGGCAAAGGAGAGGGCCACGCCCACAAACAGCATCGGCCCTTCCAGCCAGGTGTTGGGCAGAAACCCGATGAGTCGCTCGGCCATCTCCGTCTGCGGGCCCGTGATCCCCCAGATGTTGTAGCCGAGGTCATTCAGGAACCCCCAGATCATGCCGATCACCATATAACCGTTCAGCGCCCCCAGGAAGAGCCCCAGGAGCGTGTCCTCCAGCTTCTCCTTTCTCGCCTTGGCGCCCAGGGCGTGGGAGATCACCGTGGTGGCGTAGCCAAAGGCCACAACCACGCCAAAGAGCAACACCTGGACGTAGAACCACGTCCGCGGGTCGGTCTCCTGCATGGTCTGCAGCGCGACGCTGAGGACCGGGACGTAGACCAATGAGACATATTCGATGAAGCGGGCCAGGATGACGCTGAAGGTGACCAACAGCTCCTTAGACCAGCCCCGCAGGGCGCCGATGATGGCGAAGAGGATCACCAGGCCGATAAAAACCGTGTCCAGAGGAATCATACGCTCATCCTCCCTCTGCCGCTGGGCCCGGCGCAGGCATATCGCCCTGTCCGAGCGTCAGGAGCAGCTTTGCGATCCGCTGTGCTGCGTCCGGGCGGGCTACAGCCCGGGCCGCCTCGGCCATCTGCCGTCTGCGGGCCTCATCTTCTAACAGAGCGGCCACCGCCGGCACCATCTCGGCCGACAGCTCACCGTCCTCGACCACCACAGCAGCCCCGCGATGGGCGAGCCAGTCGGCGTTCACGCGCTGGTAGCGCCAGGCATATGGATAGGGTACCAGAATCGCCGGCAGCCCGAAGTGGGGGAACTCCCCCAAGACGCCGGCCCCGGCGCGGGAGACGGCCAGATCCGCCGCGGCCAGCGCCGCCCCCATCCTGTCGTGCAGATACGGGTGGATATGGTAGCGCGCGCGCACCCCCGCCGGCAGCGCCTCGCGGGCCGCCGCCACCTCGGGCCAGTCCAGCGTGCCGGTCACGTGCAAAACCTCGGCCAGCGCCGTCAGGGCCTCAACGCGCTCCAGCAGGGCGCGGTTGATGGAGCGGGCCCCGCGGCTGCCGCCAAACACCAAAAGCAGCGGGACCTGCGGATCCAGGCCCAACGCCTCCCGCCCCGCCTGGCGCGTCCAACCGGTGATGCGCCGACCCAGAGGGTATCCGGTGACCACGGCCTTCCTCTCGGCAAAGTAGCGCAGCGATGCCGGAACACTCACCGCCACCCGCGCAGCCAGCCGCGCAATCGCCTTGACCGACTGTGCCGGCTCGATATCCGGCACAAAGACCAGGATCGGCGTGTAGTGCAGGCGCGCCGCCGCCGCCACCGGGCCGCTGATGTAGCCACCGGTGGTGAGAAGCGCCGCGGGCTGCTCCTGGCGCAGGTGCTTCTGCGCGGCGAAAAAGGCGCGCAGTAGGTCCCAGCCATTGCGCAGGACCCGCGTCACCCCCACGCCGTGCAGGCCCCCACCGGGAATTCCGATGAAGGGGATCCCGGCTCTGTCCACCAGCTCGCCTTCCATCCCGTCCAGCGTCCCAATCCAGGCAAGCTCGACGTCAGGAGCGATGCCGGGCAAAGCCTGAGCGACGGCGAGCGCCGGATAGACGTGCCCGCCCGTCCCGCCACCAACGATCCAAAATCGCATCCCAATCTCCCTTGGGCCGTCCCCTCGAGACACCCAACAGCAGCCCCACACCGGACAAAGTGATCACCATCGCCGACCCGCCGTAGCTGAAGAAGGGCAGTGCCGTGCCCGTCGGCGGGAAGAGCGCCAGCATCACCATCACATTCAGCAGCGCCTCCGTCAAGATCATCGTCGTGAGGCCAAAAGCCAGCACAGCGCCAAACGCATCGGGCGTGCCCAGCGTGACGCGATAGCCGCGCGCGGCGAAGGTGATAAAGAGCCCGATCACCACAAGACAGCCCAGGAGGCCGACCTCCTCGGCGATGACCGCGAAGATGCTGTCGGTGTGGGGAATCGGCAGGTAGCCGAACTTCATCCGCCCGGCGCCGATGCCGACGCCGGTAATGCCGCCCTCGGTGATGGCCTGGATGGCCTTCTGCACCTGGTAGGGCATCCGGGCCGGATCGCTCAGGGCGACGACATAGTCCTCAAGGCGCTGGCGGGCATAGCCCAGGTTCGAGACCAAAAGGCCGAAGGTCACCCCCACCACGATCAGCGCCACAAAGATCTGGATGGGGTCGCCGCCGGCGAAGAAGAACATCGCCACCGCGGTGATCACGATGAGCAGCGCCGTGCTCAGATCGGGCTGCAGCGCCACCAGGCCGCCCACGAGCCCCACAATCACCCCAAAGGGAACCAGTCCATAGGAGACCTTGCTCAGCTGGTCGCCCTTCGACGCCAGCCACGTGGCGATGTAGATCACGGAGACCAGCCGCGCCAGCACGCCCGGCTGGATGGAGTTTCCCAGACCGACCATCGTGCCCAGATGCCGCGGGTCCTCCGACAGCCCGCCGCCGCGGTACGCCGACCCAATAGCCGGCCTGGAGGCGATGATGGTCAGCAGCAGCAGCAGCAAGGTGATGCCCATGAGCATCACCGCGACCTTCTGCCAGACGGGATAGGGGATCTTGTACATGACCCAGGCCGTCAGCAGGCCCACACCCAGCCACCGCAGCTGCCGGGTGAAAAAGTCATTCCGGATGTAGGTCGATAGGGTCACGCTGTAGAGCATAAGCAAGCCATAGAGCAGCAGCGCCACCACCACCGCCACCAGGACCCAGTCCAAGTTGTAGGTGCTCTTCTTATGTTTGGTCATCCCCACCCCTCTCTTTCAAGCCTCACGAGAGCTCGGCAACATACTCACGAAAGCGAGCGCCCCGCTGGGCAAAATCCTCAAAGGCATCGAAGCTGGTGCCCCCCGGCGAGAGCAGCACGACGTCGCCGGATTGGGCGCGCGCTGCCGCCGCC
>PWVB01000222.1 GCA_003562365.1 Anaerolineae bacterium
CGATTCCCTGAAGCCTATGCGGGAGCCCTCAGCCTGCTCCACGCTGCCCCATGCGGGACTTCAGCCCCCCAGAACACGGCTCTCTGGTAAGGATTTATTGCATGTTGTTCCCTAATATTCAACTGTTAAGGCGCGGAAAGCAAGCTAAGGCGCATGCGTCAACTCACAGCACAGACGAGCTGAACGCGCCGCCCTACGGCACCCGCTGCTCCAGCAGCGACACGATGTCTACATCGGCTGCGGGAAAAGGGAGCAGCAGGTAAGGATTTTCATAATGGTTAAACCCGCTAAGGGACTCAACCTCGCCATCGCGCCGCAGCGATCCCTGCCAATCAAACGTCAGCACCTCTCCCCGCAACGTCTCAAAGCGCACATTCAGGCCCTCGACCTCGACATTCAGAGCCCTGACGTTCTCCTTGAAGGCGTCGAAGTCGCCGTCTAGTGCCGCACGCCCCATTTGGACAAGCCACACAGCCTGTTCCCCTTCTGAACGCAGCTCCCGATATGCATAGGGCCCGGTGGTGGTGAGAGAAAGTCCCGTGGAAGCGTAAAGCGCGATGTACCCCTCGCCCTGACGGGCAAAAGCCCACGTGTCCCGGATCTCGGCCTCGTCAAAGGCCTCGGTCGGAAAGTAGGCATGGGTGAGGCCCATCCAGTCATCAGCAGGCAACTGATACAAGGCGATGAGCGCATCCTTCCATTGAGCCACCCGCGGCAGACGGGCATTGCCGGTCCAGAAACTCGGTAAGACCACATTACGTTCACCAAACCGCGCCGGATGGGTCACGAACACCAGAGCCTCCGGCCCCAGCGTCGCCTGCCAGATGTGCTCACGGTCACCAGGGGCCCCAGGACGATAGTCCTGGGTCGAAGACAGCATATAGTCCGCTGTCCTGTAGGTCACCTTGTTGACCTCCCCCTGCCACGCATCAGTCCTGTGCCGCTCGCGGTTCCACATCTCCTCTGGGGAATCCGTGGCGACATCCACAATTGATGGCGCCGGCTCATATGTGGAGCCGGCCACCGCTACAAGCCCGCCAAGATGCTGGTTGTAGACCCCCATACCGAAGAGCAACCGATTCAGGCCTGAGGTCGGGGCAAGCTTAGCCGTCGTGATCCGGTGTAGATCGACCTGACTGTGCGTCGAGCCGAAAGCGCCCTGGTAGGAGTTCAGCGCCATCGTCAATGCGACTTTGTCCATCAAGGCGTTGGACAGCGATCGAATCTCAGTGTGCTGCGCCCAATCTGCCAGATAAGCCAGGCTCAGCAGATGTTGCTCAAAGGCATCGGAGGCGTCCCACGCCCGAAATCCCGTGGCCATACGTCCACGAAGCCAACTCAGGATCTCCGCCTCGGCTCGCGCCTGATGCCAGGCACCGCTCTTGCCCCCGGCGAAGACCTCCTGCGGATAGCGCTGTCCGGCCAAAAGCGCAGCGGAGAGCAGAGGGAGGGATGTATCGCCAGAGGTCTCAAAGTAGTAGGTCACGAGCGCGGCCTTAAGGCTTGCATCCAGCTCACCAGAAAACTCTGAGTGGCCCCCGTGACGCTCCAGCAGTCCGACTAGCGTCACCGGATAGCCCGCATCCTCACTCAGTGAGGCAGCAGCCTCCAGAATCATCGTCTCGTCCAGCTCGTCCCAGCGCCCGAGGGAAAGCTTTGCGACCTCCCCGTAGAGCGTGCCGCCCTGAGTGGCGGCATAGGCCAGAGCTTCCGCCCTGCGCTCTTGATAGCTGCCGTAGGGGACGGTCGAGTACTCGGTGTCGAGGATATAGAAAGGCAGTTCCCATTGATAGCGTACCTTACCCTCGTAGTAGGCTGAGGCACCGGCTCGCAGCACAAGGCGAAAAGGCCCCTGCCAGATTCGGAAGGGATGGCCGATCTCGACCTGGGCGCCCGGCGTTGCCCGGAGATTGCCGTCGAGATGCACGCGCCCCGCTATGTCCTGGACGGTATACTGGTAGTGAACGGCTCTGGCAAGGTCATCAGCCCAATGAAGGTCGACGATGCGACCCTTGAAGGAGGTCACCGACCCCAAGTAAGCTTTGGGGAACAGCTGCTCGATCAACGCCCGCTGATCCAGGCGCTCCGTCTCCGTCGGTATCCGAACCTCTGCCTGCCCAATACCCGGGACCGCTAGCGCCATCACGTAAGAGGGACCTTGGCGCACTCGCTGCTCGAAGCGAATCAGGATGGCGTTGCTCCCGGCCCTAAGGTCCGCCTGAAAGGGAACGCTCTTGGGTACAGGTGCAGCAACGTGGACCTGACGGTGAACGTGCCGCCCGTTGATCCATACATCCGCCGGCCCATTGGTGGTGAGCACGAATCGGGCCGTGCGTGTCGCAGGCACCACAATCTGGGTATAGACGAAGGCCTGCTGACGGTCTGTGTGCTCTTCCAAGGGGGAGAGGTCCACGAAATGGTCGTCTTCGGTCCGAGTGTAGATCCAGCGAATCTGCTGTCCGGCAACACTGAGGACGCCATGATCAACTGGAAGTCCCTCGATCCCAGGATCCAGACCGCTCCTGGACGTAATGATACCAAACCGTAGCGCAAGTTCGGAAAGCGGACTGTAAGCGTCAGACTCCACGCCAACGGGTCCGGCAACCAACCAATTGCGAACGAAATCACCGTCAAGTGGATACGACAGGTAGGCAGGCGCCCCTGTCGCATCGTGGAGTGCTTCACAGTCCAATGCCGTAACTTCCATTGAAGGAGTCGGGGCTGCACCGTGACAACTAACGAGGATGAAAACCAACGCCATCAATCCGAGTCGTATCCGCCTCACACGCAGCCTCCCGATCTCGTCCTTGTCTCAGCGCTTAATCCTGTCCACGCACACCAGACCTATCATGGCATAGACGAGGCGGCAGGACCAGTTCTTACTTCACATGAGCAGGAGCTGCCAGACGTGAATCGATCACAGGAAGCTTAGCTCCCGCAGAGCCCCCAAATTACTCCCCTTACCGGCTC
>PWVB01000205.1 GCA_003562365.1 Anaerolineae bacterium
CCTGGTTTGGCGTCAGAGCTATTCAATGCTGCTCGTCCGGGGTCTTTAGCACAAGTGCCGGTTGTCGATCTAGAGATTCGTGTTGGACGCGGTGTGAAGGACTTTACGGTTGAGGTGACCCTGAACCGTGACCAGGTCTTCTCAGGTGGTCATCTGGATAAGGCGATTCTAGATTGGATTCCCAGCGGCGATATGGTTCAGGATGGACGTTATCTGTTTGGTGCGCTCCTGCGAGATGACACCGTTCGGAAGGCCTGGCACAGGGCGCGGGGACAAGCTGAGATGAGAGGTATACGTCGTCGCGTGCGTCTGCGCATCGATGATGCTGCGGCTGCGTTGCATCAGCTGCCGTGGGAGCTGATGCACGACGATGATATTGTGCTGGCTGCCAGCGATGATTCGCCCTTCTCCCGCTACCTACCAGTTCAAAGGCCCTGGGGGAGGCCGTTGGATGAGCGCCCGATTCGGGTGCTTGGTGTGATTGCCAATCCTCAAGACCTTGCGGCGCGCTACGACTTGGTGCCTCTTGATGTGGAGATGGAGAGGTATCTGTTAGCCAGTGCCTTTGCGGGGATTGATCCCCGCCGGACTCGGCTGACATTCCTCAAGCCTCCGGTGACGTTGGATGCTCTAAGCCGAGCGCTGCTGGAAGGCTACCATTGGCTTCACTTTGTTGGGCATGGGCGCTACAATGCCCGTCAGCAGCGTATTGACCTTTTGATGGAGGACAACCAGGGTAGCGCCAGGGCGATTGCCGACCATCTCTTCTCGCGAATGCTAGCGCACCAGGGCGCGCAACCGCAGTTGGTCTTCCTTTCGGTCTGTCGAAGTGCTATGGGCCCGGATCAACATATCCTGAGTGGTTTGGCGCCCAGATTGGTTAGAGTGGGCGTGCCAGCTGTGGTGGCAATGCGTGGGCGCGTGCAGATGCGATCGGCGCAGAAGGTTACTCGAGTCTTCTATGAAGGTCTGGCTGAACATGGCATGGTGGATCGCGCTCTGAACCAGGCACGATCTGCCTTGTTAGCAGCGGAGCTACCAAACGTTGCCAGTCCTGTGCTCTTCATGCGCCTGGCCTCGGGATGCCTCTGGGAGGCAGACTGAGGAAGAACGGTTCGATGAGGCTGAATGCCGCCTATCTGCGTCGTGGATTCACACCAGCAAATCTGGCTTAGTCTCTCCTTTTCTAGGAAACTGGTATAGTACGGGAGAGAGAATTTTGAGCTCGGTTGTCTGGGTGGTGGGCGATGCAGAGTTTGCCTGTTAGGCCGCTCTGTGATAAAATGCAGATCGTTCGCGCTTGCAAGCACGCCATCAGCTATCTCCGGTTGTGATCTCTCACTCCAAATCTCAGAGATGCTGATCGCCTGTCCGAGTATGAGATGATTTGCTCGGTCAGATAATCTAAACGGAGGTATTATGAGCGACGAATATCAACCGAAGGAAGTGGCAGAAGCGCAGTCTGAGCTGGAGGCGATGCCTGCCAGCACGGATTCGGAGGAGTCGGCCACCGCGGACAGAACCGCAGAGGCCCCTCGCGAAGCTCACACAGCTTCAGATGAGACAAACACTGAAGTCAGCCCGGCACTCGCACAGGAAGACGTTGGGGCTCACGAGGTAGATGATGTGAGCACTGCGATACCCGGGGCGGAGGTGGTTGCTGAGGATAGCGCAAAGATAGGCGAATCCGCCGCCGTGGTCAGCATTGCTGACGTCGCCCCCTCCAAGCACAGCGAATCAGAAAGCCAGGGTTTGAGATTCCCGTCGATCGGTTCCCTCTCAAAGCGCCATGCTCTGGTCGCCGGTTTTGTGGTTGTGGTGCTGATTCTTATTTCCTTTTTCTTGCCGCCTATGTCGCTGGCTCAGCGAATGGGTGCTGCCGGCTATACGGTGCTGGACAGTGCCAACCCTAGGGTCGTGCATCCGGATGGCCTGACGGTCGAACGCACCCGACCTGAGGACCGTATCCGTGTCCGTCTGGATTCGGTGCCTCGCGCTGATTTCGTGGCGGTCTCCGCGCCGGAGACCTTGGCTGCTGCGGTTGCCGCGATCCCTGATCATCTGATTCCCAGAAGCCCCTATTACACCATCGACATGAGGTCGCGGGAAGCTGTGGCTGGAGTTATGTCGGTGGTGATCCCGAATGAATCTGAACCTTGGGAGACCCTCGATCTCTATACCTGGGACGGCGCAGCGTGGCGTTGGCTGCCTACGCGACTTGACGACAACCTGGAGATGCTGATCTCGGTTGTTGATGCACTGCCCACCTCGGTGATGGTGATGCAGAGTGAGCCTCGGGCACAGTACATCGCTGCAGAAACCAGTGACTGGTCCGTCGAGTTGGCGGATCCCGTGCTCAACGAGGTCACGGTTGCCGGGCTTTTGATCGGCACAATGGGCGGCACCACCGGTTCCATCGATGCGTTGCCAGCAGCGACCGAGAGTGGGCAGATTGCGTTGGTTCCGATCATCCGCAACTGGGCTCAAGGGCACGACCCGAACTGGGCGCTGGTGAGCGATATGCTGGCGATGGAGTCCGACCGTCGGGCTCACGTGGCCAACCTGCTGACCTTGGCTCAGGACGGGGGCTACACGGGGCTGGTCGTAGATTACCGTCGCGTTCAGTCTCAGGATCGCGATCGGTACACGGATTTCATCAGCGATCTCGCGGCGTCCTTCCACGATGCCGGCATCTGGTTAGGTGTCGTCGTGGATCGTCCGCAGCTTACTGAGGGGGGGTGGGATACTGGCGGGTACGATTGGGCAGCGCTGGGGGCTGTTGTCGACCAACTGCGAGTGGCGATGCCCGTCTCGCCGGAGGCCTACACGCCAGGTGGCGAGTTTGAGCAGTTGATCCGTTGGGCTGTTACTCAGGTCGAGCGCAGCAGACTGATGCCTGTGTTCTCGACCCTCAGCACCGATGGCGACCAACTCATACCACTGGAGATGGTGTTGGGGTCACTGGGAGAGGTGCGAGCGCAGCAGGTGTTGACGGAGAGTGTGAAGCCCGGAACCCGTCTCGACATTACCTTAGGTGCCTCAATGATGGTGGCCAATGATCCGGAGACTGGGGCGACCCGACTTCTCTCCGGTGATACTGCTTACTGGCTGGGCACTCCTCATTGGTTGCGCACACGTTTGGACCTCAATGCGCGCCACCGTTTGGGAGGCGTGGTGCTGTCCGGCCTGTTCGATGCCGGGAATGTCGACGGGTTGTTGTCAGCTGTGGCCGACCACCAGGCCGGAGACACAACCTCCGCCTTTGTGATGCCCGACATCGTCTGGGAACTTACTGATCCTGGTGGCCAGAGTACGGAGATCACGACGAGTTTCGCGCGTCCGGAGCTTGTGTGGGTCGCGCCTTCGATGACTGGTACCTATCGTGTCGGAGCGATGGTGGCAGGCCTGGACAAGGGATCTCTAGAGATCACGGTGTCAGAGCCTGTCCCGACCACCGTCGACACTCCGGCCGAGACGGTGGACGCCGACGTCGACGATATCTCAGACGCCGAGGAAGTTGAGGAAGACGAGACTCTGCGGGCTGGCTTTGTCGCGGATGTGAGCGTGCCTGACAACACTCGGTTTGAGCAAGGCGCCTCCTTCACCAAGACCTGGCGGATGCGAAACAGCGGTAATGTGGACTGGCCTGCTGACACCGTGTGGGTATATGCCAGCGGTGATGAACTGGCAGCGGTGAGAGAGGTCGAGGTGGGCGCTGTGGGGGCCGGGGAGACGGTCGACATCAGCGTCGATATGACGGCGCCCGAAGAAGACGGCACGTTCCGCTCTAACTGGCAGTTGCGAGCTGATGGAAGGTCCATCCGGGGTGGAGGCGCTTACGTTCTAATTCGCGTGGGCGAACCTCAGGCTGCGCCACCGCCTGAAGAACAGCCGCCGCCGGCAGCGGCCCCGCGCCCTGTCGCTCCGGGAGGTTTCGAGTTGGGAGGTCATATTCGAGATCTGAGCATCCCCCACCGTGACAGAATGCGTCATGCCGGAATGAACTGGGTAAAAATCCAGGTGCACTTTGGGCAGGGCGCTGACCACGCTATCAACACCGCACATGCCGCTGGATTCAAGATTCAGCTCAGTGCTATCGGTGGTCCTGCGATGGTCACGCAACCTAACTTCGTCGAGGATTACACGGCCTGGGTTGCGGGGTTGGCTGCTGCTGGGGCCGATGCCATTGAGATCTGGAACGAGCCAAACATCGAACGTGAGTGGCAGATCGGCCATATCAGCCCGCAAGCATACACGAACTTGCTGTGTAGGTCCTACAGT
Source organism: Anaerolineae bacterium (assembly GCA_003562365.1). Taxonomy (GTDB): domain Bacteria; phylum Chloroflexota; class Anaerolineae; order B4-G1; family SLSP01; genus PWVB01. The sequence continues at coordinate 4,282 of PWVB01000205.1, forward strand.
GCCATCAAGGCGGCCAATCCGAACACCGACGTCATTAGTGCGGCGCCGGCGCCGACGGGATGGTTCGGAGGATGCGGGCCAAATGGGTGTGATGATCGACCGTGGATGCAGGGGCTCTACAACGCGGGTGCGGCGAACTGCCTGGACTACATCGGTGCACACCACAACGCAGGCGCCACGTCGCCGTCGGCCCGCATCGGGCACCCGGCTAATCCAGGCGATACCCATCCCTCCTGGTTCTTCCTGCCGCAGACAGAACTCTACTATAATATCTTCCGCGGCACACGGCAGATCGTCTATACGGAGATGGGCTTTGCTTCTCAGGAGGGTGTACCGGCCTTCTCTGATCAGTTCGCTTGGGCGCGGGGTACCAACAACGCGCAGCAGGCAGCCTGGTTGGCAGAGGCTGTTCAGTTGAGTATCAACACCGGAATGGTCCGCGTGTTGATCGTATGGAATATCGACTTTGGGCGCTTTGGGACCGATCCTCAGGATGGTTTTGCCATCATCCGTCCCGGTGGGGGCTGTCCGGCGTGTGATAGTATGAATGCTGTGATGGGACGCCGCTAGTTTCCACAGAGAGTGCGCCTCTGATTGGGCGCGATGGCTTAAACACCGCCATCGCGCCCAATTCTTCTTCTGGTAGCGATGCCGATGCCCTTCTCCGATGATTGACTTTGAGCTGCCGTTGCGTAAGATAGATTCATGATCATTGGCGCCGGAAACTCGGGAGTCTCAGCGGGGAGATGAATGCACCCTTTCTTTCTATGCGTGGCAAACTTGAACATACGTACCATTATTCTGATATGAGACTGATCGCGCAAGTGAGGCTGGACACGAAGCCTGAACAGGCAGGCGCCCTCAAACGCACGATGAACCAGACAAACGAGGCGCAACCCCATCTGTCGGAGCGGGCGTGGGACGCTGGGATCTTTGGGCAGGTCAACTGGCACAGACTTGCCTGCTACGATACCAGCGCCATCTTCTCTGATCTGTCCTCGCCGATTATCGTGCGATCCATCAGCGATGTTGCTGATGCCTGCAAACCTGACCGTAAAGGCAAGCGCCCTTTCACGCCGTATGCCGCGATCACGTGCGACCAACGCCTCCTCCGTTGGTACACTGACCGTCAAGAGGTGTCCATCTGGACCCTTGAAGGTCGTCTCCATATTCCCCACCAATGCGGTCGGCACCAACGTTTGATGCTCAAGGTACGGCAAGGGCAGGCCGATCTCGTCTACAGGAACGGTGGGTTCTATCTTCACCTAACCTATGATATTGAATCCCCTGATCTCGACGGCACCGACGGATGGCTGGGCGTCGACCTTGGCCCGGTCAATCTCGCTGTCGACGCCGCCGGGGAGACCTTCTCCGGCGCTCAACTTGGAGCAAAGCGACGCCGGTACGCAGAACGGCGCAAACAGCTGCAGTCTATTGACACCAAAAGCGCCAAGCGCAGGCTCAAACGGTTGTCCGGTCGCCAAGCTCGCTTCCCCAAAGACACAAACCACTGCATCCGTAAAATGCTCGTCGCGAAGGTCCGAAGGCACAACCTGGGTATCGCCCTTGAAGACCTCAACGGCATCTCCAAGAGCACGGCGGTTGGCAGGGCTCAGAGATCGCGACACTACAAGGGGAGCTTCTACCCGTTGCCGTCCTTTCTGTCCCACAAAGCTGAGCTATTCGGTGTGTCTGTTCAACTTGTTGACCCCTGCTATACGTCTCAAGCTGGTTCCATCTGTGGCCACGTTGCTAAGGGCCATCGTCCGACTCTTGACACCTTCCTCCATGAGCGGTGTGGCTTCTCTGGCCCTGCCGATGGCGTTGCTGCAGTCTGTATTGCAGCCAGGGCGGCTGTCAACCAGCCGATGGTCTCGACCGAGAAGCCAAAGGGCTACTCGCCAATTGCGGCTTCGTCTGAAGTCAGGGACAAGCTCCCTGTTGAAACTGGGAGTAGTTGACTATGTTCTATGACCATGTAAAGATACGCGTCGTCGGCGGGCACGGCGGAAAAGGCGCGGTTGCCTTTCGGCGCGAGAAGTACGTTCCTTTCGGTGGGCCTTCTGGTGGCGACGGCGGCAAGGGAGGGGATGTCGTCTTCTATGTGAACCCGCATCTCAATACCCTCTTTCACTTTGCGCACAAAAAGGAGTTTGCTGCGGAAGACGGCCAGAATGGCCTCAACAAGAACATGCACGGCGGTGGTGGAGAGGATCTGCGTATTCCTGTGCCGCCCGGGACATTGGTGATTGATGATGAGACGGGAGTTGTTCTGGCCGATCTGACCGAGCCAGATCAGGAGGCTGTCGTTGTGCGCGGGGGGCGCGGCGGCCGTGGAAATGCGCGTTTTGCCACGTCGACCAACCAGGCTCCTCGGATCGCCGAGCAAGGGGATCCTGGTGAGGCGCGCTGGCTCAGACTGGAGTTGAAGCTTTTGGCGGATGTTGGTCTTGTCGGCAAGCCGAATGCCGGTAAATCGACGCTTCTCTCGGTCACGACAGCGGCAAGACCAGAGATTGCTTCGTATCCCTTCACTACACTCCAGCCGAACCTGGGAGTCGTGGCCCTGAGCCCCAATGACACCTTTGTGATAGCTGATCTACCAGGCTTGATTGAAGGTGCGAGCCAGGGCAAGGGGCTTGGACACGAATTCCTGCGTCACATCGAGCGCACCCGAGTTCTGGTCCATCTGATCGATGGCGCTGCACTGGACCCCATCGAGGACTTTGAGATGATCAACGCTGAGTTGCGCGAGTTTGGTCACGGGATTATGGACAAGCCTCAGATCGTCGTCATCAATAAGCTCGATATACCTGGTGTCCGTGAACTCCTGCCGGACTATGAGATGGCTTTTGCTGCCCGAGGTTACGACAATGTGATGGCGGTTTCGGCGCTCACTCGTGAGAATGTCCGCCAGCTTCTGGGCCTGGTCTACCAGATGGTTCAGGATGCGCCGGAGCCGGTATTGGAGCGTCCAACGCCGGTGGTTATACGGCCGAATCTAGAGGAAGAGGACTTCCGCGTAGTCCGCGAGGGGCCGGATACCTGGAGAGTTCGTGGCGGTAAGATCGAGCGGGCGACGGCTCGCACTCGGACCGAATATCACGATGCCTTGTTGCGCCTGCACGGCTATCTCGAACACCAGGGCGTTATTGCAGCACTGCGTGAGGCAGGCGTCAATGAGGGGGACACCGTTCGAATCGCCGACTACGAGTTTGAGTGGGTGGAGTCCGAGTACTGACCTCATCGTTCGTCGCGACTTGTCTTCTGTATTGTGCTGCCTTGCTCGCTGCGTTCCACGCTTAGTGTCTCCTTCGAGGTGTAGGTGACAGGTGCCCAGACTGGCTTTGCTCTGATCCTCCTGTTCATCGAATTCTTGGATGAATTCATCTACGGGGCTCGGGAGGCGGCGTGGCCTCTTGTTCGCACCGACCTGGGCCTAAGCTATGCGCAGATTGGGCTCTTGCTTGGGTTGCCGAAGCTCGTCTCTGGACTGGTAGAACCCTTTTTGGGTGTCCTTGGGGATGTTTGGAAGCGCCGGGTGCTGGTCTTGGGGGGTGGCGTGGTCTTTGCGCTGGCGCTAGGGATCGTGGGGACCAGTCGGGGTTTCGGGATGCTTCTGATCGGATTCGTGCTGCTCAGTCCGGCCTCAGGGGCATTTGTGAGTCTCTCCCAGGCCAGCCTCATGGACGTGGATCCCGGGCGCCGTGAGCGGAATATGGTCCGCTGGACTTTTGCGGGGTCGATTGGCGTCGTGCTTGGTCCGCTGGCTTTGGGTGCCGGCCAGGCCTTCGACCTCGACTGGCGTGCCGTCTTCATCATCGCAGCGGTCGCGGCGATAACCGCGGTGGCCGTCGGCACAAGGTTCTCTTTCGGGCCTTCGCAGTCAGGTGCTCACCAGGAACAGTCGGTGCTCGGGGGGATGAGGACCGCCTTTGGCGCGATGCGGCGCGCCGCGGTCCTGCGCTGGCTGGTGCTGCTGCAGTTCTCGGACCTTATGCTCGACATCCTGTTAGGTTACCTCGCGCTCTACTTCGTGGACGTGGCGGGAGCCTCAACGCTCCAGGCTTCAGTGGCAGTCGCGACGCTGACCGGTGTTGGGCTGGTGGGCAACTTCGTGCTGCTTTACCTGTTGGACCATATTGGGGGACTCCGATATCTGCGCGTTACTGCCGCCCTTGAGCTAGTCTGCTGGGTGGCTTTTCTGATGGTCGCACCCTATTCCGCCAAGCTCATTGTGGTGGCGCTTCTGGGATTCCTCAGCGCCGGTTGGTATTCTGTTCTGAAGGCCCGTCTGTATGAGACACTGCCGGGACAGAGCGGCACAGTTATTGCGGTGAACAACCTCTTTGGGCTCGTGGGCGCTGTGCTTCCTTGGGGTCTCGGCGTCGTAGCAAAGCACCTCGGCCTCCAGACTGCGATGTGGTTGCTGTGCCTTGGTCCGCTGGCTTTGTTGCTTGGATTACCAGGACCGATGTGCGGTTCTGGCATTCGTCGGAAATTGCATTAGAATCTGAGAGTTCAGATAGACAAGGAGAGATGATGGCGAGATCCAAACGCAGTCGTTCAACAAACAGGAAGGCTTCAGCTAAGTCGAGCAGGCGCAAGAGCTCGACAGGACGGTCAGGTAAGGCCGGTGCCCTGGGCGGTCAACGGTCATGGTTGGTGATTGTGGCCATCGTTGCCGCTATGGCCTTGATCACCGCACTGGCGGTGCTGGTGCTTGGGAGAGGTAGCGAAGCTGTACTCAACAATGAAGACGTCGAACCAACAGTAGAGAGAGACATAAATATGCCTGAAGAACCTGCAGCGCGGAACGGAATGTATGATAGTCCGCCGGAGATGATGATTGATCCAAACGTGGACTATGTCGCGACCCTTAAAACTGAAAAGGGGGATATCGTCATCGACCTCTTTGCAGACAAGGCACCCAGGACGGTGAACAACTTCGTTTTCCTCGCCCGTGAGGGATTCTATGACAACACGACCTTTCACCGGGTGATCGACAACTTTATGGCTCAGGCCGGCGATCCTACGGGAACGGGAATGGGCGGTCCGGGCTATACATTCCCTGACGAATTTCATCCCGATCTGCGACACGATAGCCCCGGGACGCTTTCGATGGCCAATGCGGGTCCTAACACCAACGGTAGTCAGTTCTTCATTACATTCACTGCAACCCCTTGGCTAGACGGTGCCCACGCGGTCTTTGGTCGGGTGATCGAAGGTTTCGATGTGCTGAGTCAGATCAGCCTCCGCGACCCTCAGAGGGCCGCTACCCCTGGTGACCAGATCATGACTATCGAGATCACAGAGCGTTAGCGCGGCTTTGGCGCTCACCGCCAGATCATTGGAAGGATGGTCTATGGAGAGAAGGACGTGAAGGGTTCGTCAGGCATGACGTGGGGCATGCGATCCAGGGACGCATGGCGGTCGCGGGCTTCCGCGCTGACGGTGGCTTCATTGGTTGGATGTAATGCACTGGTCCCTTCGCCTCTCCCTCCGTTTCAGATGCATCGATGAATACTCTGCTTGGTTGGAATCTGATGCCCCTTGCCCTGTTTGTTGGAGGTGGGGCTCTCCTGTTTACAGCGTTCGGCATCTACCGTTTCCTGACTGGACGGCATATTTCTCGAAGATCGGATCTCACTGCGGCCTCGCCAATGGCGGCTCGAGGTAACGGACTGCCGGCAGGGACGTTGCTGGACGAAGGACGTTTCCTGATCCTGGGCCCTGACACGGCTTCCACGGATGACGCTCTCCATACGGTGAAAGCGACAGTTCCCCTCAAGCTCTGTTCGTCCTGCTACGCCGCGGTTGAGCGTGAGCGAGTTGATGTCTGTCCGGTCTGCGGCAAGCTGCTGACCGACCAAAGTCTATCGCATCCACTTCTGGTAGCTCGCGAGATCAGTGCCGAGCGATTTGCCGTTGCTTCCGAACTGGCGTCCCGTCAGCTAATGCATCGTGCGGTGGTGATGCCGGTTGCGGCCTTCATTGAGACCTCTCTCGGTCTCGCCCGCTACTTCCAGATCGAGCCTCGGGTGCCGCAGAACGGTTCAGCGTCTATGCCACCGCCGTCGCTGGATATGCTGTTAGCTTGGGGAAGCTCTCTAGCTTACGGTCTTGAGCACCTCCATCGTCACGATGTAACGCTGGAGCGCGTTGGTTCGGATCACATCCTTTCTGTAGCTGATGAGGCGCACTGGCTCGGTTTCAGTGGCCTTGCAGCACTTCCACAAGATGGCCAAGAGAAGCGGCTGGCCTTCTATCCAGACATCCAGGGCCTTGCCCAATGGCTTCTAGAGGAAGCGGTGGAGGCCTGCGGGGTCACGACGACTCGACGCCTTCCCACCTCGGTACGTGAGGTTTTCGAACGTGGCCTAGCGCAAAATGGATATGCCGATGCCGGTGAGTTTGCCACTGCGCTGACGAAGCTGCGCCGCGAACTGGCTCAGCAGGCACCTGTACGTTACTCGATCGGGTTCGGAACTGATGTGGGCTGCGTGCGGAAGCTGAACGAGGACAGTCTGTGGGTCATGGATGGCTGCGATGCCCTTGCCGCTTCGGGTATCTCCGTTAGCGGATTCGCCGTCGCCGACGGGGTTGGTGGGCATACTGCGGGTGATGTGGCAAGTCGACTGACGGTTGAGGCGCTTGCCGAGGCGGGCGATACGCTGTCTTCGTTGGCGGAGAAGCAGGGTCCGTTCGACGCTGAGGACTGGATCACTGCCGCGGCTCTTGCTGCCAATCACGCCGTCTATACGGAGCGCAAAGCGGCATCCAGTGATATGGGATGCACGTTGGTGCTAGGCCTGCTGGTTGGACGCGTGGCCACTATCCTCAATGTCGGTGATAGTCGGGCGTATAAACTTGGAGTCGGCGGTATTCGGCAGCTCACGACCGATCATTCGCTGGTGCAGCGTCTGGTTGAGATCGGTCAGTTGACGCGCGGGGAGGCCCGCCACCACCCACAGAAAAGCGTTATCTACCGTGTGATGGGCGACGGTGCCGATCTGGCCTATGATCTCCATAAGGTCGTTCTGCAGCCGGGTGAAGCGGTGCTACTGTGTTCAGATGGACTCTCCGACATGGTAGAGGACGATATCCTCCTGCAAGTGTGGCGCGCTGTCTCCTCACCGCAGACTGCCTGCGAGCGGCTTGTGACACTAGCCAAAGAGGCCGGCGGGTATGATAATATCACAGTGGTGATTGCCCAAGTCGATCGTCAACGAGATGGTTAGGCGATCGACTATTAGAGGGGGGCGCTTCGATGCTTGATACAGGCGTGGTTGTTCAGGGACGCTATCGGATTGTCAGACTCTTGGGTCAGGGCGGGATGGGGTCTGTCTACAGGGCTTGGGACCTGCGCCTTAAGGTTCCAGTAGCTCTTAAGGAGCTGTTGCCTCAGCCGGGGCTGGACGCTGGGACCCTAGAAGCCCTTCGACAGCAGTTTGAACAGGAGGCCTCCGTACTGGCGCGCCTCAATCATCCGGGCCTGGTAAGGGTAACGGACTACTTCGAAGAGCAATCCAACGCCTATCTGGTGATGGATTTTGTGGACGGGCGAAGCCTCGCTGACGTGATTGTTCAGGACGGTGCCCAATCGGAGGCCAAGGTGACCGACTGGGCGAAACAGCTTCTCGAAGCTCTGGCATACTGCCACGCTCAGGGCGTTGTGCATCGCGACATCAAGCCGCAGAATATCGTCCTCAGGCCCGAGGGGAAGGTCGTGCTCGTTGACTTCGGGTTGGTCAAGCTCTGGGATCCTGGTGATCCACGCACCCGAACTGTGATGCGCGGTATGGGTACACCGGAGTATGCCCCCCCCGAACAGTACGGTGCTACGACCGATCACACCGGGCCGCCCAGCGACATCTACAGCCTTGGCGCGACGATCTATCATCTGCTGACTGGACAGGCGCCCGCCACCGCCACTGAGCGTATGGCAATACCTGAGGCCTTTGTGCCGCTGCGACAGCGTACTCCGGACGTAAGTGATCGGGTTGAAAGACTCGTGATGAAGGCCTTAGCACTCTCCGTGAGCGAGCGATGGCAGACGGCGTCCGAGATGCTGTCGGTATTGGTGTCAGGTCCACTGCCCACTTTCGAACCGCTTATTCCCAAGACCTTGGTGGCGCCTCCAGAGTTTGGTGGGGTGGGTGGCACCGGTACACCGCGACCGGCGCCAGCCAGGCCACCAGTCCAGCAGCCATCCGCAGAAAAGGATCCGGTTCGCCATAGATCAAAGACCTCCTGGGTTGTGATCGCCGTTGGCATGCTGGTGTGTCTGGCTGCGGGGTGCCTTGGTTTCTTCTTTGGACTCCCCCTGGCGACCAGTTGGTTAGCTACCGCTACACCGTCTCTCCCAACTCAAGCCGTTGCGGTATCAACACCCGCACCGACCACACCGACATTGCCTGGCGGAGGGTTTCGGGTGGCTGTCCAGAACGACTCGCCTGACAAGGTCTGTTATGTTCTCATCTCGATGTCCGACAGCGATCAGTGGGGAGAGAATTGGCTGGCAGATGATGAGACGATCCTTTCCGGTGCGCGCCGAGTCTTCGATGTGCCGGACGGCACTTACGATGTCAAACTCGAGCGGTGCGATGCGTCGGTGATGTACACGGCCTGGCGCATTGCAGCTGCCACGACGGTGACAGTCGGGAGCCCGGAGGCCCAGGTGCGGTTTCTGGTGAGCAACGAGTCAATTGCCCCAGTTTGCTATGTCTACATCTCTCCCACCGTCGCCGATGATTGGGGACACGATCAACTGGGGGAGCTAGAACTGATTTCCTCGGGACAGCAACGACTTTTCTATCTTGAACCTGACATCTATGATCTTCAGATGCTTGACTGTGAAGGGCAGACTTTGACCGAGGATTTTGGCATCGGTGCCTGGGCGGACCTGTACTGGACGATCTCCGACTGAAGTAAGCTGGGGTACCGCGGCAATTCTGATTTGTCTAGGGACTCCCTACATCGTTGTGCGCAGCAATTGAGTCGCACCAATACGTAGGGGAAGGAAGTTCATCGCTATCACAGACCGGACCCATCCAACCCACTTGCTCAGTCAACTGACGCCAAGCGATAGAGCGAACTCTTCACTTGGCCACTAGATCCACTTTCGCGCTTATGCTAACTGCTGCACTACCCCCCCAAGCTCCGTCAGATTTGACAACACCCCGCTTTCCGGTATTATTCAGTTGATCAACACATAACGGGCCGCGCGACGAATGGGGTTTGGTTGCCAGAAGAGACGATGCTCGATATGTGCTGGGGATTGGGTCCTGCGCGGCGGAGCCCTTCGAACCCCGCCAGGTCCGGGAGGAAGCAACGGTAAGGAGGTCACTCCGGGCGCCGCAGGGAAACCTGATCCTCAGTACATCTCGGACATCGTCTCGGTTTTTGGGATCCGGAGGCTCAGTCTTTTGACAGCGCGTTGTCTGTAGAGGAGAGTCGTCTGAGACGCCATAACGTGAGATTGCCATGGGATCAGCGGATCGTTGCATTGGTACTGGGGCTAGGTGCTTTGGTTGCCTTGGCCGCTGGTTATCGAGCAACGTTGACACCGGTCACTTTGGTCATTGATGGCAGGACAACCGCCCTCCACACGCATCAGCCTACAGTGGAGATGCTGTTGGCCGATCTTGGAATAAGTTTGCGCGGTGAGGACGATCTATCTCCGGATTTAGCGACCCCCATTGAACCGGACCTCGAGATTCGCATCAACTATGCACGACCCGCTGTTATTGTTGCCGACGGGCGCGAGCGCGTCATCTATGCTCACGAAGCATCTCCTGCGGACCTGTTAGCACTTGCCAACGTCTCGCTTGGACGCTATGATAGCGTGACCCTTCGGTCCCCCTCGGTCACCGATCCCTCGGGAACTCAAGCGAGGATTGTTGTCCAACGGGCCAAACAGATCTTTCTGGAGCAAGGGGGCATCCGGACCACGCTGTACTCTCACGCCGCTACCGTAGGGGAAGCGGTCTTGGAGGCTGGCATTATCCTCTATCAGGCTGATCGAATATCGCCGATCTCCGCCACACCGCTAGAGAATGCAATGCATATCAGCCTCGAAAGGTCCATACCGGTTCAAGTCCACTTGGATGGTCACGTATTGCGTACCCGCACTCACCGAACCCGGGTGGGGGAGGTACTGGCAGATCTAGGGGTCACGGTGAACGGACAGGATTATACTGAACCGCCACTGGATGCGGCGCTTAGTGATGGGGCAGAGATCCAAGTCTACCGTGTTACGGAGAGTGTCGTTGTCGAGCAGAGTCCGGTCCCGTTCGATACGGTTTGGCAGCCGGATCCGAATTCGGAGATCGATACTCAGGGGTTGCTTCAGGAGGGCGAACCTGGCATTCTGGAGCGACGGATCCGCTTTCGCTATGAGAACGGTCAAGTTGTGGCGCGTCGGGTCGAAGGCGAGAGCATGATTGTGGCACCCAAGAATCGCGTGATGGGATATGGGACCAAGGTTGTGGTGCGTACACTCCAGACGGAGAGCGGCCCGGTGGAGTATTGGCGGGTCATGCGAGCGTTGGCGACGTCCTACAGTGCTAGCACGGCCGGCGTTCCAACAACCTCGCCCCATTACGGCATCACGGCAACCGGGGAGAGGATGCGAGATGGTATCGTGGCTGTTGATCCTCGCGTGATTCCTTTGGGAAGCCGCGTGTTCGTGCATGATTATGGTGTAGGCCTCGCCGCGGATACCGGCGGAGCCATCAAAGGACGCCGAATTGATCTGGGATACAGTGATGCTAACCTCCGTCTGTGGTATCGTTGGGTTGATGTCTACCTTCTTACGCCGGTGCCCGACCAGATCAGCTTTCGCGGTCCGTAATGTATCGTCTGATCTCAGACAATCGATGAACGAGACGCCGGTTGCTCGCACTGACCCACGCACGCTGTTGCATCGCTATGATCTATGGCCGCGGAAATCTCTAGGACAGAACTTTCTTGTTGATCCCACAGCACCCGAAAAGATTGCCGCTTGCGCCGATTTGACTTCTGCTGACACAGTTCTAGAGATTGGGGCAGGGGTTGGGACTCTGACCTCCGCACTGGCGGCGCGGGCCGGACGGGTGATCGCCTTGGAGGCAGACCCAAAGCTGGTTGGTGTCTTGCACGCTGAGCTCGGTGGTGTTGCCAACGTCGAGATCGTTCATGGAGACATTCTTGAAGTCGAACTGGGCGCATTGTTGGGTCTCGGCCGACAGACGAGGAGCGCAGCTATGCCTCTGTGGGGCCCCAGGATACCTGATTATAAGGTTGTTTCAAATCTCCCTTACTACATCACCAATGCCGTGGTGCAGCTCCTGTTAGAGGCTCCGGTGCGTCCCGCGCGGATGGCTCTGACGGTTCAGCGCGAGGTGGCCAAACGGATGATAGCTCAGCCGAGTGACATGAGCCTACTGGCGGTTGGCGTTCAGTTCTATGGCGTGCCGGACATCTGCTTGCGGTTGAAGCGTGGGGCATTCTATCCGGTGCCGCGAGTGGAGTCGGCGGTTGTGCGCCTGGACCTCTATGATATACCGCCCGTTCCTGTTGATGACATTGAGCGCTTCTTTCAGGTGGTCCGTGCCGGATTCGCTCAGCGTCGCAAGCAGCTCCGTAACTCACTCGCTTCGACCCTAAATCTGCTGCCGCAGGCCGTCGCCGAGGCTTTGGAGACTCACGGAGTTGATCCGCGCCGTCGCGCGCAGACGCTCTCCATCGAGGAATGGGGCAGTGTCTATGCAGGGCTTTCCCCCCTGCTGACTCCGTCAGCGCCGTAGCGTGCGTTTCTGGAGGATCCGATTGCGTTGGGAGAAGCGGGATTGGCTAACACCTGAGCAACCTCTGCCGCTCGGATGCTGCCATCTGGATCAGCGTCTGTGAGGCTCAGGCCTTCTGCTGAGCCTCGATGTGGGCCACAAGCGCCTTTTCTGCGTTCTCCAACCGCTTAAGCGTCTGCTCACGTCCCAGGGCCTGGATCGTGCCAAAGAGGGGTGGTGAGACTCGCTTGCCGGTAACGGCATTGCGCACAATCCCAAATAGCTGACCCGCCTTCAGGCCCAGCGTCTCGGCCAGATCGCGCATTGGCTGTTCCATCGCCTCAGCTGTGAACTGCACTAGCGTACCCATCAGATGCTGCACCTCACGGATGGCGGTCAGGCTCTCCTTTGCCGTCATCTTCTTCCCGATCAGTTCCTCGACTGGTGGCGTTTCTATATCCACAAATACAAAGTCAGTGAGCTTCACGGCGTCGCGCAAAGTCTTGATTCGCTCTTGAACCAGCGGGACGAGAAGGCGGAGTGTGGGCAGCATCTCAGTAGGAACCGGCGTGGAAATCAAACCGGCATCAGCCCAGAAGGGGATCAGATGCTGCAGTAGTTTCTGCTCGCTCATCTGGCGGATGTAATAGCCGTTCATCCAATCGAGCTTGTCATAGGAGAAGATGGCGGAGGAGAGGTTGATGCGCCGGATGTCGAAGCGTTCGATAAGCTCCTCGCGGCTGAAGACCTCCTGTTCTTCGCCCTCGCCGGGTGCCCATCCCAGAAGTGCTAGGAAGTTGAAGAGCGCGTCCGGAAGGTATCCTTGACGACGAAACTCATCAACAGAAGTGGCCCCATGGCGTTTGCCCAGCTTCTTGCCGTCTGGGCCCAGGACCAGCGGTACGTGGACAAAAATGGGGAGCTCCCATCCGAACGCTCGGTAGAGTAGAATACGCTTGGGGGTGCTGGGGATCCAGTCATCTCCGCGCATCACGTGCGTGATCTCCATCATATGGTCATCCACTACAACGGCCAGATGATAAGTGGGAAAGCCATCGCTCTTGAGCAGGATCTGATCGTCTATCAACCGATTCTCGAACGTGATCTCGCCGCGAAGCATGTCGTGGAAGGTCGTTGTGCCCTCGGGGGGAACCTTCAAGCGGATGACATGGGGCTCATCGGGTGAGACGGCGCCCATCGGCTTTTCTCGGCAGCGCCCATCATACATCGGCGTCTTGCCCTTTGCCCGGAGAGCCTCTCGGACCTGCTCTAGCCGCTCCGTTGGGCAATTACAGCGATAGGCCTTACCTGTGTCGATGAGCTCCTCAGCCTTCTGTTTGTAGATGGCAAGGCGCTGTGACTGCACGTAAGGGCCGTAGTCTCCTCCTATTCCCGGCCCCTCGTCCCAATCTATGCCTAGCCATTCCAGACTGTCCTCGATCACGCGCAGGGCGTCGGATACGTAGCGCTCACGATCGGTGTCCTCGATCCGGAGCACAAATCCGCCATTCTGCTGCCGGGCAAAGAGCCAGTTGAACACAACAGTCCGGATATTGCCGATGTGCGGATAGCCTGTGGGGCTGGGGGCGAAGCGAACACGGATGGACATAGCTCTCCCTTTTTGTGATGCTTGAATCAAGCGCCAACTTACTCAGTATAGGGGATTTTCGTCAGAATTCCAGACGACGCTGATGCATAGCCACGCTCTCGACCAGACCAAGACCTAGAAACGTAACCACCAACACGCTGCCTCCGCTGCTGATGAACGGCATCGGCAGACCAGCTACGGGGATAAGATTGAGGTTCATCCCAATGTTAACGAGGAGTTGGTAGAAGACATAAGTGGTGAACCCAGTCACAATCAGCCTGCCAGTAGCATCTTGAGTCGTCGCCGCGATGCGTAGTAGTCGCCAGAGAAGTAGGACAAAAATCAACAGGATCAGCGCTGCACCGACGAACCCCAGCTCTTCGCAGATGACAGAGAAGATGAAGTCGGTGTGTCGGACGCGCAAAAAGTGGAGCTGGCTCTGCGAACCCGTGGCAAACCCTTTGCCCAGCAGACCGCCAGATCCAATCCCAATGAGGGCTTGACGGACGTTGTAGTAGGCGCCCTCATCCAAGGCGGGATTGATGAAGTTGTCGATTCGACTGCGCATATATGGATCCATACTGGCCCACAGGATCGGAACCGCCGCCAGCGCAGCTCCTCCTGCACCAGCGAGATAGACCGACTTCAGGCCTGATGTGTAAAGCATCACGACCCAGGTCGCCATGTACAGCGTGGCAGTGCTGAGATTCGGCTGGCTGAAGACGAGGAAGGCTGCCAATCCCGTCAGGATCATTGAGGCCGCAAACTCAACCAGTCCGGGAGGATCAGGTGCATTCCGGGCCAGAAGGCTTGCCTGGCTGATGATGAGCAGAATCAAGGCTGGGAAGGCTGGTTGAATCGAGATACCGCCGACGAAGATGAAGCGGCGCACCTGACCGATCTCGCTTGTCCCAAAGAGCAATGTAAAGATCAGAATACCTAATGTCAAGAAGTAGAGGGGCCACTCCAGGCTCTCCAACAGCCGGTAGTCAACGGCTGATACAAGGAACATCAGACTGATGCCTACCACTGCGTAGACAGCCTGACGACGCCAGGCACCGGCCAGTGCCTCTGATCCTTGAGTAGCGCTATAGATCATCGCCAACCCGATCACCGAGAGACTAACAGCAATCAGCACCAGCGACCAATCAAAGTACTCCCAGGGCGACTTACGCATCCCAACTCCGGCTAGGTGTCACCGACTGTCTCTGCCGTCTGGCTTTCATCACGTCAGCTCTGAGGCTCACCTCGGCGCGTGCGGGGGGTGTGGATGGGGATATCGGCCATAAGGCGCGTCTCGCGAGTGTCTTCAGTGAAGTTGACGACGACCTTTTCGCGATCGATATCCAGATGCTTGGAGATGACGGCGATGATCTCGTCTTTGAGAATCTCTAGCATTCCAGGAGAGAGATTTGCGCGATCATGGGTCAGAACCAGACGTAACCGTTGAGCCGCCACATCCTGGCTGGAGTTCGGTTTTCGGCGAAACATATCCAGTAACCTCATAAGTGCTCCTTTCAGCGAGAGCCGAAGAGCTTTTGGAAAAACGTCTGCTTCTGCAGCGCCTCAAAAGGGACTGCCTCGCCCGTTAATCGTCTTCCGATGTTGCGAAAGGCCTTGCCGGCAGGCGAGCGCTCGTCCAGCGCCACTGGCTGACCATGGTTACTGGACGAAAGGATTTTAGTGTCCTCCGGCACAATACCAACCAGATCGATGGCCAGGAGATCCGTAACGGTGTCAGAATCGAGCATCTCATTGCGGCGCACTAGATCGGCTTTAAAACGATTGATGATCAACTGGGATGGGGCCCATCCTTCGGCTTCCAGCAGACCGATGACCCGGTCGGCATCTCGTACTGCGGTGACCTCTGGGTTGGTCACAATCAGCACCAAATCAGCGGGGGTTGCAGCGTAACGGAACCCGTGCTCAATGCCGGCTGGTGAGTCGATCAACACAAAGTCCGCGCTCTCTGCGGCCTCGTGGGCGACGCGACTCATATCCTCGATGCTGATAGCATTCTTGTCACGCGTCTGTGCGGCTGGGAGCAGGAACAGCTCTGGGAAGCGCTTGTCCCGCACCAAAGCTTGTCGGAACCGACATCGCCCATCAATGTAGTTGACGATATCGTAGACGATCCTATTCTCTAGGCCCATCATTACGTCCAGATTGCGAAGTCCGATGTCAGCGTCGATACAGGTGACGCGGTATCCCAGCATGGCGAGGCTAATGCTGAGGTTTGCGGTGGTGGTGGTTTTGCCCACGCCGCCTTTCCCAGAGGAAATCGTGATGATCTTTCCGGCCATATCTATCCTTTTCTGATCCACGCTTCGGCTACAATGCGGCCATCCTCAATCCGCGCCATCTCTGGCTCTGGCGTATGGCCTCGCTGCTCTGGGGTGCGCCCAATGTAGCCGGCAATGCGTATCTGTGCCGGCTGCAGATCCAGAGCGCAGATGACCATCTCTTCATCGCCGAAGGCTCCGGCGTGCACTACGCCTCGAATTGTGCCCCATACGACGATGCTTCCCCCGGCCACGATCTCAGCACCGGGATTGACATCGCCGAGTAGGGTGACGTGCCCTGGATAGTGGAGGCTCTGACCCGATCTCAGCGTCTGCTGGGCGAATAGCGCTTGTTGTTCGGGTGGAACCTCAACGACTGCCTTTCTGGCGTCGGCATCTTTGGGCAAACGGGTAAGAACGCCGTTGGAACGAGCGAGACGGACGGTCCTCTCATTCTCGCTTAAGATAGCCCAGAGCTCGATATCGTAACGACTCAGCAGCACCCGTATGGAACTCAGCTCTTGGGCGGTCAACTCCCGTGGACCTAGCTCGAGGATCAACCTGCCGCCCCGGAAGAAGTCTTCCGCCTCTCCGAGCGACCGCTCGAGTGCCTCCATAACTGTCGTCCAGTTGGCTATCCTGGGCTTGAGCAGTATGCCCTCGGCGGTTCCCTTAAGGGTGATCGGCATAGCCTCCATTATCTCTCCATTATAGCATAACTGCTGCCAGCTCTGGTTAGAAGGTTGCGGACACTCACCAAACCTTGTCTGCTGTTGACAAAACAGTATCATTTTACCGGGTTTGGTATATAACTCAAGCGGACGAAGCGCCGTAACCTTCGCTGTCGGCGCGGACCGGGATCTGTTGGGGTTGGTTTGAAGGGCTGGATGAGACTGTTCTATGATACATTCATCTGTGAAAGCACTCTTGCGTTGGCTGATTCTGGTGTCTGTCCCCGTCGTTCTGACGATGGCGCTGGTTCGCCTGCTGACCATGCCATGGTTCCCGGCTTGGGTTTATCAACGCCCCGGTTTTCCTGATGATCCCTTCGGGATGTCGTCTGTAGAGCGCTTGCGGCTCGCGCGCCAGACGATTCGCTTTTTGAACACCCCTTGGTCGACGGACCTTCTAGAGGAGCTTCGCCTTCCGGATGGGCGTTTGGCCTACAATGAGCGTGAGCTGGTCCATATGCAGGATGTCAAGGCTGTCTATAATGCGCTCACCGGACTGGCATTTGCGTTGCTTATGCTGAGTGTTGCAGCGGGGTTGATCTTAGCGCGTCTGGGAGAGGACTGTGCGGTTTGGCTAGCCCTGTGTCAAGGGGGAGGGCTTAGTCTGACGATCCTTGTCAGTCTCGGAGTATGGATGGTTGCTGGATTTGATAGCTTTTTCACCCTGTTTCACGACCTGTTTTTCGAGCCTGGAACCTGGCTCTTCTCTTACTCGGATACGCTGATCCGACTCTTTCCAATCCAGCTATGGCAAACAGCTGGTTTCCTTGTTGCAGGCGGGGTGAGCTTTCTTTCGCTAGTGTTACTTTTGGCAGGGGCAGGGCGCTATCGTCGATGTGCATCTTGTGCTTCCACTTAACGCTATACCTCTGGGCCTTCGAAGAATCTTCCCCGGTCTCTCACCGCATCCAACCGGGGCTTGATTGCATGATTACTCACGTGAAAGGAGCGCCGTGACGATTCAAACGCCAGACTGGGTCAAGGACGCGGTCTTCTACCAGATTTTTCCGGATCGCTTTGCGCAGAGTCCGCGGGTGTCGAAACCGAACAACCTCGAGCCGTGGGATGCCCCACCGACCCGACGAGGTTTCAAAGGCGGTGACTTCGCCGGCATCCTGGAGCGGCTTGACTATCTGGTCGATCTTGGCATCACTGCGATCTACTTCAACCCAATCTTCCAATCTGCGGCCAACCACCGATACCATACTCACGATTACTACCGGGTGGATCCAATCCTCGGAGGGGACGCGGCTTTTAGGGCGTTTTTGGATGCTGCCCATCGCGCGGGAATTCGGGTTGTGCTTGACGGCGTATTCAACCACGCAAGTCGAGGACTCCTGCAGTTCAATCACATCATGGAGAATGGCGACAAGTCCCCGTATCTCGATTGGTTCATCGTGAAAGATCTGCCGCTTCGGGCTTTCGACCTTCACGTAGCACCCAACTACGCCGCTTGGTGGGGCAACCGTGAGTTGCCGAAGCTCAACACCGACAACCCCGACGTGCGCGAATTCCTGATGGATGTTGCTGAGTACTGGCTGCGCCAGGGTATCGATGGTTGGCGCTTGGACGTGCCTTTGTAGATCGAGACGCCGGGATTCTGGGAGGAGTTTCGCCGTCGGGTTAAGGCGATCAACCCCGAGGCATATATCCTGGCGGAGATCTGGGACGCGGCCGAAGCGTGGTTGCAGGGGGACCACTTTGACGCCGTGATGGCCTATGGGTTCAACCGGGCCTGCTATGGATTCTTTGGCGGTAACTGGCTTGATGTCTCGCATAGGCCCGGCGGATTCAAAGTCCAGTCCATGCAGGGGCCACGTTTTGCCAAGGAGATCAACCATCTGCTCAGCCTCTACGACTGGGAGGTCACGCTAGCCCAGTACAATCTCCTGAGTAGCCACGACGAACCACGTTTTGTCACCATGGTGCAGGGCGATGTTCGGCGCCTGCGCCTGGCGATACTTTTCCAGATGGCTTTTCCGGGGGTTCCCGCGATCTACTATGGCGACGAAATCGGTATGACAGGTGGGCCTGATCCGGATTGTAGGGGAGCTTTCCCTTGGGATGAGCGCCAGTGGGACCTCAATCTGCACGCAGATGTCCGGAGGTTCATTGCCCTGCGCCATGCACACTCTGCCCTGCGTCGTGGAGCCTTTCGAGAGCTGGCAGTGACCGAGTCGACCTATGCTTTTGCGCGTACGGATGTGACGGAGACAGTTATCGTGGTCCTGAATGCTGGAGAGGTTCCGGTCGATCTGTGCGTCGAGGTAAGTGGCGTTGTGCCTCCCGGTCGTCGACTTGTGGAGGCGTGGTCTGATGTGCCGGCAGACCTACAGGAGGGACGGCTGCGATGTCACCTTCCTGACTTGGATGGACGGGTCTTCGTGAGCGTTTCCTGATCTATGCGATTCTTATGTCTCTCTTATGCGTTTCCAATACTCTCCCTTTATACTAAGGCCCGGAATGATAAAAGCATGGAGGTAAACTATGGCAAAGATTGTGGGTATTGACCTGGGCACGACCAACTCCGTCGTCTCGGTGATGGAGGGTGGACAAGCTACAGTTGTTCCGACGGCTGAAGGCCGCCGTTTATGCCCCTCAGTGGTTGCTTTCACTAAGGGCGGCGACCGGTTGGTTGGCGATCCTGCCAAGCGTCAGGCGGTGGTAAACGCCGAGAACACAGTTTATTCGGTGAAGCGCCTGATGGGGCGTCGGGCTGATGAACCGGAGGTTGAGGTCACCCGTGAAATGGTGTCCTATGAGATCGTAGCAGGATCTCAAAACGACGCGCGTGTGCGTGTCCCGGTTCAGGATAAAGTTTATACGCCGCAGGAGATCTCTGCAATGATCCTGCAGAAGCTGAAGACCGACGCTGAATCCTATCTGGGTGAGCCGGTCAACCAAGCGGTGATCACCGTTCCTGCTTACTTCAACGATAGCCAGCGCCAGGCAACCAAAGACGCCGGTCAGATTGCCGGCCTGGAGGTCACGCGGATCATTAACGAGCCAACCGCCGCCGCGCTAGCCTATGGGCTGGATAAGGCGAAAGATGAGACCATTTTGGTCTTCGACCTGGGCGGCGGTACTTTTGACGTATCGATCCTAGAGGTGGGGGAGGGCCTGATCGAGGTCAAATCCACCAACGGTGATACGCATCTGGGCGGCGATGATTGGGATGAGCGTATCGTTCGCTGGATGTTGGATCAGTTCAAAAAGGAGCAGGGGATAGACATTTCCAAGGACCGTCAGGCGATGCAGCGCCTGCGCGAGGCTTCTGAGAAGGCCAAGATTGAGCTCTCCACAATGATGGAGACCGATATCAACCTGCCCTACATCACGGCGGACGCGACGGGTCCGAAGCATCTACAGGTGAGTCTGACGCGTTCCAAGTTCGAGCAGTTAACCGACGATCTTGTGGATCGTTGTCGTCGACCGTTTGAGCGCGCGCTATCTGATGCTAAGATTTCTGCTGATGAGTTAGATCAGGTTGTGCTGGTTGGCGGTGCAACCCGGATGCCGATGATCCAGGAGTTGGTGCGCAACCTCACCGGTGGTAAGGAACCCCATAAGGGGGTTAATCCTGATGAGGTTGTCTCCATTGGTGCGGCGATTCAGGCCGGTGTTTTGGCCGGTGACGTTACCGACATTCTTCTCCTGGACGTGACTCCGCTCTCCTTGGGCGTGGAGACTTTGGGCGGTCGGATGACAACGCTGATCCCGCGCAATACGACAGTCCCGGTCAAGAAAAGTGAGACCTTCACCACTGCCGAGGACAATCAGACGGCAGTTGATATCAAGGTCTATCAGGGTGAGCGCCCTATGGCGGACGATAACATGTTGCTTGGGCAGTTCAGGTTGGATGGGATTCCGCCTGCGCCTCGGGGGGTCCCGCAGATCGAGGTGACGTTTGACATTGATGCGAACGGCATCCTAAACGTGAAGGCACAGGACAAGGCGACCGGTCGGGAGCAGCATATCGCGATCACCGCGACTACGAATCTGAACGAGGAAGAGGTCGAGCGCCTTGTTGAGGAGGCCAAGCTTCACCAGGAGGAGGACCGCAAGCGCCAAGAGCTGGTGGATGCTCGCAACGAGGCAGATGGGATAACTCATCAGATCGAACGGACGATGGAGGAGCTGGGCGAGAAGGTGCCTGGCGAGGTCCGTTCGGAGCTAGAGGGCCTGATCAGCGATCTGCGCGAAATCAAAGACACTAGCGATGATCCGGAAGCCATCCGTCGTAAGATTGAGCAGGTGCGCAAAGCTGCGATGAAGATGGGCGAACAAGCGTATGGTCAGCCCGGTGCCGGCCCGACGCCTGGTCCGGAAGTTGGGCCTGGCTACGGCCCTGGTCCTGGTCCCGGTGCCGCCGGTCCGAGCGATGGGGATGAGGCTGGTGAGGGCCCTGAAGTGGTTGAGGGAGAGTACCGAGAGGTCAGCTAACAGCTAGGTGATAGGCCGCGGCTGAAGTCGAACCGATGATGCACTTGGGTAGTCCTGGATAAATACAGGGACGAGGGGTGGCTTAGGCCACCCCTTGTTAGTCAGAGGGAGATGGATGGAACAATCAAAGAAAAAGGCTCGCGTGCCCATTCGACGGGAAAGCAGTTCTCACGGCTCTACAGAGGCGTCTGGGGAAGAGAGTCGCGTGGTTGATGCCTATCGACCTGCTGTCGCGCAGGAGGAAGTGGATTGGCAAGAGGTGGCCAAACGACTCAAGGCCGAGATGGAAAACTACCGCAAACGGCAGCGGCGCTGGGCTGAGGACCAGATCCTGAGTGAGAAATCCGACCTGCTGCGCAAGTTTCTGGAGGTAGTGGACAATCTTGAGTATGCGCTGGCGCATATCGATAGCGGTGATCCGGCACATCGGGGCGTTCAGGTAGCGTATGATGCTGTCCTGAGTCTGCTGCTGCGTGAGGGCGTGGAGCGCATCTTTGCCAAGGGTCATCCTTTTGATCCGCTGCGTCACGATGCCGTGGCCGTGGTACCGGCACCTGCGGACCAATCGGATGACTTGAAAGTGATTGACGTGACTTCTGAAGGCTATATGTTTGAGGATCGCGTCCTTCGCCCTGCGAAGGTAGTTGTGGCAAAACGTGGTTAACGTAGTGGTCAGAGGCCTGTAGGTAGGGAGCAATTATGGACTACAAAGATTACTACAGCGTGCTCGGCGTTTCGAAGAGCGCTAGCGAAAAGGACATCAAACAGGCTTTTCGAAAGCTTGCCCGTGAATATCATCCCGATCTCAATCCGGATGACGAACAGGCTGAGGATAGATTCAAAGAGGTTAACGAAGCCTATGAGGTTCTCTCTGACCCTGAAAAACGCAAGCTCTACGATCAGTTCGGTAGTGAGTGGAAGACCTGGCAGCAGCGGGGCGGGAAGCCAGAGGATTTCTGGCAGCAGTGGGGGGGTCAGCCGGGCAGTCGCCCCGGAGGGACCCGGTACACGTATACGACAGGCCCCGGTGGCTTCGGGGATGAGGATCTCTTCTCCGACTTCTTCCAACAGCTTTTCGGTGGCTTAGGTGGTGCCAGCGGACAGAGGTATGGACCAGAGGTCGCCGGTGACTTCCGGGATTTGTTCGGAGGCGGACTTGGGAGTAGAGGGCGTTCCCAGCCACGGCGTGGTCGCAACTACGAGCAGCCGGTGGAGATCACGTTGGAGGAGGCCTATCACGGCACCAAGCGCCTGTTTCAGATTGGAGACCAACGTATCGAAGTGAGTATTCCCGCTGGCGCAAGATCCGGAACGCGAGTGCGGGTGGCGGGTAAGGGTGCGCCAGGCGCAGCGGGCGGCCCGGCAGGAGATCTCTTCCTGGTCATTGAGGTCGCGCCGCATCCGCGCTTTGAGCGCGATGGGGATAATCTGGATACGACGGTACGAACCGACCTTTATACAGCAGTACTAGGTGGTGAGGTGTCGGTCCGCTTGCCCGATGGACGGAGCGTGATGCTGCGTGTACCTTCGGAGACACAGACCGGTACACGATTTCGGCTCCAGGGCAAAGGCATGCCCATCTTAGGTCGCTCCGGCGAGCGAGGAGATCTGTACGCTATTCTGGAGATCAGTGTGCCACAGGACCTCAGCGACAGAGAGCGGGAGCTGTTTGAGGAACTACAGAGTCTCCGAGAATCGTGAGTTGGATATCGCCTGTAAGCTGGTGTTTGTTGGCCTTAATCTATGATATGGAGGACGATGAATGTTCAGGCGTATCTTGTTCGCACATAATGCAACACCGGCGGCGGAACGTGCGCTCATCTACCTTGAGCATGTGGCCCGCCTGGAAAAGGCAGAGGTGATCGTCTTACACGTCTATGAGTCCCCTGATCGGTATCTGGCCACCGCAGGCTACGATTCATTGGTGGCGCAGCTGGAGGCAGTGGCTCAAGAGGTAGTAAACGATGCGGTAGAGCACTTGCAAAGCGTCGGTGTCTCGGCCTTTGGAGTGATCGAGGCTGGCATCTCACCCGCACGCGTGATCGTGGAGACGGCTCAAGATGAAGATGTGTCGCTCATTGTATTGGGTACGCGGGGCCCCTCGAAGCTCACCGATATACTCCTCGGTAATGTCAGTACCGAGGTGTTACGCAGCGCCCGGTGTCCTGTCTTCTTGGTTCCCTGAGGGATGTTTCGCTGACGTTCGGCGGCTTTTTAGATAATGCGTAGGATCGAAAGATGGACTTGAGAGGTACGGACAGATGAACCAAAGGTCGCGCTGGATAATGTGGATTGTGGGTATATTGATGATCGTGTCTCTAGGGTGCTTGACGGCACCGGTAGTGACGCAGGAAGCGGTGCGGCCTTCGGAGACCACGCCACCGCTGGAAGCAACACAGACCCCGGTACCGGCGACGGCGGAACCGGTCGTGGCGTCGCCGGATAGCGCGCTCCAGAGTCTGCAGTCGCAGGTCGAGGCCGTCTATGCGGCGGCCGGTCCTTTGGTGGTCAATATCGGCGTCACCACCATCAGCTATGATTTCTTCCGCAACCCCATTCCCCAGGAGGGCGGGGGGTCTGGCTTTGTCTATGATGGTGATGGTCATATCGTGACGAACTACCACGTAATCGAGAGGGCGCGTCAGATCAACGTCACTTTCTCCGATGGTACCACGCTGGTCGCGGAGGTTGTGGGCGTAGATCCGACGTACGATCTGGCGGTAATCCGTGTTGACCCCGAGGCACATAATCTGGTTCCACTCACGCTGGGCGACTCACAGACCCTCAGGATCGGGCAGTTTGTAGTGGCGATTGGCAGCCCTTTCGGCCTGGAACAGTCGGTGACCTTTGGCGTGATCAGCAGCCTAGGTCGGATTATCGAGAGCCCCGACCGACGATTCATCGGTGAGGCGATTCAGACCGATGCGGCGATCAACCCTGGCAACTCCGGTGGACCGCTTTTAGACCTTGAGGGGCGGGGGATCGGAGTCAATGCGCAGATCATCAGCCCAAGCCGGGCTAGTGCCGGAATCGGATTTGCTATTCCGGTCAAACTGGTGCAGCGTGTGATTCCAGAGCTCATTGCTACAGGCGTTTACCGTCATCCTTGGATGGGCGTGGGCCCGGTGGCGATGACGCCCCAACTGGCTGAGATTCTGCGGGACGCGGGCTACGACGTGCCCGATAGTGGTGTCTATCTGCTTAGTGTAGAGCGTGGCTCGGCTGCGGACCGCGCTGGGTTGCGGGGGCCGCAACGAGAGGTGAGCACGGAGCTCGGGCGGGTACCGGTAGGTGGTGATGTCCTGCTTGCCATCGACGGCACGGAGATCTCAAGCGCCCGCGATCTGATCGCCTACCTGGAGACTTTTACTCAGCCTGGTGACACGGTGGAGGTCACGATCGCCCGGGATGGTGAGATTCTCATCATTCCAGTGACGCTGGGAGAGCGTCCGGGTTAGCCCTTAGCTCCGGATGTGCCGTCAGCCACTCGTTGAGCGTGCTGAGGGCGCGCTCAGCGTAGGCCTCCCTGCGGGCGCGCTTCCCGCGCACACGCTTAGCGAGCGGGGGAACCAAGCCGAAATTGGCCTTCATTGGTTGAAAGCCCTGCGGATCGGCTTGGGTGATGTAGTGCATCAGCGCGCCAATCATCGTTGATCGAGGTAGGACTAAGCCATCCTGACCCCGCAGGCTCCGGGCGGCGTTTACGCCGGCCAACCAGCCGCCGGCGATGTTGCCGGCGTAGCCCTCAAGACCGGCGATCTGCCCGGCGAAGAAGAGCTGTCTAAAATTACGGTGCTGCAATGTCGGTTGCAGAAGCGCCGGCCCGTTGACGTACGTGTTACGGTGCAGCGAGCCGTAGCGTACGAACTCTGCATTCGCTAGCCCTGGAATCATGCGTAAGACGCGGTCCTGCTCTCCGTACCTTAGGTTCGTTTGAAAGCCGACCAGATTGTAGAGACTACCTGCCGCGTTGTCCTGACGCAGCTGCACGACAGCATAGGGGCGCCGTCCGGTATGCGGGTTGTGGAGCCCCACCGGCCGTAGCGGTCCAAAGGCGAGTGCGCGTTTGCCACGGGCCGCCAGCACCTCGATTGGAAGGCAGCCCTCAAAGAAGCTGGGATCGTCACGCTCGAAGTCACGCAGCGCGACGCGCTGGGCACCGATCAGCGCCGAATAGAAGGTAGTGTATTCGACCTCAGTTAATGGACAGTTGATATAGTCACCGACCTCGGATTCGCCCCTGTCGTAGCGCGATGCACGGAACGCGATGCTCATATCGATGCTCTCAGCCTCGACAATAGGGGCGATGGCATCGTAGAAATAGAGGTTCTCGCGTCCGGTCAATTCCTGAACGGCGCTCGCCAGCGGGGGGGAGGTCAGCGGACCGCTAGCAAGGATCACTGGGCCAGCCTCCGGGTCTGGGATCTCCCGGATCTCTTGGCGAATCAGGTTGATGTAAGGATGGGCGCGGATTCGGGCAGTCACGGCTACTGCAAATCCCTCACGATCGACGGCCAGGGCACTGCCCGCCGGCACGCTGTGGGCGTCAGCGACTTGGATCAGAAGGGAACCTAGGTCGCGCAGCTCCTGTTTGAGCAGGCCCGCTGCACGACCCGGTAGATTGGATCCCAGTGAGTTTGAGCAGACGAGCTCGCCGAGTTCGCCGCTAACGTGTGCTGGTGTGGTGGTGTGGGGCCGCATCTCGTAGAGCGTGACGCGCGCGCCCAAGCGCGCAGCCTGCCACGCAGCTTCACTACCGGCCAATCCTCCGCCGATGATCTGGACTTCCCTATCCAAGCGTTAATCGTCCTCCTCATTCGGATCTCGTGGCACACTGAAGATCTCACCGGAACGCGGCGCAGCCGTCAGTAGATCGTGAGCTTCGCGTTCCCATTCTGCTGGCACCTTAATACGCACGCGTCCAATGCCATCGACCGTCAGACCGATGGTGGGCCCGATTGCTTCATAGCTGAGCATAACGGGGATGCCGGCACTCTCCAACAGGCCGCGGATCACGTTGGCCCGCAGCATCCCTTGGGTCTCGTAGACCGTCACCAGATCGGTCACCTTTCTCTCTTCGCCCATGTCCGCACCCCTTTTTTGTTAGGCCTTCTTCTATAGTTTACCAGGAAGTCGCATTTGTCAATGTCCTTTACTGCTGGTATAATTCGCACTGGCAAAGGCGGAGATCATCCTTGGGCTGATGCCCAAGATCAGATTGTGAGGCTTATGGGCACACCTAGCGCACCGACCACCGATCAGTATTGGGAGCAGTTTGCCGTTCAGGCTTCGGATTTAGATTTTCTCGTCAACTACCTCGTCGAGAGCGAGCAACCGCACACACTGGATGAGTTGACATACGAACTCACCAGCTATCGGTTGGCGCAGATAAACGAGCTCTTGGAGGACACCCTGGCGCAGGGTCAGGTTTATCGTCCGGCTGATGCATATGAGGTGGGCGATAACGTGATCTTTCCGCATTTGGGCAACATGGTGGGCGAAGTGGTCGCCGTGCGACCGGGCCGCAATCCGGAGTATGAGCCCTTCTCGGTGATCCGCGTGGCGGTTGAGGATAATGGTGAGCGCGAGTTTGCGACTGAGTTGTTGCATGCGCATCCGCTCAACGACGCGACCTATCTTCCAGATGAAGAGGTTAGCGTAGATGACGTTTACACTCGTCACGGTGAGGAGATTCGTGCAAAGCTCCAGCAGGCCTTGGAGGCGGCAGCGCAGTTTGTGAATGTGGGGTACAAGTGGTTTGTCCGGGCCCTGTTGGTTGAGGTATCGCCTGGTCAGCTCAACATCGCCGAGGCAGTGCTGGATATGGCTGGCGGCGGGCCGGTACGGACCGATGATCTGTTAAAGGAGATTGATCTCCCCGACGAGATTTCGGAACCGTTACAGCTATTCTCTTTGGAATACGCGCTACTCCGCAACAGCCGTTTCGACGAAGTGGGGCCTGCGGGTCACGCGCTGTGGTACCTTCGCAGTCTAGAGCCCAAAGAGGTCCTCGAGACGCCGCTGCTGCTGCAGTACGTGCCCATTCCTTACAACCGCCAGGTGCTGGACGAGGTGATGCTGGCACTGGAGGAACAGATTGCCGACGAGTGGTCGGATCTCCCGGTACCCAAGCGATCGGACGATCCGGTGACGATTGTACTGAGCTATCCGCACTGGCGTAGCGGGACATTGCCGTTGGCTGCACACGTGGCGAACTTCTTCCCCACTGCGAGGATCACCGATCGGATTCGCTTCACCTTCATTGATGCGGAGACAGGGGAGGACTTCCCTGGCTGGGTTGTGCGCAGCAACCGCTACGTATATGGTTTGCGCGATTGGTATAAGGCTAAGCAGGCCTTTGTTGGTGCTTTTATCGATCTTGAGCGGGGTGATGAGCCAGGGGTGATCCGAGTAGGCGTCCGCGCCATCCGATCACAGCGACGGGAGTGGCTGCGGACTGTCACTGTTGAAGGTGATAACCTGATCTTTGAGGTGGCGCGGGTTCCCGTGGGATGCGAGTTTGATGATCTAGCGGCGGTATCGGTGGCTGATCCGGTGGAGTTGGACTTGTTGCGCGATCAGTTCAACCGGGCGTCGATGGCGTCGCTTTTGGAGCGGGCTTTCGGTGGACTGGCTGGGCTCAGTCTGCAGCGAGCGGTTCACGCAATGACCCTTTACAGTGTGCTGAATCTGATGCGCCGGGTGCCGCCGGGCCCAATGCTGGCGACGTTGGCGACATCGTCACGGTACACTTCATTGGGTGATAACTACTGGGCCTACCGAGGGGAGGCATGATGGCCACATTGCCGCCAAATCCCGCGCTAACGCAGTTTATCAAGCCTACATTGGACACGGCTTTTCACATTGATGTGAAATGGTGGGACAAGCAAGGCTTGGACCTGAACGTGAAGCTGCTGGCCCATCTATGTTTGGAACATCGGGATGCCTATGCTGGGCAGCCGGTGGGCGAGAAGATCGACTGGGTAGATTGGGATACCGGAGAGGTTCAGCCGGTGGACGGCCTGCAGTACGTGATCACGACCCACTGCAGCAGGCAATCGGGCTACGTTGTGCAGGCCCCGACGCTGATCGAGGCGGTCTTTCGGGCCTTTTTGAGCAATGCCAATCAGCCCTTGACGCCGCGGGCCTTGGCACCGATCGTGGGGCACCGACCCGAGCAGGTACTGCGGGTGCTGAGCGGCCGCACGGTGCGGCTGGGCCTGCGTCCGGTGCTCAAGCAGTAGGCGTCGTCGCGTTTCTACCAGACGCGTTCATCGTATTCTTGCCCCGGTAGCTCAATTGGATAGAGCAAGTGCCTTCTAAGCACAAGGCTAGAGGTTCAAGTCCTCTCCGGGGTACCTAGAGGCACGAAACCTGATGACGGAGACGGCGCTGCGGCGCCGTCTCCGTTGTTTATTCCTCGCATAATAGCCATGGCTTCGTCGACTAAGTAGGCGAAGGGTGCGTGGAGGGGGCTGGGCAGGACTTTTCCGGAGAGGTCGACTTGGATCTCTTTGAAGAGCAGCTGGAGGAGTTGGCGCTGCTCTTTGTGCTTGAGATGGGGCCAGTATGCCGGTATCCGATTCACGATGCGGACAGCTTGGTCTAGGTCGCGGATGCGCGTCTCGCTGCCCCGCTTCACTTGGTTGATGGTGTTCTCTATTCGGGCTATGTCGGAGTGCACTTCCACGGCCAGTTCGTCGAATGCCTGATCGCTCAATCGGCCTTGGGCCCAAAGTCGCGCATAGCCCCTCTCGGTTTCTCTGGAGTCTGTCAGCTGGCGACGGAGTACCTTAAGCCACTGGCCGCGCTTCTCTTCTACCGCGGCGCGGATATTCCGCGCGTAATGTTCGCGCAACTCCGGCACGAGTGCAGAATCAACATGGATTCGGTCTAGTAGTTGCGGTATCTGGGCATCCACATCGTCCTGTATCAGGTAGAGCCCGTTGGCGTCGATCCCGAGTCGACTCCGCGGTAGGAAGTAGTAGGGTTGAAGTTCTCCGTTCCTGCGGGGCGCCCCGCAGTGCATCGAAATCGTCTCCTGGGGCGTGAGCTTGAGCTCCAGCACGCCCTGTAGCAGGTGATTGTGCTTCGCCTTGCGCTCCTTGTGGTTGTTTTCGTCGAGGATGGTATGGGCGCGACGGTACTCCTCTTCGCTGACGATCGATCCCGCCTTGCTGCGTATCATCCCCCACTCTATGCCAAAGCTTGGAACTACGATCCAGCCGGCGTAGAGTGGGTTGTGAAAGATGCGGCTAAGGAACGAGTCGTAGGCAACTTGCGCATTTCACAGCTAGGCGTATCGTGTGATAGTATTCAAAACCTTGCCACTGAGGTGCGTATGGAACCCTATCCGCCGGAAGTCGAAGAAACGATGCGTCGCTTCTACCAGAGTCTGAACGAAAGAGACCGTCGACGCTATGCG
>PWVB01000459.1 GCA_003562365.1 Anaerolineae bacterium
GGCCGGCGATGAGCTCGAGGCCGGCCCGATGGCCCAGCTGCTGGGTGCCTCGATCACCTACCGCATCGCCGTGGGCCCGCATCAGGGCCGCAAGGTGTTCACGCTGCAGACCTTGCCAGGCAGCGAGGAGGCCTTCGAGGGCGGGGCCGGCCAGGTGGCAGGCTTTTCGCTCCACGCCGGGGTGGCCGCACGGGCGAATCAACGCCACAAGCTCGAGCGGCTGTGTCGCTACATCAGCCGCCCGGCCCTCTCGGAGCATCGCCTGTCGCTCACGCCGAACGGCAACGTCCGCTACCATCGATTGGGGTTTTGTCCGTGGATCAGTTCCCGATGAAGAATCGGCTGTATTGCTCGAACTGGATACGACAACTCGCTATGCCGCCCTTGTGCGGCGGTCCAGCAACGGATAGTTTCTGAGTTCACTTCCAAGCTAGAAGTAATCCCGAGCAGTGGATAAAGACCGCCTCCCTGAATTGGTGAAGGACCTCTACAGAACCGTGGGGGAGCTGGAGGCCATGTTTCCCGGCCGGCGTTTCACCCCTGACGGTCATTTGGTCGGGAGCCTCGGGGAGTGTCTCGTGGCATTTCACTATGGCCTCGACCTGCTCCCGGCATCGAGTAAAGGCGCAGATGCAGTCATCAAAGGGAGAACAGTCGAGATCAAGGCCACGCAGGGCTCAAGAGTCGCGCTGAGGAGCTGCCCCGAACACCTGCTGGTGATTAAGCTCGATCGAGACGGCGGGTTCACCGAGATCTACAACGGCCCGGGCCATCCGGTCTGGCACACTGTGGAATCCAAACCGCGCCCCAGCAATGGTCAATATCAGGTATCCCTTTCCATACTGAAATCGCTTATGCAGAATGTTCCGGAACGTGAGCGACTTCCGATGGTT
Source organism: Anaerolineae bacterium (assembly GCA_003562365.1). Lineage (GTDB taxonomy): Bacteria > Chloroflexota > Anaerolineae > B4-G1 > SLSP01 > PWVB01. The sequence continues at coordinate 894 of PWVB01000459.1, forward strand.
ATACCCAGCGAAGTGACCAATTCGGAGAGCCAAGAGCCGGGCCGGTTGTCTCCATCGTCAGCGCCACCAAGACGCTGTTGAGAGGCCCAGGTGCGCTTTCAAGGACGAATCACGGACTGGCGCGATGAGAAGGGGTTTGGCTTCATCACGCCGAATGGGGGTGGTGACCGTATCTTCGTTCACATCAAGGCCCTGTCTCGCCCCTCGCGTCGCCCGATTCTCAATGACCGAGTCAACTACACACTCCAGAAGGACGAAAAGGGCCGACCCCGTGCCGCCAATGTGGAGTTCGTCAGCAAACGTAAGTCTTCAACCAAGCGGCCAAAGGCCGGTTCGACGAAAATTGCCATTGCTGCAGCATTCCTCGCCCTGGTCGCGGCATTGGTTTTTGCGGGCAGCATTCCGCTGGTCGTTGCCGCCACCTACTTTGCGATGAGCATCGTGACTTACGGCGCCTACGCCATAGACAAGGCGGCCGCCAGAGCTGACCGGTGGCGCACTCAGGAGAGCACACTCCATGTGTTTGGCCTGATCGGCGGCTGGCCGGGAGGGCTGGTCGCCCAACAGGTACTCCGCCACAAATCAAAAAAGGGCTCCTTTCTCTTTGCTTTCTGGATCTCGGTGGTCGCGAACGTGGCTTGCCTCCTCTGGCTCATGTCGTCAGCCGGCGAAGCATTCCTTTCTGGGTTTAATGGTGGATAACGGCTGACCAGCCTTAAGCACTAATGGCGATGCGACCTCAACGTCATCAGCCAGGAGACGCGAAAATGTCATCTCATATGCCATCTCAGAGTTCCACCGACGCTCATAGCGCGGACCCAAAGCCGGGTGGCAAACTTCGACTCTGGTATCCGTTGTCTGTTGCGGCATCCGCTCTGCTCTATGCAGGGATTTACCGGGTGTGTGGAAACTTTGAGAGCCTATACCGATCGTTCGGCCTGGAGCTTCCGTGGCTTTCCCGGGCCGTAATGGCCACATACCAGTTCAGTGGCGTACTGCTTGTGATCGGGCTGGTTCCCTGTGCAATTCTTATGTCGAAGCGAGGACAGTCGCTCGAGACCAGAATCCGCCTCGGAAAGTTGGTAACGCTTGGATTTTTTGTCGCCGGGGCGTCACTGCTACTTGCGCTCTTCGCAACCTACTTGCCGGTGTCGCTTGCGGCTCCCTCTGGCTGAGCGCCAGCCCGCTCGCGGCACATGCTCATTGGCTACGTCAGTGCGATCTCAGGTTGGGGCGACATCGGCAGTATCGGGATCGTCCTGGTGCGGTGTACTCTCAGAGACATCGCGGATACTCAGGGACCTGCAACTGGTTCAACTGAATTATCCTGCAAAAGTACCGCAGTACGTTCCGGCCTTTCAGCCGTCCAATTGTAATTTGGCGCAGAACCCTTTATGACGGTCACCATCTCACCTATCAGTGAGCGGTGTCTGGCAGGGGCCTCATCAGGAGCCGTGTCTTCGGTGAGTTCGATATCAGAAGCGACTGTGGAGCTACGGCAAGGATGGTTGTCGCAACCCGGCGCGTAATGCCACGCGGCTTTTCAGTCCATTGCGCTGGACACCCTGCACCTGGTCAGGCGACAACGGTTGCTATCGCTGGAGGGGGGCGCTCCGCGATGGCCAAGAGCGCAGTGAAGCAGTACGACCGACTGTTCGCCCCTCGAACCCTGCCCGGGTGCCGCTTGGGTAAGTCCGTCTATGTGGCCTGCTCACACTGCGCACTCATCGGCGGCTCTTCAGGCTTCTCTAGAACTTCGCGATGCGAACAGAGCCGGAGTCAGCTGTTAGCCCAACGATTTTCCGCAATCGGTCAGATCTCTCTTGCCGCTGCAGCTGAGGTCGGAGATCAGCGGCATGTCGTGGCGAATTGCCCCGGTCGTCTGGTGGAGACAAGCCAGAGAGCTCGCTCAAGATTGTCGGTTGGCATCTTGGTTTGCGTGCTTTCGGCGTTCCTCATCGGCTGCCAGTCTCGGCCAGATTTAACCGGTGTGTTCCAACTTGACTTGGCCTCCACGTCTGTTTCACTCTCCGAGAGCATCGCACATAGCCTCTCTGAGCTTGGGTA
>PWVB01000396.1 GCA_003562365.1 Anaerolineae bacterium
CCAAAGCCGCGTCAGTCAGGCACTGGCCGACCAGATACTGCAGACCGCCGAGGACATTGACGGATTCTCAAGCCCCATAGACTATTCCCGTTATCGCAGTGTAATCGAGCAGCTTGGCCGTGCCATGAGCGAATCCCGTCCGGTGCAGGCAACCCATTACTCGGTACGCCGTCAGGCCGAGCAGCAGTTCACCTTGTACCCAATCACCCTGGAACCCCACCACGAAGGCCGCGCCGTGCACCTGCTGGCCTGGGACATCTCGGCCGAGCCAGAGCAGTTCCGCACCGTAAAAATTGAACGCATAGTTCACCTGGAGCTGCAGCCTGCTGCCCCAATGATCGCCGACCGCATTCCCCGCGAGCGATTGCGCCAGCGATTACAGCATGCCTGGGGAATATGGAGTACCGACGGCCAGCCCCAGCAGGTGCTGCTGCGTTTTTCTGCCGCCGTCGCCCATCGTGTACGCGAAACCCACTGGCACCACAGCATGACCCTTGCCGACAAACCGGATGGGAGTCTGGAATGCCGCATGCTCATAGCCGAACCCCGCGAGATGTACCCCTGGAAATGGTAACCTAAACTCCCCCAGGCATGGAAGGCAAACTTCCGCCACCTGGTGAAAAAAAGGGGCACATCCCTTAATGTTGTAATAACCACAAAACAACAAAGGATGGCCCCCATGACTACTATGAAAGTATTCAAAATAATTCGAAATCACAAGAGTAAGGGACGCAGTATTCGTGAGATACATAAAAAAACCGGTATTGCCCGCAAAACAATTGCCAAGTATTACCACATGAGCGCGGAGGACTACCAGAACTATCGCAAACAGGCCTACGCTAGAGATCATGTGTTTGCGAAGTACAAAGATGAAATCATCGAGGTATATGCACAAAACGGTAAGGATGTGTATGTCTCATCAGTGTATGACTTGCTGGAAGAGAAGTATGGGGAGGAGCTTCCCGGTAGCGCCCGAACACTTCGTAATTACATTCGGCATTTAGTGGAAAACAACGAAATATCGCTGACCCAAAACAGTCGTATCTATATGCCTGTCGATGAACTGCCGTTTGGAAAGCAACTGCAGGTTGATTTTGGTCAACTGTGTATCGCCAGTGGCGAGCGTATATATTTGTTTGCGGCAATTCTTTCAGCCAGCCGGTACCGTTATGTTGCAGCACAGGATCGTCCGTTTACCACACTCGATGTCATCATCCATCTTTTAGACTGCTTCGAATATATCGGAGGAATCCCGCAGGAGATTGCAATCGATCAGGATCGTACGATGGTAGTCAGCGAAAACCAGGGGGATATTCTACTTACTACGCAATTCCGACAGTTCAAGGAAGAAATGGGGTTCAGTCTATTCGTGTGTCGCGGGAACGATCCTGAGAGTAAAGGAAAGGTTGAAAACCTGGTCAAGTTTGTAAAAAGCAGTTTCTTCTCAGCACGTTCTTTGCACTCGCTGTTTGAAGTACAAACCGGCCTGCATCAATGGCTTGTGCGCACTGCAAACGGCAAGCTGTCTCAGGCAACCGGCATTGCCTCGGAACGCCTACTTAAGCAGGAACAGTGCGCGTTGAAACCATTACGTGCATCGGTTTTTCAACGGGATCCGCTCCTTGATCGGGAAGACCGCAAAGCAGACAACAAAAGCTTCATCAGTGTCGGGGCAAGCAAGTATTCTGTTCCCATTCAGTATCGCAATAGTACAGTGTGGATATATAAAAGCGAAACAGTGCTGTTCATATACGAAAGCCCATCAGGCAAAGAAATTGCCCGCCACACACTATCTGTGGTACCCGGAAAGAAAGTCTATGCCCACAAACACTTTCGCGATACGTCTGAATCTCCCCGTGCCGCACGAGACGCTCTCATTACTTCTGTGGCATTGCCGCAATGGGAGGAATATATGCGGCAGAACTATCGACTGTTTAAACGGTATTACCGCGACCAGCACCGGCAGATCCAGACATTTCTGGATGCAGGCTGTGATGATGATACACTGCTGCGTTCGCTTGATTTTTGCCTGGAAAACGCCCAGTACAGCGCTCGTAATCTTACCGATGCCTATGCATACTTCTCTGGCATTGCTGATGAACAGCAAGAGGATATCCTTCCACAGCTGTTGAGCGGAATACAATCGATAAAAAATGAAGCCCGTAGTCCCAAAGTCGCCAGGCGACAACTGCAATATTACAGTTCACTGGTCAGCATAGTGGGAGGTTATTTATGAGCAGTCTTACACAGTGCGTGAGCATACTTGAGACACTGAAACTGCAAGGTATTGCAAAAACAGTAACCCAAGAAGATGTACCCAAGGATATGTCGCATATGGCATTTCTGCAGCACCTGCTGGATCGAGAGGTTGAATATCGAACCGAACGTCGATTACGTCGAAATCTTACCGGTGCACATTTTCCGGTTGAGAAACACATCGCTGATTTTGAAGCTCAACGAGTCAGTGGCATAACCCACACGGAAATAACAAATCTTGCTGAATGCACCTGGATCGACAAGAAGCAAAATCTGTTGCTGTTTGGACCACCGGGAATAGGCAAAACTCATTTAGCTATAGCACTTGGACTAGAAGCAGTGCAGCGCGGTTACAAGGTGTGTTTCGAGCGAATCACTAACTTGATCAAACTGTTAAAGACCATGGATATCCAACGGTCGAGTACGTTCAGGATAAACCGAATAATGAAGTCTGATGTCTTGATCATTGATGAAATCGGCTACACACCGATCGACAGAAAGGAGGCAAATCTATTTTTCATGTTGGTGAGCGAGCTGTATGAACGCACATCAATTATCATCACGTCAAACAAGGGGTTTGACAGCTGGGCAGAAATGCTTGGCGATGAAGTCATGACCACAGCCCTTTTGGACAGGCTGTTGCATCATGCCAATATATACTCCCTCGATGGAGTGTCCTACCGAATATCAAAGAAAAA
>PWVB01000539.1 GCA_003562365.1 Anaerolineae bacterium
CACTTCACCGGAAAATTCATGGCCTAAAACAACAGGGGGGACCAGGGAGCTGATTCCATGGACATCTGTACCGCATACGCCGGCAGCCATAACCTTGACCTTGAGCCAACCGGGCATCACCTTCGGTTCAGGGATTTCCTTGAGTACCAGGCTGTCTTTTTCCTGGTGTTCCTGGACCAGGGCACGCATGAGTTACTCCTTTTGAGAAATTTCCGACGGTCATTTTAACAAATCAACTATATCCTGCTTATCAGTATTTGTCAAATGAAAGGTAATATCAGGTTATATTGACCTCTCACCGGCCAGTCTTTCCGGGCTACACGTTCAATACCCACCAAGACCCAAAACAGCCTTGGCGGTTTGCTCATCGGTGATTAATTGGCTCACTATTCCTGCACGCAGAGCGCCCAATATGGGTTGAACCTTATCCATTCCTGCGGCTATGGCAAGGATATTCTTTGTTTTTTGCAGATCTTCCAAGGGCACAGCAACGGTTCTTTCATAATACGTCCCCCTGAGAAAATCCCCCTCAAGGGTAAAATAACGAGCACATATATCACCAACCGCTCTCATGCTTTCCAGTTCTCGGAATATCTCATACTCACCTATGTAGACAGCTCGATCCAAATCCTTCGATTTTGGAAGTGAACCGATACCGGTTATGACCATATCCATCTGTTTCCACTTCTCCTGGATCTTTCCCATGGAAGTACTTTGAAAATAGAGATCCCTTTCCTCACGATCAGAGGCTAAAGCCGGTGCGTGGATGAAATATGGAACACCGTTCATTTTTTCAGCCAAATTCCTGACCATTTCATTTATTTGAAAATATGATGCTTTCTGATTGCTTCCGCCAATCAATGGAACCACGCTTTTTCCTTTGTAGTGGAGGGTATTTGGATATAATGAGACAAACTGGTGACATACCCTGCCCCACGCAAGACCGATTGTTTCACTTCCCTTTATATATCTGTTGAATACCTCAACCGTCCTTTGGGCAATGATTTTACGGAGAGCGTTCTCATCCCGGACAGAAGTGGGAATAATCGCACACTGTTTCAGTTGAAAAATACGCATAAATTTGCTGGCTAAAATTTCATTGTTTAACAATGGATCGCGTATGTTGATTTCAACGATACCCAGCATCCTCGCTTCGGTAAGAAACATGGAAACCAGGGAACGGGACATGCCCAAACTTTTTGCTATTTCTTCCTGCTTTAACCCTTCGATATAATACATTTGGGCTATTTTTACGAGTAGTGCTATGTCATACTTTTCCTTCATCGGATGACTTCCCTCTCTGAATCACATAACAACTATGAAATACATATGTAAGGGGAAACCGGTTTACCGGCTACCCCTTACACAAACCTTCCTGGTTGGTGTTAAGCGATCAGCCTGACCACTTGGTTCCACGCAAATCCTGCCATGGACCTCCATCGGCGTACCGTTGCGGGTAGAGAACCTTGGGACGGGGGTCCTCGGCTACATCAAGCTGGAGGACCATCCACTTGGGATAGGGAGTGCCGGGATGGGAAACCTGGTCCAAAAGCGTGATGTCTGCGGGGGCAAGCTCAAGGTCTGAGGCCTTGATGTTATCATCCAGATGCTCAATCTTGCGGGCGGCAATGATAACGCTTGATACCGCCGGGCAAGTGAGATACCAGGCCAGTGCCACCCGGGCAGTTGAGACGCCGTAGCGTGAGGCCACCTCCTTGAGGGTGTCGATCACCCGGTATCCCTGCTCCTTATCGAAGGGTACAAACTGCCCGGCTTCAGCGAAGCGGGTCCCGGAAGGCGGTGGGTTATTCCGGTCGTACTTGCCTGAAAGGAAACCGCCGGCCAGGGAACTCCAGATCAGGATGCCGATATCGTGATACTGGGCAAAATCCAGGAACTCATAATCCAGGCCCCGCCCGATAAGGCTGTAGTACATCTGGGCGGTGGCGTATTTCTCGAGATTCAAGCGCTCCTGGATACCCAGGGCGGTGGCTGCCTGCCAGGAGAGGTAATTGCTGAAGCCAACATAGCGCACCTTGCCATGGCGCACAAGGTCATCGAGGGTGCGCAGGGTCTCTTCGAGTGGGGTGTTGCTGTCCCAGCCGTGGATCTGGTAAAGGTCGAGGTAGTCTGTCTGCAGACGCTTGAGGCTCGATTCCACACCGCGCATGATATTCACTCTCGTTGCACCGCTGCGGTTAAAATTCTCGCTCATGGGGAGCCTGACCTTACTCGCCAGCACAATCTCCTCGCGAAGCCCCTTGAGGGAGTTACCGAGAAGGGTTTCGCTTTCTCCCAAACTGTAGACATCAGCGGTATCGATGAAGTTGATTCCCCGCTCCAGAGCAAAATGCACCATTTCATCCGTGGCGCGTTGGTCCAATCCGCCCATGTTCATCTTTTTGCCGAACTGCATGGTACCGAGCGAAAGTTCGCTCACGATCAATCCGGTATTTCCTAGTTTTCTGTATTTCATTTTTTTAACCTCCCTTGTAAATCTATTTTTTATTCAGGAAAGAGAACGACTTTTACCGCATCCCTGGCCTTGATCGCATCCATGGCCTCATGAAATCTGCTGAAAGGCAGGCGGTGTGTGACAAGTAAGGACATGAGTTCACTTGAATCCTGCAAGAGCCGGACCGCTTCCTGAACATGGAGTGGTGTCGAATCAGATGTTCCATAAACCACCAATTCATTATAATGGATAGTCCGTGAATTGACCGTAAGCATTTCATCACCCACAGGTAGACTGGCGAAAAGAGAAACATACCCTCCCTTGCGGGCATACATGGGAGAGATTGCCTGAAGCCGATTATCGGGTGCGGTGATGGCCACCACGTCGAAACCCTCCCCATCGGTATAGTCTTTGTACTTTTCATCCAATTGTTCCGGCGTCAGAACACAATCGAAACCCATTTGTTCGGCCATATCATAACGTTTTCCCGGACGGGCG
>PWVB01000113.1 GCA_003562365.1 Anaerolineae bacterium
CGCGAGCGGGGATGGGCGCATGTGGCGGCAAAACCTGTGCCCGCCTCATCTATCGCCTCTTCCAGGAGCTTGGAGTACCTGACGCCGAGATCACCAAAGGCACCACACGCCCCCTGTTCGTCGAGGTACCATTGAGCCGCTTCGCCGGCGCAGGCAACGATGAGCACTAGCCACGACGCCATCATCATCGGGGCCGGAAGCGTGGGGTTGCCTACAGCGCTGGCGATGGCCGAAGCCGGGCTCGATATTCTGGTCCTTGATCGGGCGGCCAGCCCAGGCCAAGGTTCCCACAAGGCCGCCATTGGCGGCGTCCGCGCCACCCACTCAGACCCGGCCAAGATTCGCCTCTGCCTGCGTAGTCTGGAGATCTTCAGGAACTGGCACGTGATCTATGGTCAGGACATCCAATGGATCCAAGGAGGCTACACCTTTGTGGCCTACCGCGAGCGCGAGGCGCGCCTGCTCCGGGCGCTGCTAACCGACCAGCAGCACCAGAGCCTTAATATTCGCTGGCTGAATCGACCAGCGTTGCTTGAGGTGATGCCAAACCTGAATCCCGAGGGGTTGCTGGGCGGGACGTTCTCCCCCGAGGACGGACACTGCTCGACCCTGCTGGCGGGCCACGCCTTCTATGCGGAGGCCCGTCGGGCAGGAGCTGTATTCCGCTTCGGTGAAGAAGCCTTGACCATCTTACGCCACGGCGACGCAGTGACCGGTGTGGTGACGGATCGCGGAACCTATACGGCGCCAGTGGTCATCAATGCTGCCGGGGCCTGGGCTAGAAACGTCGGAACGATGGCAGATGAGTCGCACCCAATCACCCCAGATACCCACGAGGCCGGGATCACCGAACCGGTGGCGCAACTCCTGCAGCCACTGGTCGTCGACATCCGCCCGGATTCCTTTTCGGCCAACTGCTACTTCTTTCAACTGGCCAGCGGGCAGGTCGTCTTCTGTCTTACCCCCGATCCTCCCCTCCCGGGCTTCGATTGTCGCGAGACCAGTACCTTTCTACCGTTAGTCTCCCGCAGGATGATCGCCCTGGTGCCCAGATTCACCCACTTGCGCGTTCGCCGCACCTGGCGCGGTCTCTACCCGATGACACCCGATGGATTGCCGTTGATCGGTTGGTCACCCTATCTGCAGGGTTATCTGCTGGCGGGCGGGATGTGCGGCCAGGGTTTTATGCTGGGTCCGGGCGTGGGAGAGTTGCTGGCCCGGATGGTCACGCACGCGCCTTTGAGTCTCGATGATGAGCAGATCCTTAGCGACCTATCGCCATACCGGCAGTTTGATGGTCAGGAAATGCTGCGTTAGGAACCAAACGTCGTCAAAACGCGCTAAAGGGGTCCCTCAGCCAATCTCAGGCCCGCCAATGGCAAATTGACCGGCGGGTTGTCGACAAGGCTTACCACTGCTCAAGGACATCCGTGTAAAGGAACGCTGCGTGCCGAATCCCATCTGGGTGAGATATCCAATCCAAGCGCTGTGGTCGGCGGGTACATCCGCAATTACCGAGACCGGCCCGCTGGCGTTCAACGCTGCTGCCAACAGCGCCTGGGCCGCCGCAGCATCTTCAGCCACCACCGGACCAATCTGCACATGTTCACTGCCGGGTCGGCCCAGGCAGTAGCCCACCAGTCTTCCACCACGCCGCGCCTGGTAGGCGAGGTGAGGAGCCCTCTCCCACAGCGCACCCAGGATGAAACTACGCGACGCCCCAAAGACCGGTGCATCATAGGCATCAATAGCTCCGAGATCCCCACTGCTGAGTTGCTGCACACTCACGGCCTCAGGCCCGTAAGCCCCACCATCCATTCGGAAATCGCTGCGCTGAGTCGATTCCGCGGCGCCCGCCCACCGACGCAGGCGGAGCAGATCGTAGTCCTCGGCGAAGCCCAGCCGGGCGTAGATGGGCTTACCCTGCGGCGTAGCATCCAGTCGCGCCACACCGTGCTGTCGGGCTCGGCCGACCGCCGCCTCTAGCAGCGCCGTACCAATACCCCTTCTGCGGTGGGGCGGATCCACCAGTACCATGCCGATCCAGGCGAAGGCGTCGGCGTGGGGCACCACGGTGGCGGTGCCCACCCCTACGCCATCAACCTCGGCCACCAGGCCATACCCCACCTGAAGTAGCAGCGCCCAGTCCTCTGACGTCTGGTTCCACCCCGCCAGCGTCTTGAGCCGCATGCCCAGAGGAATATCCTCCGGCCCCATCGAGCGCAGACCGATGGCATCCTTTCGCTCCTGGAACCCGCCCTCCACCACGTTGCCCTACACCACCGTCCATACCCGGCGGCGCCGCGGGATGGCCGACAGCAGCGATGCCGCAATCAGACCCGCCAGTACAGCAGCACTGATACCAACCACCGGCGTGTCCCAATGCTTGACCGCGATCCCGATGTAGGCCCAGACAAAGACGGCATTGTAGGCGATGGCGGCGTGGCGCCAACTCATCACAAGGGCGATGGCCGCAGCGATGACCAGCATCACCACCGCCCAAGCCTCAGGGCTGATCCCCCACCCACCCCAATTCAGGAAGTAAAGCACCTGCGTCACGTTAGCTACCGTCGCTACACTGATCCATCCCAGGTAGATGCTGAACGGCAGCAAGATCGCCCCGCGGTCGGCCGGCAGAAGCTGCCCGCGCACCGTCCACAGCCTCACGAAGATAAAGACCAGCGCGGCCAAGAGTACGAGCATCGCCGGCAGCGTCAGGACAAAACGCTCATAGTGCCAGAGAAAGATCCAAGCGATGTTAGCCAACCCACTCACCGTGTACGCCCAGCCAATACGCCGCACGTGGGGATTGTCACGCTGCCCCGGCAAAGCCTGATAGATGGCAAACGCCACCAGCCCCAGGTAGATCAAGCCCCATATGGAAAAGACATAGCCCGCTGGAACGAAATAGATGCTGAAGCGGTCTGAGATCTCGCCGGTGTTCTGAC
>PWVB01000087.1 GCA_003562365.1 Anaerolineae bacterium
CGCTGTCAGCATTAGGAAGGCGAGCGCTAAGAGCCCGGCATAGTTCGTGGGGAAGGCGGGACCGGCATCGCTAAGCATCCACTCTACCCCGAACCCTGCCGCAAAGCTCAGGACGCCAGCCAGAATCTGACCAACGCTCGTCAACCGACCTCTACGGTGTGGCGGGACCGATTTGCTGAGGAAATCGAACCAAGCGACACTGCCAAGCCCATCGCCGATCCAGAAGACCGCCATGAGCAGCGTGGACAGAGTGATCACTAAGCCGTGTGCCTGTGGGCCGGTGGTCCAGATCAGCGCGACCAAGCCCATCAGCAGGGCGCGGCTAGTTGCCGCTGGCACCACAATATAGGGCTTCTTGTATGGTTTGTCCGCGAGGTAGCGCGCTGCAAAGAGCTGGGGCAGCAGCCACCCGGCACGCTGAAGCGTCGAGAGCAATCCGATAATAGTCGCCGAGGCGCCCAGAGCTGTGAAGAAGCTGGGGATGACGGTGGTGGGGCCAAAGAAGGCCATACCTACGCCGAAGAAGCCGAAATCCATGGCCAGGCACCAGAAGTTGCGGCGGTAATTGGCCGGTAAGGTGCGTTGGTCCGTAGAGGTCTCCATCGATCTGATCGTCAAGCTTCCCGCCTAGATTGGATAGTGGCCATGCTCGCAGACAGCTGCGTACATAGCTAGTATGTTGTCTACTGGCGATAGAGGCTGTATGTTGTGGATTGTGTTGAAGATGAACCCGCCGCCTGGTGCAAACGTGCGCACTCGCTCCGCTACCTCTTGGCTGACTTCGGCTGGCGTACCGAACGGCAGGGTTTTCTGGGTATCCACGCCTCCGCCCCAGAAGACAAGCTCGCTGCCGAAGTCTGCCTTGAGCCCGGCGGGATCCATACCCGCAGCAGAGCACTGAACCGGGTTCAGGATGTCGAAGCCAGCCTCGATAAAACTGGGAATCAGCGGACGGACGGCGCCGCAGGAGTGGATGAAGGTTCGCCACGTGGTGTGGGTGTGGATCCAGTCGTTTACCCGAGCATGAAAAGGTTGGTAAAGCTCGCGGTAGGTCTTGGTCGAGATAAACGGACCGCGCTGGGTGCCAAAATCGGTGCCAGTGACCAGTACTGCGGCCACGCGGTTCCCCACCGCCTCGAAGATGCGATCCAGGTTCTCCAGTGCGATTTCGCACTGTCGCTCAAAGACCGCCATAACATAGTCTCGACGGGTGACGGTACTGACGTACCATTCCTCGATATCGCGGATGCCGCGGGGATGCTTCAACCAGGGAGCTGGCACCAAGGCGATATCGCCGAAGCCGGTCCCGCCAAAGTTGGCCAGGATGGCTTTATCAGTGTCATCATAAAGCCGACTCGCTTCCTGAGCGAAGTAGTCAAGGTCGGTGTCAGAGAGCGGCCCAAACTCCTCCAAGTTCGACTCAACTTCAAGGACGGCGTCTTCGATGGGAGGTTGACGGATGATGGCATCGAAATACCAGCCTCCGGCGGGCATCCTACCGCTAGCAGGCGCTGAACGATCACCCTCAGGGTACAGCAGTAGATCGCCATTCGACTCTAACTCGGTGTTGAAGCCGGCGGGCACCAGCACAGGTGTTCCATCGAAGGTTTCCCAGGGCTTCCAGTCGGCGTTCGGAAACCCGAACATTGTTCGTGGTGCGATCAGTCCTACGACGTCGACACTCAAAGCGGCCATCAGGTCACTCTTGATCTCTCCCAGCATCTGGTATGGTTCAATCACCTTTACCGGCGTGCTTGGTGGGTCGAGCGCCAGGGCTTGTCGCAACTGGTATACAACGCTGACGTGGATGCCGGTGACAGCACTCCCGCCAAGGTCAATTGGGACCCGGTCCGGTTCACGGTGTGCCAGCGTGGTGTTGACGCGGTCTCTTGAGGTCGTCATATGTCGGTTTCCTTTCGGCAGTCAGAGCCACAATCCCTCTACGTTCCAGAGAGCGAACTCCCGATGTCCGTTGAGTTCTGCTTTGGTCCACTCTCCTGAAGCGGCCTTGCAGATTGCATCGAAGATCCTGCGGCCCATCTGCGACAGGCTTAGACCTTCGGTGAGAATAGCCCCCGCATTCACATCAATGTCAGCGGACATCTGCTGGTAGAGCGGTGTGTTAGAGCTGATCTTGATAACTGGCGCAACTGCATTGCCGATGCCAGTGCCGCGACCGGTGGTAAAGCAGACGATCTGGCATCCAGCTCCCACCAACCCGGGCACGGAAAGCTGGTCGTAGCCAGGGGTGTTGAGCAGATAGACGCCGGGACCCTCGCGATCCCAGACCCACTGGCCGTAGTGAAGGACATCTCGGACCGGAGCGCTGCCGCTCTTTGCCAATGCTCCCAGCGACTTGATGGTGATGTTGAGCAAGCCGCCAACGCGGTTTCCCGGGCTGGGATTTTCGGCCAGGTCGTGACCTGCGCGGGCTGCATCGGTCCTGTAGGACTCTACCAACTCGAATACCCGAGCGGCGACGTTGTGACTGACAGCGCGCGATGCAAAAAGATGCGCTGCGCCGTAGAATTCTGGCACTTCGCCGATGACACTGCGACCGCCGGCGCGCGCCAGCAGATCGCTGGCATGTCCGAGGGCCGGATTCGCAGTGATGCCGCTGAAAGCGTCGCTGCCCCCGCACTCCAGGCCAAGGGCCAGCGAACGCAGCGGTGCTGTTGCGCGACCGGTTGCGTTGGCGGCTTCCAACAGTTCGGGGAGCAGCGCAAGACCTTGCTCAATGGTCGCTTGGGTGCCGCCGCACGTTTGAATGGTTAGCCGATGCACCGGTCTGCCGTAGAGTGTCTCGAGGTGGGGCGTGCCAAAGTAGTTGTCAAAGGCCGCGAAGTTGGTCTTTTCACATCCTAGCTCGATCAACAGCGCTGCGCCAACATTGGGGTGGCGGATGTGCTGCCCTAGCATCCGCAGCGTGGCCTCGTAGGCACCAGGCTTCGCGGCCTCAAGCTTGCCGTAGGGACAGCCGCAGCCGCCGTCGTGGGGTAGGGCAGTGACGCCATCGACGTTCGGATAGGCGTTGCGGTGGTAAATGCCCTGCAGCTCGGCACGCAGGGCGATCTGTGTTGCCTCGTGGGCCGCACACATACTGACGGGAACGATCAGCACCCAGTTGCGTGTGCCGACGCGACCATCGCTACGGTGGAACCCCCGAAAGGTCGGCAGTAGCCCTTTCCAGGCAGGTAGCTGCGGGGTTCGCAATGTAACGGCGCTGGCGTTCATCCGTGGGACCTCACTATCCACAGTAGCTTCGGTGATTGGGTCACCCCGCCGCAGCCCTCGCGAACGTGCGAAAGGCTGTCCATATTGGCGGACCCAGGCGCCTGCGGGCAGATCCCTGAGGGCGAAACGATGTCCAGCGAGAATATCGGCCTGTACGGTCAAGGGCTCGTGACCCTCCCAAACCAGCACGGTCTTGGCTGGAATGGTCTGCTTGGCCACTGCTACGTGATCTTGGTCGGGGACCACAATCACGGCGAGGTCGTGGAGCTTCTGGGGTGGGACTTTCTCTGTCATACGTTTGACTCTCAGTATTGTTTGGCTGATAGATTCTCACTATAGCATGGATTGTGTGAATTACAGCGGCACCTCACCAGTCCGCCACACTGCCGTCGGAGGAATGGTAGAATTCGCCTCCCAGCTCCTCGGTGTAGGCGTCCAGGTTTCGTTCGGCGGCATCGGTGTCGATTTCGAAGCCGAGCCCCGGTCTCTCTGGCAGGGCAATGTATCCATCCTCGACTCGCCAGTCCTTCTGGAGCAGGCCGTCGCCTAGGCAGGCGTCGACTTGCTCTTGGGCCAGGAAATTGGGCACAACAGCGTCCACTTGCATGCAGGCTGCGAAGGCAACCGGGCCAATGGCACAGTGCGGCAGGATGTGTACGTAGTAGACTTCAGCCATGTTGGCAACCTTTCTTAGCTCGCTGATTCCGCCTACATGGGAGGCGTCCGGCTGGATCAGAGCCGCCGCGTGTTTCTCCAAAACCTCGCGGAAGCCCCAACGCGTTAGGAACCGCTCTCCGGTAGCTATCGGAAAGGCCACATGGTCCGATACATGTTTGAGTGCGTCGATGTTCTCCTGAGGCACCGGTTCCTCAACGAAGAGAGGCCGCATGCCTTGGATTTCGTTGCAGATCTCGATCGCCAGGGCTGGTGTCATTTTGCCGTGAAAGTCAAAGGCCAGTTCCACATCGGAGCCAACCCACTCCCGCATCAAGTAGGCCTTCCTGACGAAATCGTCGATGAAAGCAGGCGGCTCGTGGGCGCGCCAGGGGCCGCCGGGGCCGGACTTATAGGCGGTATATCCCATTGTCTGAAGCCATTCAAGACGCTCACGTGCTGCGGCTTGCCCTTCATCGGATAGATCGTGAATTCCCCAATGGGCGTACACTCGTATGCGGTCACGTACTTCTCCACCCAAGAGACGGTAGGTCGGCACGCCGTAGAACTTTCCAGCGAGGTCCCAGAGCGCCTGGTCGATGCCCGAGATCGCCGACATCACTACAGGCCCGCCACGAAAAAAAGCTGAACGGTACAGATGCTGCCAATGATGCTCAATGCGCAATGGGTCTTTGCCGAGAAGATAGCCGCTCATCTCCTCGACGGCAGCCCAAGTGCTTTTGGGGCGGCCCTCTAGGGTGGTCTCGCCCCAACCGACTAGGCCTTCATCGGTAGTAACTTTTATCAGTCGGGTTCGCTGACGGGGAAAGAACTGCTCAATCTTGGTTACTTGCATCGTATGTGTCCTTTCGGTGAAGCTGCGGCCGGATCTGATGAGACTCCGGCAGTACACAGCCGATATTGGAGCTTGTGCATAGGTTAGTCAGTCTGGCTCCAAACACAAATTCGTTCGCACTGTCATTCTAATGAAACTTATATGAAAAACGCATTGACATTAAGAATATAGGCGTCTATAATAACATTGGGCGCAAAGAAGATTTAGAATTGGAGTGTGCTGAGCGCTTGATTAATGAGCCGCCTGCTTTGACTGTAGGTGTTTGGCAGCTGTTGTCTTTTCCGCAGCTGATATGACCTGGGAGATTGGCCATGCCTAGAGAAGTGGTGGAACTATCCTATAAGGTAGAGCATCTCTCTATTCTGGATAAGGACGGAAACTTGGACGAGGCGCTGGAACCTGAGCTGACCGACGAATTTCTGTTGTCGCTGCACAGGTGGATGCTCTTGGGGCGCCGCTTCGACGAGCGTATGCTGAGTCTGCAGCGTCAGGGCCGCATCGGGACCTTCGCGCCCATCACAGGGCAGGAAGCCGCGAACATAGGTGCCGCTAGCGCGCTGCGAGATTCGGACTGGATGGTTGTTGCTTTTCGAGAGACTGCCGGGGAGCTGATGCGAGGCCGGTCGCTGGTGGACACGTTGCTTTATTACGGTGGTTACAACGAGGGTGGGTACATCGACAAGGGCGTGAATAATCTGCCGGTCGCAGTTCCGGTTGGGTCGCAGACTTTGCACGCAGTGGGGATCGCCTGGAGCATCAAGTACCGGGGCGGGGATGATGTTGCGATGGTCTTTTTTGGGGATGGGGCCACCTCACAAGGTGACTTTCATGAAGCCTTGAACTTCGCCGGCGTCTATCAGGTGCCAGCGGTCTTTGTGTGTCAGAATAACCAGTGGGCAATATCCGTGCCGCGGGAGCAGCAGACGCGGTCCAAGACGCTTGCGCAGAAGGCCCTGGCTTATGGTGTTCCGGGCATTCAGGTTGATGGCAACGACGTGCTTGCGGTTTACACGGCGGCTGCGGAGGCCATTGACCGGGCAAGGACTGATAAGGGTCCGACGCTAATTGAGGCCGTGACCTACCGAATGTCTGTCCACACGACTGCTGACGATCCCTCAAGGTACCGCGAGGACGAAGAAGTGGAGAAGTGGGCTGAACGCGATCCGATCACTCGGTTCCAGATCTACCTGGAGCATAAGGGACTTCTGGATGATAAAAAGATCGAAACTCTTGAGGAGGATGTTGCTCAGCAGATCCGGGATGCAGTGCAGAAGGCCGAGGAGGTAATGGGCGATTCCGTGGATCCGCTAGGGATGTTCGACTACATGTATGCTGAGCCTCACGGCTATCTTATGGCTCAGAGAGAGGAGCTGGCGGCTGAATTGGAAGCCAAGGAGGCCCACCGTGGCTAGAATGACAATGGTTCAGGCGCTAAACCTAGCACTGACGCAGGAGATGGAGAATAACGAGGCAGTGATCGTCCTGGGTGAGGACGTGGGCGTCGATGGTGGAGTGTTTCGGGTCACCAACGGGCTCATCGAAAAATACGGCACCGATCGGTGTGTAGATACGCCCCTGGCAGAGGGAGGCATCATCGGAATGGCGTTGGGGATGGCCATCTACGGACTGCGTCCGGTGGCCGAGATCCAGTTCTCGGGATTCATCTACCAAGGGTTTCATCAGATTGAGCAGCACGTCGCCCGGATGCGCTGGCGATCACGGGGTCGCTTCACAGCCCCGATGGTCATTCGTGCGCCCTATGCAGCAGGAGTGAGAGCTCTGGAACACCATTCCGAGAGCCGTGAAGTCTACTTTGCTCATACACCAGGGCTCAAGGTGGTGATCCCCTCCAGTCCCCGCAATGCGCGGGCTCTGTTGGTCGCAGCGATGCGTGATCCTGATCCGGTGATCTTCTTTGAGCCGAAATCCATCTATCGTGCCTTCCGTGAGGATGTTCCTGAGGAAGAAGAGACTATGGAGATCGGAAAATCAGTAAGGGTGCGGGAGGGCGACGACCTGACGTTGGTTTCGTACGGTGCGATGATGCGTCCTGCGTTGGAGGCTGCAGAGACCCTAGCAGAAGAAGACGGCATCGATGCTGAGTTAATCGACCTGCTGACCATCTCTCCCCTGGACGATTCGTTATTCACCAAATCTGTGGAGAAGACTGGTCGGGTGGTCGTCGTACACGAGGCGCACCGCAGCTTCGGCCCAGGGGCAGAGATTGTCTCGCGGATCATTGAAAAATCGTTTTGGTATCTTGAGGCTCCTGTTAAACGGGTGACAGGGTTCGATGTCATAACGCCGTTGTTCGCCCGGGAGCAGGTCTATCTACCGGATTACCATCGCGTTCTGCGAGCAGCACGCGAGACGTTGAGCGTGTAAAGGGGACACTATATGGCGAAAGCATTCAAACTACCGGACCTTGGTGAGGGCATCCACGAGGGCGAGGTCCTGGATGTGAAAGTGACATCTGGACAGCAGGTTGATGAGGATGAAGTCATCTTAGAGATAGAGACTGACAAGGCTGCCGTCGAGATTCCATCTCCTTATAGTGATGTCGTGACCGATATACGGGTTGAGCCTGGTGATGTGGTCCACGTCGGCGATGTCATGGTGGTGTTTGGTGGTGTGGATGAAAACCCGGCGGAAGAGGCACCAGAAGCGGTGGCGGATGAGGCCACTGAGTCGGCGTCAGAGCCCGAGAGCCCATCGCCGGGCGAGGCGGACGCCGAGTCCCATCGCGAGGGGCCGGTGCCAGCAGCACCCTCGACGCGGCGACTGGCGCGGGAGTTGGGTGTGGATCTGCAAAAGGTCACGCCCAGCGGTCCTGGAGGCCGAGTCACAAAAGAGGATGTGCGAACTCACGCAGAAGGCCAAGATGCTGGCGACGAAGATGCTGCAGCGGTGGAGGCTGAGCGAGTGCGCAGTGAGCGTAAACTGAGCGGTGTATCGCCACAGGTCGTTGATGTGCCGCCACTGCCAGACTACGATAGTCTAGGACTGGTGGAGCGAATGCCTCTCCGCTCGGTGCGGCGGGCAACCGCTAAGCAGATGGCGCTAGCCTGGTCGCAGATTCCGCACGTGAGCACGCAAGATCTGGCTGACATCACGGAGCTGGAAAAGCTCCGACAACGTCACAGAAACGAGATCCGCGATCAGGATGGCGCTTTGACGCTGACGGTTTTCGCCGTTAAGGCATTGGTGGCGACGCTCCAGGAGTTTCCGAAGTTCAATGCTACCCTCGATGCACGATCTGAGGAGATCATATTGAAGAGGACGTATAATGTCGGCATTGCTGTGGACAGCGAGCGAGGTCTCCTGGTCCCTGTGCTCAAAGACGCTGATCAGAAGAGCATTCTCGAGTTGGCGATCGAACTGAAAGCTTTGGCCGAACGAGCGCGAGGGGGCAAGGCAGACCTTCAGGATATGCAGGGAGGTACGATCACCATTACCAATGTTGGGGCTCTCGGCGGGGTGGGCTTCACTCCGATCATCAACTATCCAGAGGCTGCCATCCTAGGGATGGCGCGGGCCCGCGTGCAGCCGGTAGCTAAGGCCGTTGAGTTCCCAGAGGGAGCGGCACCGACGGTCTGGGAGGATGGCTACGAGTTCGTCCCACGCTTGATGCTGCCGCTGGTACTCTCCTTTGACCACCGGATCAATGACGGGGCAGAGGCACAGCGCTTCCTGAATCACGTCATCAAGTTGCTGGAGAATCCGGAGCAGCTGTTCCTAAGACTATGACCTTAGTACAGAAAGGTAAGAGATGAATCAGCAGAGTTTAGCGAAAGACTACGAGACCGCAACCTTGGGTGGGGGATGCTTCTGGTGCCTAGAGGCGGTCTACGTCCAGGTTGTGGGTGTTAGAGATGTCGTGTCGGGCTATGCCGGTGGGGAGGTGGCCAACCCCTCGTATGAGGCGGTCTGCACGGGTCGCACCGGGCACGCTGAGGTGGTTCAGGTCACTTTTGATCGCACGATTATCGGTTTCCGCGAGATACTGGAGATCTTTTTCTCGATTCACGACCCGACGACGTTGAACCGGCAGGGCGCTGATGTGGGCACCCAGTATCGCTCAATCATTCTCTATCACAATGAGCATCAGAAACAGGTCGCTGAGGAGATGATCGCGACCCTTGATGCTTCAGATGCCTATCGCGATCCGATCGTGACGCAGGTTGTACCACTTGAGGCTTTCTATGCGGCGGAGGACTATCATCAATCTTACTACGAGACGAACACGAATCAACCATACTGCCGTGCTGTGATCGCTCCCAAGCTCAATAAGCTTCAGAAAGACTTTGTGACCAGACTGAAACCGAGGTTAGAGGTATGAACAAGAAAGTCAAGAAGACCGAAGCCGAATGGCGTGCCAAGCTTTCAGATGAGGCATATCATATTCTGCGTGAGAAAGGCACCGAGCGCGCCTTCACCGGCAAGTACTACCGGCACGATGAGGAGGGGGTCTATCGCTGCGTCGCCTGTGGACAGGCGCTCTTTACGTCTGAGGCCAAGTATCATTCGGGCAGTGGCTGGCCCAGCTTCTACGCACCGGTTGGTGAGGCAGCGGTCGAGACCGAGCGGGATCGACGTCTATTCTTGGTTCGGACAGAGGTGATGTGCAGCAGCTGCGGATCCCATCTAGGTCACGTGTTCGAAGATGGTCCGGAACCAACAGGTCTGCGGTACTGCATAAACTCCGTCGCTCTAGATTTTGAACCAGATTCCGAAACTGAGGCTTGACCTATGGTCATGGGCGAGATGACGCAGGACGTTGAGGTTGTGGTCATCGGCGGAGGTCCGGGAGGATATGCCGCGGCGTTTCGAGCAGCTGATCTAGGCTTTGACGTCATGCTGGTCAGCGATGATCCGCGACTGGGTGGCGTGTGCCTGCACCGCGGCTGTATCCCGTCGAAGACTCTGCTACACGTGAGTCAGCTTCTCTACGACACGCGTCACGCCGAGACGCTGGGGCTCAGATTCAACGAGCCGGAGATCCATCTCGACCAGGTGCGGGCTTTCAAGGACAGCGTGGTTGATCGATTGGCCGATGGTCTTACGCGCCTTGCAGATAAACGAGGCGTACAGGTCGTGCATGGTCGGGGGATCTTTGAGGACTCGCGTACCCTCCGCCTTGAAGGGGCCGACCTCGCCAGGGCAAGGTTTGACCACGCGATCATCGCGACGGGATCCAAGCCCACTTCCCTACCCGGAACCGAATTCGGGGGACGGATCATGGATTCCACCGTGGCGCTGACACTGCCGGACGTGCCGAGCCGACTGCTGATTGTGGGCGGCGGATATGTGGGATTGGAGTTGGGATCGGTCTACGCGACGTTGGGCAGTCAGGTGACGATCGTGGAGATGCTGGACCGATTGATAGCCCAAGCTGATCCAGACCTCGCGCGTCCACTGATCCGGCGTATCGATCAGATCACCGAAGCCGTCTATACACACACCAAAGTGGCAGCAATGGTCGAGCATGAGGACGATGTTGAGGTCACCTTTGACGGCGATGTGGAGCAGACCGAGCGGTTCGAGCGAGTCCTCGTTGCGGTGGGCCGACGGCCCAACTCTCACGACCTTGGGTTGGAGAATATCCAGGTGGAGGTTGATGGCGAAGGCTTCATCGAGGTCGATGAACGACGTCGTACGGCGGACCCGCGGATCTACGCCATCGGTGATGTCGTCGGCGGCGCTATGCTGGCGCATAAGGCGATGTATGAAGGACGAGTCGCCGTCGAGGCTATCGCGGAGCAGCCTGCTGCATTTGATCCAGCGGCGATCCCTGCGGTAGTCTACACGGATCCTGCCCTGGCCTGGGCGGGTCTTACCGAACTGGAGGCCGAATCCCGAGGAATTGAGATCGAGGTGGCTAGATTCCCTTGGGTGGCTTCTGGCCGGGCCCTGACGATGGACGTGCCGGAGGGTCTGACGAAGATTGTTGCAGATCCTCGGTCGGGGCGGGTGTTGGGCTTCGGCATCGTGGGCCGAAATGCCGGGGAGATGATCTCCGAGGGGGTACTGGCGATAGAGATGGGGGCTTTGGCCGAGGACTTGGCTTTGACGATGCATCCGCACCCTACGCTGGCCGAAACGCACGGGGAGGTCGCTGAGCTATTCTTGGGGAGCGCGGTTCATCTCCTGCCTCAGAGCCGGGACGACTGAGCGGGGTGGTGAAAATGCGCTCCGTTTGACTTGGCGTCGAAGCCTGCTATGATGTCGGGTGTTGGGCGGTTAGCTCAGTCGGCCAGAGCGCCTCCCTTACACGGAGGAGGCCACAGGTTCAAGTCCTGTACCGCCCATAGATTTCTCCGCAGGGGACTCCCCGTTTTAACGGGGAGGGGAATGCGGTTCCCCCGTGCATTCTGTAAGGTTGGCCGTAGTTCATTTCGTGGTACAATACGAGTATGAACAAGACACAGACCAGCGTCCGATTGACACAAGAAGCGATTAGATTGCGCGAACTACTGGCAGCGGAGTTAGGCGTTAGCCTGACCG
>PWVB01000410.1 GCA_003562365.1 Anaerolineae bacterium
GTCACTTCCAAAACCTCGATCTTTCACCTCCAAGGATAACACAGAATTAGAGTTTTGTCAAATGCGCTGACGCGGTCTACCATTATTTAGCACGGTTTTAGTTAGCAGTTGTTACCTCCTTTGACAGCTTAGGGGGATGGTCAGGCGAGGCATCTGCACAGATGCCTCGCCCTCCACTCATCGCTTGGCGATTATCAAGCCCGACGGCGTACGCTCTTCCGAGTCATCAGACTTCTGTGCCTCTGCGGAGGTGGCTGTAATTCCAGGTGCCCTCTCACCCTCAGGCACATAAGACCGCACCTTGGCGCGAACCCGCCCCAGGTGCTCCAATGCCTCCTCCTGTCCCTGCTCCTGCAGGGACTGTTCGATCACCTCGAGGAATGCAACGAAACGTGGCGTCACGAGTTCGCGATTGGCCCTGATCTCGCGATCCAAATGCTCTTCTGGGGTGGCCATCAACTGCCGCGCCAAAGCGATCTCCGGCGGCATGGCCTCGGCGATCACCTCACTGACCGCTTCGCTCACTCGCTCAAGATCCTCAACAGCGCCCTGGTCGCCCTGCTGCTGGGCCTCAGCAAGTTGTGTACCCAGGACGGCGAAGAAGAGCTCGTCCAGCTGCGACAGGTGGCTAGCGGCCATCCTTTGCGGATCCTCAGTAGTCAACAGCCTGGTGAGCAGGACCGCGCGCTCGCGGATCTCCGCTTCACCCTCCGCCGTCAGTTCATCACGGAGCTCTAGGATCCGTCGCCGCAACTGCTGCAGCTTCGCTTTGTCTTCTGCTGAGTCCGCCTCATCGATACGCTTGACCAGCATCTGGAAGAAACCGTAATCGAGCAAGGAGACTCCCGATCTCACGAGAACATCGATAGTCTCAGCGTCCGGCGCCGCGACAAGGGCGTCCAGCAATGAAGCCCGAGATGGGTCCTCGGCAAAGCCGCGCACCACCTGGGAGCGCTGCGCTAGCCTCTGTCCAATCTCCGTCTCTTCGACGAGATATTCATGCAGCGCCTCCATATCCTCCACCTCGGGTGGTTGGTTATCAGTTGCCGTGGAGAGCTGTAGCATATACTCTAGGAATGCGAATAACTCCTCGTCCACGAGTTCAGCCTGTGCTTCCACCATCTCCGGCCACGCCTCCCGCGAGGCATCCAAAAGCTCACCTACGAAAGCCCGCTGCGCCTGGCTGTGCGCCAAGTCGTCCTCAGTGATCCCCTCAATCTCCAGAACGCGCTTTATCAGCGTCTCCAGGTTGATGAAGGTCTCGGGCTGCAATAGGTATCCTTTTCGTTCCTCTGCAGGCATCGAGTCCATCAGCTGACGGGCAAGCCTGCCTGCGGCTTTCTGCCGCTGCACTTCGGTCGGACCTGCCTCCACCGGCAGGTAGAGTAAGGCGATCTCCTGATCAGGATCATGGTAGATAAACGGGATACCCAGCGCGCCGCCAGTCCCACAGGCAGGACATACCGCCACGTTGGCGCTGCCGCTAAGCACGCGGTTCTTGGCGCCGGGGTCCACACGAACATCAAGGATCTGTTCCACAGGGGTCTGAAACTGGGTTCCACACGCGGGACAGGTCACACTTGCGAGGTATCTGGGTGGCATTCATTCACTCCTTAGTCGGTTGCCGCAATATGTCTATATCTCATCCGCCGCGATTGCCCTCTGGCAACGGCAGCGTCTGTCTATCGCACTCATTATACCAGACTCTTATCGCTCCAGACCGCCAGTCCGGTCTCCTTCGGAAGGGCCACGTGAAAGGTGGAGCCCTTGCCAGGTGCACTGGTCACCCAGCAGCGCCCGCCGTGCGCCTCGGCGATCGCCCGTGTTAGGTAGAGACCCAATCCGGTCCCTGCGACAGCACGGGTCTCCGGCCCCTCTACCCGATAGAAGCGGTCAAAGATGCGTTCCTGTTCATCCATGGGAATCCCCACACCCTCATCGGAGACCGTGATCACCACCTCAGCAGGATTCGCCCGTCCGCGCACCTCCACAGTCCCCCCTCGGGGCGAGGACTTCACCGCGTTAGACACCAGGTTATCAAGCATCTGCTCCAACCGCTCTGGGTCTCCCTGGATCAGCGGAAACTGCTCTGAAAAGTCTAGCCGGAGATCGTGCCTCTCAGCCCGGGCACGGTGACGGTCAACAACACGCTCGGCGATACTGCACAAGTCTACGTCCTCCACATCCCTGAAGGGCAGCCCCCCGGCTTGAAGCCGCGATGCATCCAATAGGTCATCCACCAACCGGGCCAGCCGATCGGCCTCTTGGGTGATGTCGCGCAGCATATCCTCAACCAGGCCAGGATTGCTACGGGCCCGCGGTCGCTGAAGTGTCTCTGCATATCCTTTGATGATCGCGACTGGCGTTTTGAGCTCGTGGGAAACAATGGAGATAAACGTGTCCTTGAGCGCCTCGGTCTCGCGGAAGCGGCTGATGTCCCGAGCCGTGCCGATGATGTTAAGCAGCTGCTCCTTGCGGGTCATCAGCGGCGCATAGGTGATCCCCAATGAGACCAGACTGCCGTTCCGTCGCCGCAAATCGCCCTCGACGTAAAGCGTCCGACCCTCGTCAGTCGGCCAGCCCTGAGCGATGGCGTCCTCTAAAGTCAAACGCGAACTGCGCCGGGCCCAAGTGATCACCTCATCGTGGGCTTGCCCCACTGCCTGCTGGGCAGACCAGCCCGTCAAGGTGACCAGTGCCCGATTGAACCGTTCGATCCGCAAGTCAGGGCGCAACACCATAATGCCGTCAGCGCTGGAGTCCAGCAGTGCATCCAGCCGTCGCCGCTCGGTGACGGCTTCCTCGTAATGATTCGCATTGTTGACTGCAATGGCAGCATAATCGGCGAAGCTCGCCAAGATCTGGCGGTCGTCAGAGGAAAAACGTGAGCTTTGCGCGCGGAAGATAAAGATCACGCCTAACAGCTCTTGTTCGGCA
>PWVB01000553.1 GCA_003562365.1 Anaerolineae bacterium
GCAAAATGTGGCTTGAGGATCCATGGGTTCACGCTCCGTTTCGCTTGATTGCCAAATCGGATTGTGCTCATGGATCCTCTCTTGTCAAATTGCCTGCCGACCACGGTTTAGTGTGGTCCTATCCGTTGAAGCAGGAACCAAGCATAAAATCTCATGGTAGATTTTAGTAGGTATTGGAGAACGGTTAGCCCATCTGAAGGAATTAGGGCAGTGGCTTTACCGCGAGTCTCGAGGAGATCGCGAAGACAGAACGGAGCGATCCGATGAGTGATTCGCCACAAGGGGAGTGGGAGCTGACAACCCAACACAAGCACATCCTTCGCGAATCCGCCCTTGATGAAAACACCCCGGGCACGATTCTCCACGACTTCAAGGCACTGATGGAGTATCTCAGGGCTGAACCGCTGACACTGACCAACAAACAACGGCAGCTCCCACTTCGATCGCTGCCGGAAATCAACGCTCGGTTGGCACATCCAATACAGCTTGGGCTGAAGCGCCCGGTGCAAAAGTCGTACCCGCATGTCAACGGACTCTATTTGCTGGTCCGGGCCTCGGGCCTGACGTACGTAGACGAAACAGTCACAAAGCCGGTGCTCCTGATAGACCCAATGGTCGACCAGGTATGGACAAGCCTGAATCCCTCCGAGCGATATGGCAATCTACTTGAGACCTGGCTCCTGCGCGGAAAGCCAGAGATTATCGGAGACAGTAGGTCGACGTTCTCAATCTCTAGGAACTTCCGGAAGTGGAAATACCTCCATGATAGCATTCCCTATGGGGGAATGCAGATTGCCGGTGACCGTGACGCTGAGGCTAGTCTCGCCTACGCGCCGGAATGGCATAACCTTGGGCTGCTGGACCTATTTGGTCTGATCCACGTACAACGGGGTGTCCCGGAAGAGGGCAACGGCTGGCGCATCGAGCGCGTCCACCGGACACCGTTCGGCGATGCGCTGTACGCCCTGCTGTATGCCCAATTTCTCGGAGGCTACGATCGAATTCAGCAGATGGAAGCCGAGGTTCAGGAGGAAGGGAGGTTCGGGTCGCTACAGCCGGTGTTGCAGCCCTATTGGCCGACATGGGAGCGCAATCTGTCCATACCGCCGTGGGTCTTTCGTGAAGGAACACACATCTTCAAGGTTGCGTTGGGGTCGGTCTGGTGGCGAATCGCCATATCGGCGAGGAGCAACCTGGAAACGCTGTCCAATGCGATACTCAATATTATCGAGTTCACCCACGACCATCTCTACCAGTTCACTTACCAGAATCGCTTCGGTGCCGTGGACGCCGTTTTCCATCCCTATATGGACGAGAAACCGTCGGCGGCCCAGGTCTCGATCGGTGACCTCCCGCTCCAAGTAGGGCAGATGATGTACTACACGTATGACTTCGGTGACTGGTGGGAGTTCGATGTCACTCTGGAGCGGGTAGATGACGAGATGCAGATTGAAGCACCCGTCGTTATCGAGTCGCACGGTGAGCCGCCCGAGCAATACCCGCGAGCGGATGATTGGTATTAGCCTTGGCGAACAGATCTGACGGTAGGGCCCTTCTATCTGCGCGTGATCCTGATCGGCGTTGCCCCCCCTCAGCCATCTGTGCGGTTCACCGTATCAGATCTCTAACTGCAATGCACAACCGAAAGGAGTTCAACCGATGAAATACGGTGTGCAATACTACCCAGAGCAATGGCCGGAGGCTCGCTGGCACATCGATGCCGAGATGATGCAGCGCGCAGGGGTCAACGTCGTGCGTATGGGCGAGTTCGCCTGGGGCGCCTACGAACCTCAGGAGGGCCATCTGGATTTCAGCTGGATGGCGCGGGCCATTGAGCTTCTGGGCGATTACGGCATCCGGACCATCCTCTGCACCTGCTCCCGAACGCCCCCGCCGTGGGTTCACCACGCCTATCCCGACGTAGTCGGGATGGACGCCGACGGGCAAGCCTATGCCCGCGACGGGCGGTATAGCGTCGGGCTGCTGCATCCCCGGTTTGCCCAGCTCTCCAAGCGCATTGATGAAGCCGTCGTGCGCCACTTCGCCGGAAACGACAACATCGTCGCCTGGCAGGTCGACAATGAGGTCGGCGGCAACAACGACTGCTACTGCGAGGTCTGCCGGCAAGCCTTTGCTGCCCACCTCAAGGAGATATACGACAAGCCCGCCGCACTCAATGTCGCCTGGGGCGCCAGCTTCTGGTCCTTTTCCCTCCACGACTTTGACGCTGTCCCGGTGCCGTTCACCCAGCCGCAGTTGTTGCTGGCGTACCGACGGTTTATGTCACAGACCAACATTGATTTTACCCGTCAGCGCGCCGACCTTGTCCACGCTCTGGACCCCGGCAAACCGGTCACCACAAACTTCCAGAGCATGCAGGCAGTGCATACCGACTACCATCGGATGGCCGAAGTTATCGATGTCAGCGGGATGAACCACTATCCTAGCCGCTCGCCGGAGCTCGCCGTCGACTACTATCGCGGCGCCCGGGGCAAGGTCTGGGTACTGGAGCAACACACGCGGCTGCAGCCGGTCGACACGCCTGCGGGCTGGATGCGGCTGTGGGCGTGGATGGCGGTGGCGCACGGCGCTGAGGCCGTCATCTTCTTCCGCTGGCGACAGTGCCGCTGGGGGCAGGAGCAGCACGCTGATGGACTCCTACCTCACGCCGGTCAGGAGAACCGCTTCTACCGGGATCTTGCGCGGATGGGCGCCGAAATTCGCCAGGTGGGCAACCTCATCGACACCACCGCGCCCGACAGCCAGGTCGCTCTCATCCTCAGCTACGAGTCGCGGTGGAGTATGGAAGCAGGGCGCTTCGACCAGGCGCTCTTCCCGCTGACCGAGGCCGTAGCTTACCATCGGGCACTGGCACGGCGGGTGTCCGCCATCGACGCATTGGATCCCCGAGAGAACCTCGCACGCTAC
>PWVB01000460.1 GCA_003562365.1 Anaerolineae bacterium
CACAGGCTGTCTCTCCTCGGGCTCAAATCAGATCGCAGAGGCTTTGACTGAAGAACTAGAAAAACGGGAAATAAAGGATAAATACCGCCTGGTTATGGGAGGATGTCCGGGATTTTGCGAGGTTGGGCCGATTATTGTTATCTACCCGGATGAAGTTTTTTATTGCCGCCTGAAGACAAAAGACATGGCGGAAATTGTGGAGAATCATCTGGTCGGCGGAGAAATTGTCGAACGCCTGCTCTATAAGGGGCCCGATGTGGAAGCGCCGGCCCGCTTTTACGATACAATCCCGTTTTATGCCAAGCAGAGATTCAATGTTTTACGCAACAGCGGCGTTATCGATCCGGAAAGCATTGATGAATACATTATGCGCGGAGGATACAGGGCCTTGAAGCGCGCCCTGCAGATGGAGTCCCAGGCTATATGCGATGAAGTCAGGGACGCCGGCTTGCGCGGCCGTGGCGGCGCCGGATTTCCAACCGGTGTTAAGTGGGGATTTACCAATAAAGCCCCCGGCCCTAAAAAATATATTGTCTGTAACGCCGACGAGGGCGACCCCGGGGCGTTTATGGACCGCAGTATTTTAGAAGGCGACCCCCACGCCATTCTCGAGGGCATGCTGATTGCCGGAAAGGCCTGTGGCGCAGACGAAGGCTACATTTACTGCCGGGCCGAGTATCCGCTTGCCATCAGGAGACTGAAAAACGCCATCAAGCAGGCCGAAGAGTATGGCCTGATCGGCATAAATATCCTCGATTCCGGTTTCAACTTTAAGATGAATATTAAGGAAGGAGCGGGAGCTTTTGTCTGTGGCGAAGAAACAGCGCTCCTGGCTTCCATTGAAGGAAAAAGGGGCATGCCCCGCCCTCGGCCACCGTTTCCTGCCCAGGTGGGCGTTTTCGGTAAGCCCACAACTATTAACAACGTGGAAACCCTGGCCAATATTCCCCTGATTGTAAAAGAAGGCGGCGCCGCCGAATATGCCAAGGTCGGCACAGAAGGCAGCAAGGGAACCAAGGTTTTTGCCCTGGCCGGAAAGGTTCGAAATACGGGCCTCTGTGAGGTGCCCATGGGTATCACTGTCGAGGAAGTTGTTTTCGATGTCGGCGGTGGCATCAAGGGTGGACGCGAATTTAAGGCGGTCCAGGCCGGCGGCCCCTCCGGTGGGTGTATCCCGAAAGATTTGATCAGCCTGCCCATCGATTACGATTCTCTTACCAAGGCTGGAGCAATCATGGGTTCAGGCGGCCTGGTGGTCATGGACGACCGGACCTGTATGGTTGATTTGGCCAACTACTTTTTAAGCTTTACCCAGAAAGAATCCTGCGGAAAGTGCACTCCCTGCCGCGAGGGAACCAAGCGGATGCTTGAAATCCTTGACCGGATTACCGAGGGAGAAGGAAAGCCGGAAGACCTCGATACCCTGGACAGTTTAGCCCACAGTATTAAAGACAGCGCCCTATGCGGCCTGGGCCAGACCTGTCCGAACCCGGTATTGACTACAATCCGTTATTTCCGTCATGAATACGAAGAACATATCAACGAAAAGTTTTGTCGTTCCGGTGTGTGCAAACCCCTGTTCCAGTACTGGATCGAGCCGGATAAATGCACCGGTTGCCGGGCCTGCGTCAGGGTTTGCCCGGTCGATGCAATCGCAGGCGAAAAGAAAGAGCCCCATGTTATTGATCAGGAGCTCTGCACCCGTTGCGGCAGCTGCATTGAAAAGTGCCGCTTTGATTGCATCATGATTACTCGTGTAGGGAGTGAAGCTGATGTCGGAAATTAAATTAACCATAGACGGACAAGAAATTGAGGTGGCTCCCGGTACGACGATCCTTGAGGCTGCAAGGCAGCTGGGAATTGATATTCCCACATTTTGCCATGATCCGGAACTGCCCCCCAACGGCGCCTGCCGAATTTGCGTGGTCGAAGTGGAAAAAGCGCGCGCCCTTGTGGCTTCCTGTGTTGCCCCGGCCGGCCCGGACATGGTAGTGCATACCGAGTCGGAAAGGGTAATTAATGCCCGCAAAAACAACCTCAGCCTGATGCTGGCAAACCATCCTTTAGACTGCATCACCTGTGAAAAGACCGGTGAATGTAAGTTGCAGGATTACTGCTACCGCTACGGAGTTTCTGACAGCGAATTTGTGGGGGAAATGAAAAACCTGTCTTATGACGATACCAACGCTTTCTTTGTGCGTGATATGAACAAGTGCATCCTCTGCGGTATCTGCGTCGGCAAGTGCCAGCAGGTTGTGGGCGCAGGGGCCATTGACTTTACCAAGCGCGGCTTTACTACCAATGTCAGCCCCAGCTTTGAAGACCCCATTGAAGATTCTTCATGTGTCTTCTGCGGCATGTGTATCGACAACTGTCCGGTAGGGGCGTTGATTCCTAAGTACGTGACCGGTAAAGGACGGCCCTGGCAGACCGAGAGCGTGCCTTCAGTCTGTCCTTACTGCAGCCTGGGTTGCAACATCAACCTGCATGTTAAAGACAACGAGGTAATCGAGGTTAGCCCGGTCAAAGAAAGCCCGGTCAATCGCGGTCATCTCTGCGTGCAGGGTAAATTTGGCTGGGATTTCATTCACAGCGGGGAACGGGACACTGCCCCGTTGATTAAAAGTGATGGAGTATTCGTTGAGGTCAGCTGGGAAGAAGCCCTCGACTTTATTGTCGATAATATTAAGGAAATCCAGTCCCGTTACGGGGCCGATGCCCTGATGGGGCTTAGCTCACCGAAAGCCAGCAACGAAGAAAGCTACCTGTTCCAGAAGTTGATCCGGTCCCTTGGCACCAACAACGTTGACAGCTACACCAGGCACTGCCATGCTTCTTCAGTAGAAGGAATGATGGAAGCCTTCGGCAGCGCTGCCAATACTAACAGTATTGAAGAACTGGCGCATAGCGATGCGGTCCTGGTTATCG
>PWVB01000215.1 GCA_003562365.1 Anaerolineae bacterium
GCGGTGAGCCGCCGCTGGATCTCACGCTTATCGACCAGCAGATTCAGCCCACCGGCCTCGGCATCCAGCTCGATCATATCACCGTCCTCAACGATGGCCAAAGGCCCACCAAGCGCAGCCTCCGGCGCGACGTGCAATACGATCGTGCCATAGGAAGTGCCGCTCATACGACAATCGACAACGCGCACCATGTCCCGGACCCCCTGACGCAGCAAGTGGGTCGGTAGACCCACGGGTCCACGCTCGGGCATACCCGGTGCGCCAATGGGCCCAAGATAGCGGTTGACCAACACGTGATCCGCGGTGGTATGTGCCAAGGCGCGGTCGATCTCTGCCTGACCAGCATTACGAGGTACAATGGCAGCCGGACCAGTATGTTTGAGAAGCTCAGGCGTGGCAGCTGCGGTCTTGATGACAGCCCCGTCAGGCGCTAGGTTCCCGCGGACGATCCGCAGGCCACCGTTAGGCTGTATCGGCTGGTCCAAAGGGCGGATAACCGCACGATTGCGGACTCGGGCGCTTTCGAGGTTCTCGAGCAGAGGCTGGCCACTCGCCGTCATCACCGAGGTATCCAATAGGGGCACCAACTCCTTCATCACCGCGTGGATGCCACCGGCGTGATAGAGCTCCTCTACAGTCACCTGGCCACAGGGCTTCACGTCGGCGATAAACGGTGTCTCCGCACTCAGTCGGTCAAAATCATCCAGCGTCAGCGCCACCCCTGCCCGTCGAGCGATGGCAATCAAGTGGATCATAAGATTGGTGCTGGCACCGGTCGCCATCTGAACACGGATGGCATTTTCGAAGGCCGAACGGGTGAGGATGTCTGAGGGCCGTATATCGCGCTCGACCAACTCAACGATTTTGATGCCCGTCGCCTCGGCCATATGAATCCGCTGCGCGTAGACCGCCGGAATCGAGGCGCAACCCGGCAGGGTGAGCCCCAGCGCCTCGGCCATCGACTGAACGCTGTTGGCAGTGCCCATCACCCCGCAGGCACCACAGGTATTGTAGAAACCGTTCATCTCCACCTCACGTAGCGTCTCCTCGCCGATGGTTCCCGCTTTGTACTCCCAGGTGAAGCGCTGGGTATCAGTCGAACAGGCAACCGTCTCCCCTTCGTAGAAACCGGCCAGCCGCGTGCCTCCGGTGACGATGATAGCGGGTTTGTTGACCGTCGCCAGGGCCATCGCCTGAGCGGGGACATCCTTATCACAGGTTGAAAGCAGCACCACGCCCTGAAGAGGCATTGAGGCAATCATCTCCTCAGTGCTCGTCGCCATCAGGTTGCGATAGATGAGCGTCGAGATATCGTGGAAGACCTCGCACATCGAGATGGTAGGAAACTCCAGTGGGAATCCCCCGGCAGCCCAGATGCCCCGCTTGACGGCATCGCCTAGCGCCCTAAAGTGCCAGTGGCCGGGGTTCAACTCGCTCCACGGGTTACAGACGCCGATGATCGGACGGGTCATATCGAAATCCGTATAGCCCATTGAGCGCACGTGTCCGCGTAAGGTCCCATCCAGTGGATCATTGAGGTCAATCGTCCGCACGGGCGGTATCTTGCGCTCCTTCATTCCAGCCTCCTTGGTTGGGATAGGAGTTCACTCAATCCTCCGCTCACTATACTGCACCCGGGCCACAAGGCCAGCCTGCAGATCGATCCAACGCCATCCCAACCCTGACAACTAGGCCCGACAGGAAACCCAACCTTACCCGCCGCCGCGCACCACGGATCAGGCATAGTATTACAGTACAAAGAGAGACGGGGATCGCTTTCAACACGTAGAGGATCCAAGGAGGTGCAACGATGTTTGAGGGAAAGGTCGCGTTGGTGACGGGAGCGGCATCAGGGATTGGGAGGGAGACCGCTGAACTGTACAGTCAAAACGGTGCGCGGGTGATTGTATCAGACATCGACGAAGAAGGCGGCCAGCAGACAACGGACGTCATCCAGAGGCATGGTGGCGAGGCAGCCTTTGTGATGGCCGACGTCTCCAGGCCTTCTCAGTGTGAGGCGCTGATCGAAGAGACCTTGAAACGCTTCGGACGCCTGGATTTCGCCTGCAACAACGCCGGCGTCACCGGCGAGCAGAATCCAACGGCTGAATACGGTCTTGAGAGCTGGCAACGGGTGGTTGAGATCAACCTCTCCGGTGTATTCTACTGTATGAAGTACGAGATTCCGGCGATGCAGAGGTCAGGAGGCGGCTCAATCGTGAACATGGCTTCGATCCTCGGACTGGTCGCCTTCGCCGGTGCCCCAGCCTACGTGGCGTCGAAGCACGGCGTGGTAGGCCTGACGGCAAGTGCGGCGGTGGAATACGGAAAGGAAAACATTCGCATCAACTCCGTCGGTCCGGGTTTCATCCGCACGCCGATGATCTCGGATCTCGAGGAGGATCCCGAGATGCACGCTCAGCTTGTTTCGATGCACCCGATTGGGCGCTTGGGTGAACCGCAGGAGGTTGCGGAGCTTGTGATGTGGCTTAGTTCGGATAAGGCCTCCTTCGTCACCGGAGCATATTATCCGGTAGATGGCGGGTACCTCGCCCGGTAGAAAGGTGAGCAGACGGTACCAAAGGGAGTGCGGTTTGTCCAATAGAAGGACAGAGCGCAAACTGCATCCAAACTATTGGTGCTATCCGCTTGGCAATCGCCCATCGATGTCGATGGCCTGCCTGTCTGCTATGCTTACCGTGGATCCGCCTTCTTGCTGATTCGGTAATCCACCTGAATGCTAACGGCTGGACAGCGCTCCTCCTCCCTCACTTATGGGTGATCATCGGAGAGTTCAGGGCCTTGACAGATCGAGACTCTTAATTTATAATAGTTATGAGTTGATAATTACTATGAATAAGGGGGCTTATGTCGCCGGTTGAGGAGTTCATAGAATCCTTTCGACAGGCCGGTCATAAGGTCAC
>PWVB01000482.1 GCA_003562365.1 Anaerolineae bacterium
TAGTTTGGCCGTGCCCGCTACTTATCCTGTGTTAAAGTGCAAAGATAGTGAACTAGAGCCTGGATGCCTGAATCCATAATATCGACCACGACCCTCACCACGATCCGTCGCTTTGGTTCCTAGTGATGAATGGAGGAGATTGTGGGGGTCTGTCTGTGTATAGGGATCAGGCCGGGTGAGCCCGATATGGGACAGGGACACGTCACATCGCTGGGCGTGCGACGGGCCTGGCGCCGGCAGGGCCTGGGGCTAGCGATACTGCACCACGCCTTCGGCAAATTCTACCGGCGGAGCAAGGCTCGAGTGTTGCCGGACGCTGACGTGGAAAGCCCCACTGGAGCGACGCGACTCTACGAGAAGGCCGGAATGCGCGAAGGGGAAGATCGTAGCAAGCAAACAGTGTAGGGCTGAGCAGCAGATCGCCTATGATGCCAGCCAAGAGCTGGACGGGAAGTAATCGTAGGAGACGATCTCAATGGAGTAGCCGGTCGACCAACGCAACGTGAACCGGATTGACTGAACACAGTGCGAATATGATAGGTGGAAGGAAGTAAGTTGCCGGACGCGCTCAGTCTGGTAACCTTCAGCGCGTGACTGATGAAAGGAGCGATGATATGGTTAAGCAGAAGCTTTTCAAGAGTAGGGAACGGCACAACAGAGATGAGATCGTGGCGTTCTTTCATGAGTTGGCCGACAAAATGGAGGGCGGTGAGATCACATTGCAGCGGGGCCCCCAGACGGCGCCACTGGAGATCCCTGAGGTGTTAGGTCTCAAGGTTACCGCCAAGGAAAAGGACAAGAAGCGTGGCACCCGTGTCACCCTCAAGTTGACCCTCAAATGGTGGGAGGGCGATACTGAGCAACCAACGCTGACGCTCGGATAAACATTCGGTTGTCAGCTTCCAGGTGTCGGTGACGTCCTAACCGAGAACTGATAATCGCAGTCGAGGACCCTGAAATGCAGATCAAGTCTGTAAAACCGTTCATCGTCGACGGCGGCTTCCGTCCTTGGACCTTCATCAAAGTCGAGACCAGCGAGCCGGGACTAGTGGGCTGGGGCGATTGCACGGATTGGGGCGCGCCGGGTCCGATTGCCGCCACAGTAGAGCGTTTCGCCGACTTCGTGGTGGGCCGCGATCCTATGCAGGCCGAGGCCCTCTGGTGGAACCTGACCGCCGCCGCCGTACGACACAGCGGCGGGATTGCATCCAAGGCAGCGTCGGGTATCGACTCAGCACTGTGGGACATCCGCGGCAAAGTGCTCGGCGCGCCGGTGTGGCAGCTGCTGGGCGGCAAGCTGCGTGACCGGCTACGCCTCTACTGGACCCACTGCGGATCGACCCGCGCCCGCTGGGCTGAGGCGCTCGGCGTGCCTAAGGTCGAGACCGCTGACGACCTGCGCC
The DNA here is from genome assembly GCA_003562365.1 of Anaerolineae bacterium. Classification (GTDB taxonomy): domain Bacteria; phylum Chloroflexota; class Anaerolineae; order B4-G1; family SLSP01; genus PWVB01. Next base: position 1,404 of record PWVB01000482.1, read on the forward strand.
GCCTCGCCGAGGAAGTCCTGAAGCAGGGCTTCACCGCGATCAAGACCAACTTCATCCGGCTCAAAGACCACCCAACGGCTTATGTCAGGCGGGATGTCTTCGTGCAGCGTGCAGGCGACATCAGCCCTTCCCTGCTGCGCAACGCCGAGGTTGTTGTGAGCACCTTCCGCGAGGCCCTCGGCCCCGATATCGGCATCGCCTTCGATGTCGCTTTCCAGTTCAAGCTCGGCGCCGCGGCGAGGCTCGCCCGCACGCTCGAGCCCTACGACATGCTGTGGCTAGAGACAGAGACCTTCGATCCGGAAGCACTGCGCGTGATCCGTGAAAGCACGATCACGCCGATCTGCCATGGCGAGAGCCTCTTCGGCACGCAGGGCTACAAGCCTTACCTTCAATTACACGCCCAAGACGTGATTATGCCCGACCTGGCCTGGAACGGCATCACGATGGGCAAGAAGATCGCCGATTTCGCTCACGCCTACGATGTTCTGGTCGCGCCCCACAACTGCCACAGCCCGCTGACGACGCTGATCTCCGCCCAGGTGGCTGCCACTATTCCGAATTTCTATCTCCTGGAGTTGGACGTCGACGACGCGCCCTGGCGCGATGATTTACTGACGCACCCCTTTGAGGTCGAGGACGGGTACTTAAAGCTGCCCGATCGACCCGGACTGGGCTCCGACCTGATCGAGGATGAGCTACTGAAGCACCCGCCGAAGGAAGCATATCCTGGGGCACGCTAATCCGGTGACCCCGAAAGGAGCGGCAGTCAATGACCACCGGCTGAAGGGCGATGGCTCTTCCCTGACTTCGAACGGTGACGCCGTTGACCAGAGAGTCTTGTGACACCTGAGTCGAGATCATAGGCCTCTTGACGGCGGCCCTTGCAGCGACAGTCATCGCCGCGTCGGAGTCTGCCGGGCAGTGAACCCGCAGCTTGAACAGACAAAGTCGTCACGCGTAGGACGGTTAGCGGTGTCAGTATGACCACAAACGGAGCAACCCTGAGAGGCATAGCGAGGATCAACCCGCTGGACGCAAACGCCAGCCCGTTGCGCCTTGTAGGACACAGACGGCCGCATTGGGTAGAAAGGCCCGGTGTGCCGCTTTCTGCGCTGACCACGTCTAACCCTGGTCCGTTGGCAAATACCGCTCAAGTCCTCCAGAGCGATACCGCGCCCGGTGCGTTGCCTGGTTTTCACAAGGGCCTTGCGGATGCGGTGGTTGATGTCGGTTGGAGAGCGAGGCTGTCTGCCTGCCAGTTGTCTGAGTCAACGCTTGGCACGCTTGGTGCCTACCGGTGGCAATGTGACGCGGCGCTCAGCGAACCCCTGGTGCTGGTGCTCCCGGAGCTCGCCGCCTTATACGTCCCCGTCGCTGGGGGTAGTGATTGTGCCACTACCCAGATGGACGCCCAGCCAGCCCTCCGGGTCGTAGGGATCGGGCGTTTTCATCTGGCTGATCTGGTGCCGATAGAACGCACTTGCCCGGTAGATCAATTCTGCCTGGCCCTGCAA
>PWVB01000491.1 GCA_003562365.1 Anaerolineae bacterium
AATCTCAGCCTTACCCACTACATATGCCGTTTTTTGTCTTATAAAATACAATATGTGGGGCGTGCCGCTGACGCGCCTACCTTTTTACAGGGGAGCCAAGGATAACACACAATTAGAGTGTTTTTCAAATGCGTTGGCAATTTTTGAAACTATTTGGCACGGTTTTCGTTAGCAGTTGCCACCTCCTTGGTCCACGTCTGCCCTGGTTATACCACAGGACCGCGATCTGCGCACGAGGTCGCTGGTCCGCCGTCAGGCCACCTTAGAAGTCCCGACTGTCTGTCCGGATCGAGTTCATCGCGCCGCCGGGGCTCTTCGGCGTTGCGGTGGTGCGCGCTTGTGCTAGACTGGGTGTGGGTCGGTTGGAGAGTTCGTATCGGTCAGGAGGTCGGATGGCGACGTTTCCACCAGAAGGGTATGTACCGGTCGCGTCGACGGTTGAGGGCATCGAGCTGTATATGCCGGCGCCGGAGGATGGGCAGACCGGTGAGGCGGTTGTGGAGTTTAAGTGTCCTCAGTGCCTGGCGACGACCGCCTATAGCGTGTCCGATGGCGGGCTGCGCTGTGCCCACTGCGGTTACTACGAGCCGCCGGCGTCGGCGGTGGTGGGCACGGGGGCCGAGACCTTCGAGTTTACGGTGGAGACCGTATCGGCGTCCCGGGCTGCCGACGGATGGGGCACCGAGCGGCGCGAACTGATCTGTCGAAACTGCAGTGCCGAGACCTCGCTGCCGCCCGGTGACTTGACGCACACCTGTCCATTTTGCGGATCGAACCGGGTGCTGCAGCACGAGGCGCCACAAGATCAGCTCCGTCCCCGTTTCCTCGTTCCGTTTCAGGTTGAGGCGGCGCAGTGTCACGAGATTGCCAGGACCTGGTTGGGCAGCAGCTGGATGACGCCGTCGGCGCTGCGGGAGGCCGCGCGGGTCGATGACTTTAAGCCTGTCTATCTGCCCTTTTGGACCTTCGAGGCGCGAACCAGCGCCAGCTGGCGCGCGCAGGTGGGGCATCAGGTTACCGAACGCTACTATGATGCCAGCAGCAAGAGCTGGAAGACACGCACGCGGACCGTCTGGCGCTGGGAGTCAGGGCGGGTGCAGCGCGCCTTTAGCGACCTGCTTGTCAGCGGCACGACTCGCGTCAGCGTTGTGCTTCTGCAGCAGGTACAGGATTATCAGACCCAGGCGCTGGTCCCCTATGCGCACGCGTATCTGGCGGGGTTGTTCGCGCAGGCCTACGATACGCCTTTAGAGACGGCCTGGGAGGAGGCGCGCGAAGAGATGCGGGGCCAGACCCGCAAAGCCTGTCGCGGACAGGCGTCGACATCGCGGATCCGCAACTTTAGTATGCAGCTGGACTTCCACGATGAGAGCTGGCGGTATATCCTGGTGCCGACCTACGTCGCTACCTACCGCTATGACGGTGAGACCTATCAGGTTTTGGTCAACGGTCAGACGGGCACTATCGCGGGGCAGCGCCCGGTAGACTGGAATAAGGTCTGGCTGGCGATTGCGGCGATGCTCGCTCCGGGGATCTTGCTCGGCCTGTTCGGCGCCTCAGCCTCGGTATTGGGCGCGATCCTGCCGCCCGCGCTGGTGGTCGGTGGTGGGGCCGTGGTTTTGGCCTTTGTCCTGTTTGTCATCGGCCTGATCTTCGCCGGCATCACCTTCACTAAGGCCCGGAGGATGGACGATGTCTGATCACCATCCGGCTTGGGGCCTGGACGGCGTGGTCCCCCTGATCTGCGATCACTGTGACTGGCGCTATCTGGTACCGGAAGGCGGCGAGCCCTCGGCCTGCCCGCACTGCGCCTCGCCCGGCCTGACGGCGCTGGATGCTGATGACGCGCACTTCCCGTATGTCTATCCGCCGGAGCTGGTCGTGCCTTTCTCCGTTGACCGCGAAACGGTGGATGGTCGGATCCGGACATTCGCCGGTGACATTCCTTTTCCGCCCGCGGATCTAAATCCTGAGACGCTGGGTGAGCGGATGCGGCGGCTGTTTATGCCGATGTGGCTGGTCGATGCTGAGGTGGCCGCCGAATGGCGGGCCGAGGTCGGCTTCGACTATGAGGTGGTCAGCCATCAGGAGCGCTACGCCGACGGCGCGGGCTGGCAGACCCGAGAGGTACGCGAGGAGCGCACGCGTTGGGAGCCCAGGGTGGGGCGGTTGGCGCGCCGTTACGACAATGTGACGGCGCCGGCCCTCGGCGGACATGAGCAGCTGGAGCGCGTTCTGGGGCGTTACGATCTGCGGCGGACCGCCGCCTATCGTCCGGATATGTTATCTGCGGCGGTGGTGCGCGCGCCAGATCGGGAGCCGGATGCGGCTTGGCCGGATGCGGAGCTGGTGGTGCGTCAACGCGCTGCCGGAGAGTGTCAGACGGCGGCGCAGGCCGATCATATCCGCGACTTCCGCTGGTCGCCGCACTATGCCGACCGCCACTGGACGCTGTTGCTGCTGCCGACCTATGCGACCCATTATCTGGATGATGAGGGGCAGCCGCAACAGGTGCTGCTCCACGGACAGACGGGGCAGCTGCACGGCCTGCGGCGCGGCTCAATGGCGCAAGCCCGCAGTCGCGCGCTGATCATCGGGGCCGTGGCCCTGGTCATCTTCGTGCTGGGCTTGTTGGCCGCTTTGCTCGGGTTTGTTTTTCCACCACTGTCGATGGTCGGCCTGCTGGCCGTGCTGCTGGCTCTGCCGATCGGGGCCGGAGCCGTCATCCCCATTGTGCGGGTCTGGTCGTTCAACCGCCGGCAAGCTAAGGTCACCTACCGCCTCTGAGAGGAGTGGGGATGCCTATCGCGAGCGTCTGGGCCTTCGGCATCGGGATGGCTTGCGCCCTGCTTAACTGGATAGCTGTGGCCCGCCAGGACAGAGGCTTGGTCTATGTCGTCAAGCCGGCGACGCTGGCGGCCTTCCTGGTGGGGGCTGGCTTGCTGGCCCACTCGACGGGTTGGGGATGGGCGGCGCGCTGGTTTCTGCCCGCCCTTGGCTTCTCGCTGCTGGGGGATGTGCTGCTGATGCTGCCGACAGAGCGCTGGTTTCTGCCGGGTCTGCTCGCCTTCCTGGTTGCCCAGCTCTGTTATATCGTTGGCCTGAATCCCACGCTGCCCCCTGCTGCCTCACTGGCTCTGGTTGTCGCGATCCTCGTGATGGATATCGTGGTGCTGCGTCCAATCATCGCTGGGGTGCGCCGGTCCGGCGCACCGGAGTTGCGTGCGCCGGTCGTGGTCTACGGGGCGATCCTGAGCTTGACATTCTTCTCTGGATGGGCGACCTGGTTCCGGCCCGCATGGCAGCCGGCGGGTCGAGTATTGGTGAGCATTGGCGTCACCCTCTTCTTGGCCTCCGACCTGATGCTGGCCTGGACCCACTTTGTACGGCGGTCCCGGACGCTGAATGTGCTGATTATGGTGACCTATCATCTCGCTCAACTGGCGCTGGCTGGGGTCATTGGCGTGGCGCCATAGCGCGGCGGTGGACCGTTTTCGGGCCTGTTGGCCCTCGGCCAAGCTCACTGCCTGGATGGGACTGGAACTTTTCGCTTTCTCTCGGCGTCTAGAGAGTATGTAGGGACGATTGCTGCCGGTTCCGTCAGGGGCCGGAGTAGGTCTACGGGTTTGTGAGAGGCACCGGTGTATGCAGAATCCAATTATGCAGGGTTCAGGAAATCCCCTAAGCAACTACAGCCTCGAGTGGGCGCTCATCGTCGTGCTCGTGGCGGTGGTCATCTTGAGCGGTGTCTTCATTGTGGGACTGGCCCTGCGGGTGACTGGCTTTTGGTCACTTCCAACGCCGACGCCGACGCCGACCGGGGTCCCTGTGCCAGTCATCGCGCTGCGGCCCAGCCAGGGACCACCGGGGGTGTCTATCACGGTCACCGGCGCCGGCTGGATCCCTCTGGAGGTGGTGCGCCTCCGGCTGGTGGCTCGAAATGGCGAGGCGCTCGCTGCCGTCGATCTGGCGACGCTGACTGCCGACGCTGGTGGTGCTTTCAGCACCAGCGTGAGCATCCCGGCGGTGCGCCCCTGGTCGGAGCTATCTGAAGCTCGTGTGCAGGTCACCGGGGCGACCTCCCAGGATACGGTTACCGCCAGCTTCAGGCTCGTGGGGACGGCGGTTGATCGGACGCCCACCGCCACTCCGACCTCTATGCCAACCGTAACTCCCACATCCACTCCGCCCCCCACCGTCACACCGACATTGACGCCGACTCCGGAGAACTCCTCGTGGCGTGGAGAGTATTTCAACAACATGACCCTCTCGGGACGGCCCGCGGCCGTGCGCGACGCCCCGGCTTTGAGCTTTGACTGGGGAACCCGGCCGCCGGCCCCCGGCGTCTTGGTGGATGGCTTTTCGGCCCGCTGGACACGGACGGTGGTGCTGCCCGCCGGAACCTACCGCTTCTACGCTCTGGCCAATGACGGCGTGCGCGTCCGACTGGACGGCGAGCTGTTGATCAATGCGTGGCAGGGTGCCAGTCCCCTGACCCATACCGCCGACCGCACGCTGGACGCCGGAACCTACACCCTGGTGGTCGAGTACAAAAAAGCCTGGGGCGAGGGCCGGCTGCGCTTCTGGTGGGATCGGCCGGAGGCGTTCCCGCAGTGGCGCGGTGAGTACTTTGCGAATGCGGAGCTCAGCGGCACCCCGGTGTTGGTGCGCAATGATGCCAATGTCAACTTCGACTGGGGTGCGGGCTCCCCTGCGACCGGTCTGCCGGTCGATCGTTTCTCGGTCCGCTGGACGCGCACGCTGCCACTTGAGGCTGGCACCTACCGTTTCCGCATTCTGGTGGACGACGGCGCGCGGGTCTTCGTGAACGACAGGCCCGTGATCGATGCCTGGACCACCGGAGGGCAGCGGCAGGTGACGGGCGATGTGGCGCTGGCAGCCGGCACGCATACCGTCCGCGTCGAGTACTTCGAGGCCGCCGGTGATGCCGTCATGCAGCTCAGCTGGGAGCGCCGCGACGGCTATCCTGATTGGAAGGGTGAATATTGGGGCAATCGCACCCTTAGCGGGCTTCCGCTGCTGGTGCGCAACGATCCGGTGATTGACTTTGACTGGGGGATGGGTTCGCCGGCCCCGGAGATTCCTGCTGACGGCTTCTCTGCACGCTGGACTCGCACCATGGACTTTGCCGCAGGCACCTATCGCTTTCTGTTGAGTGTAGACGATGGCGCGCGTCTCTGGATCGACGACCGGCTGGTGATTGACGCCTGGCAGGACGGCGCCGCCAGGGATCTCTCGGCTGAGGTTGCCGTGGTCGCCGGCCCGCGCACTCTGCGCTTGGAGTATTATGAGCGTGTCGGTCAGGCCAACGTCCAGCTCTCTTGGGAGGCGGTCACTCCCGGATTTCCGGATTGGAAGGGCGAGTACTGGTCGAACGCGACCCTGAGTGGGAGCCCGGCATTGGTGCGCAATGATCCACAGATCGATTTTGACTGGGGCACCGGGGCACCGGCCCCAGGGCTGCCTAGCGATCATTTCTCGGCCCGCTGGAGCCGGACGGTGGTGGTGCCGGCGGGTGTCTATCGCTTCTCGGCGGTGGCCGACGACGGCGTGCGGATCTTCGTTAACGACCAGCCCGTGGTGGACGCGTGGGCCGTAAGCCCCGGCGACACCGTGCACGAAGCCGAGGTTCAGCTCTCGGAAGGGGCGCACGACATCGTGGTGGAGTACTTCGAGGCCACATTGGAGGCGTTCATCCGGGTCTCCTTCGAGCGGGTGGGAGATCTGCCGACGTCCACGCCGCCTCCGACTACGGCGCCGACGGCGACACCGCTCCCAACGGCGACACCGCTTCCAACCGCGACACCCACACCTACGGTTACGCCTACGCCGACCGCTACGCCTACGTCGACACCCACCCCGATGCCAACGCCCACGGCGACGGTTACACTAACGCCAACCGTCACACCAACGCTTACGCCTACGCCTACGCCTACGCCCACGCTCACGCTCACGCCCACGCCGATGCCAACCCCGAGCGCAACCCCAACCCTTATCCCGACATTTACACCGACTGCCACGCCAACGTTCACGCCCACGGTCACCAGCACCCAGGCCGCCGGCGCCTTTCAGATTGCGTTGGTCTTTGCTCCTCCTGAGCTTTCCCCGCCTCGGTAGCGTTCCGGCCGGGGAAGGCAGGCGCGGCTCACGCGTAAGGCCGGGACGTCTTGTCCCGGCCTTGGTATGGGTTTCGATGCGGCCGCATCCGCTGGCGCCAGCGCTAGGGGTCGAGCAGTCCGGGTCGTAGTCCCATCGGGAGCGGCAGCGGTCGCTCACAGCTGCTCTCTAGGTCGATGTGCTGCCCCCTCTGGGGCGCGTCGAGCGTAGCCTGCATCACATCCAGGACGTGGTACGCCAGGGTGCCGTTGGCCCGATGCGGTCGCCCCGAGCGCAGGGCATAGGCCATATCGGCAACGCCAATGCCTCGGCTGTTCTCCGCGTACTCGTGGGTCAGAGGCACGGGGTGCCATTCGGCATCGCCTGAGCGGCGGACAAAGACCGGGCCGCCGAAGCCGTTGGGATCGGGCACCGCGAGAGATCCCTCGGTCCCGTAGATCTCGATGCGCGGCAACTGGTGGCTCCAGACGTCGAAGCTGGTGATGAGCGTCCCGATGGCGCCGCTCTCGAAGGCCAGCGTGCTGGCGATGTGGGTGGGCGTTTCAACCGCGATGGTCCTGCCGCTGAGCGGCTGGCTGGTGATGGTGCGTTCCGGGAAGGTGATGCGCGCCTCGCCGGAGACCCGCCGAATGGGACCCATCAGGTTGATCAGCGCGGTGAGGTAGTAGGGGCCCATATCGAACATTGGCCCGCCCCCGACCTCGTAGTAGAAGACCGGGCTGGGATGCCAGCTCTCATGACCATGACAGAGCATGAAGGCCGTCGCCGCCACCGGTTCGCCGATCCAGCCGTCGTCGATCAGCTTGCGGCAGGTCTGGTGCCCGCCGCCCAGAAAGGTGTCCGGCGCGCAGCCGACGCGGACCCCCTGCTGCTCGGCGGCCTCGAGCAGCTGCTGGCCCTCATCACGGGTCAGGGTGAGGGGCTTTTCGTTGTGCACGGACTTCCCGGCCTCAATGGCCTGCATCGCCACCGGAAAATGAGCCTGCGGCGTGGTGAGGTTGATGACGATCTCGATCTCACGATCGGCGAGCAACTCCTCCACGGAGCAGGCCCGATCGACGCCGTACTGGTCGGCCTGCGCCTGCGCGCGCTCCGGGATCAGGTCCGCGCAGGCGGTGATCTCCAGGATCTCGAAGGTCTCCTGACCGTTTTTCAGGTAGATGCCGCTGATGTTGCCGCAGCCGATGATACCGGCTTTTGTCGTTTTCATCGTATCTCTCCGTCGATGTTCGTTCACTTGCTGGCCCACAGCAGGCCGCGTTTGACGATCTCCAGCGCCTCGGGTACTTCGAAGTCCTTGGCGACGTGGCCCAGCGAGGTATAGAAGACACGGCCCTGCCCATACATGCGCTTCCACACTACAGGCATCACCGTCCCCTCGATCCAGTATGCGTGGTCGCCCTTAAAGGTCGTGGTCGCCAGGACCTCGTTGGAGGGGTCGACGTGCATATAGTATTGCTCGGAGTGCATCTCAAAGTCATCCAAGCCGGCGACCAGCGGATCGTCGGGCTTGGTGATGTTGACCTCATAGTCAATCACGCCGCCGGGGTGGGCGACCCACTGACCTCCGACCATGAACTGGTACTCCACGTTGTTGCGGAAGGAATCGCCCATGCCGCCGTGCCATCCGCCGATGCCGATGCCGCTCTTGACGGCCTCCAGCAGCCCACGCTCCTGCTCGTTGGTGATCGTTCCCATGGTCCAGACCGGGACAATCAGGTCCAGCGACATCATCAGGTCCTGGTTCAGGTAGGTGTCCAGGGTGTCGGAGATCGTGACCTCGTAGCCCTGGGACTCCAGGTACGGCGCCACGATGGCGACGCACTGGTCGGGCTCGTGCCCCATCCATCCGCCCCAGACCATCAATGCTTTCTTCTGCCTATTGCCCTCTGACATAGAGTTTCTCCTTTGTGTAAGCTATCGATTTCAAAGCCTAACCACACTTGACCGGCATACCGTCGCGAGCCGCGGAGGCCTGAATGGCATCATAGAGGCGCGCCATCCGCAGCCCCACCTCTGGCGGCGAGGGATTGACGAACTCGCCACTGCGCACTGACAGGAACTGCTCCCAGGCACCCAGCGACGGTGGCAGCGTGACGGGAACGAAGTCCTCCTCTCCCTGCCGCTGGATCTCCAGCCACCGGCCCCAGGCGCCGGTGCGCAGGATACCGTCACTGCAGAAGACGCGGATGTCCGACCGACAGGTGCGGATGGTCTCGCCGCAGCCGTGGAAGGTGACCAGGGCTCCCGAGGCGAGGCGGGCCATAACGGCAGCCAGCGTCTCGACGGGTCGCCCGTTATTGTCAGTCCAGGCCGCAACCTCGACAAACTCCTCACCGGCAAGGTCGGCCACGGTGTTGAGCAGGTGGGCGCCGGTGTCAAACATAAAGCCGCCGCCGGAGATCTTGGGATCCTGGCGCCACTTGCCCGTGGTGCCGGGTCCCCAGCTTTGCCAGACGGTAGCGCTGATGCTGAGCAGCTTTCCGAGCGCCCCCGAACGCAGCAGCCGCACAGACTCGCGGATCTCGGGTGACAGACTGCCGTTGAAGGCCACCACCAAGAGCCCCCCGGTGCGGTCGCGGACGTCGATGAGGCTACGCGCCTCCTCGGCGTTCATGACCATGGGTTTTTCCAGGAGCACGTCCAATCCGGCCTCAAGACAGGCCTTGGCCTGGTCGTGGTGGAGGGCGTGGGGCGTGATGATAAAGGCCGCATCCAACGCGTGGTCCGCCAGAAGCGTCTGAAGGTCCGGCTCGTTGGGCGGAACCTCGACGCCGGCAGCGCTGAAGACCTTGGTCGTCTCAGCAAGGGCAACCGGCGAGGGCTCGCAGAGTGCGGCGATCTCGGTGGTGTCGGTCTGTAACAGGATATTTCGCAGGTGGTGGCGGGCCATGCCCCCACACCCGATCATTGCCATACGCACGGGTTTTGCCATGTTGAATCTTCCTCCAGTGGATCAGTGTTGGTGATGTCGTGTGAATCTTCGCTCAGCGTGTGCCCTCTCGCTCGACGAAAAAAAGAGGATCGGTCTGCAAGGCCGCTAACGCCGCGTCCCAGAGTTTCCTGGCCTCCAGAAGATGGACCTCTGCGTCAAGCACGCGCCCAGTTCGTAGCGCCGGTGGCTCGAGGATGCCGGCGACCCGATCGTAGCGTTGAGTCCAACCGTTGAAGTCGTGGGGCGTGTAGGTCCGCTCGACCGGCGTGCCGTCAGGATAGATCAGGACGTAAGTCCGGGGCGCGGTCAAAAGGTAGGGAGGCCTCACCTCTTCTTCGATGGCATGCATCGAGGTGTTGGGCTTCAGTCCGCAGCCCAACATCAGAATCTGCCCGCCGACATCAGGCAGCCGGTGGAAGGGCGAGTGGGGACCGCACGGGGTCGTGTCCTGATCGTGGTTTTCCAGCAGCGGCTTGGCGCGCGGACCGACGGCGCAGACCGAGTGGGTTGGGTGCATACTGCGCAGGGTTGCCGGACGGCGACGGAAGGTCTCGGGGATCAGGCCGACGTTGGAAGGGGTCCGGCGGACGTCAAAGACCGGGTTCTTGGACGTGACACGCTCGTAGCTCAACGCCGGCATCAGCAGGGTGCCCTGCCGCCCCAGTGCCTGAAGCAGCCCCTGAATGACCGTCTGGGCACCGCCCGGGACCTGCCCCAGGGCACTGAGCGAGCTGTGGACCAACAAGACGCCGCTCGCCCGAACGCCTACTTCAGTCAAAGCTTCAGCGATGCGGACAGCGGCGGCCCGGACCGGTGACGGTAGTGAAGGGGTCATAACTCCGATGCCAACGCCTCAAACTCCTGCCAGCAGCGGTAGAGTGCGCGGGGGACGTGGAAGCAGCCCTTCCACTTTCCCCCCTTCAGAGGCATCAGGACCTCGCCCCGGCGGTTAAGATAACCGTACCATTCGCCGTGCTCGCGGTCGGGAAAGCGCGTCCAGGCGTAATCGTACACCCGCTGGTACCATTCCCAGTAGGCCTCGCCGCGGGTCTGGCGATAGGCCATCGTCAGCGCGACCAGGGTCTCGAGATGAACCCACCAGAGCTTTTGGCTCCACTCCAGCTGCTGGGGTGGGTGACCGTGTGCGTCTAGGAAGTAGTAGATGCCCCCGTAGCGGGGGTCCCAAGAGGCCTCCAAGATGCTGAGGATGGTGCCGGCGGCGCGCTCGATCAGGGCTTGATCGTCCCGCCGGCGGGCGATGTCCATAATGAACCACATCGCCTCGATTCCGTGTCCGGGGTTGAGAAGCCGACCTTCGAAGCTGTCGACGCGGCTGCCGTCGGGCGCGACATGTTCAAAGACGAGATGGCTTTCCGGGTCCAGGAAGACCTCCATCACCGCATGCACGCAAGCGTCTATGGTCGCTGTCACCTCGTCAGGGGGCAGCAGCTCCTGGAGTTCCAGTGAGAGGTTGCACAGGATCATCGGCAGCGCGAAGCTCCTCAGGGGACGGGTCCCGGGTACGAGCTTATTGTACTGTCCTTTGGGGTTGTCCTGGCGCTGCAGGATGTTGCGGTAGGTCTGGACGGCGAGCTGCTCCGCTTCCTCATCCTCTACAGCCAGGGAATACTGGCCCAGAGCCAGCGCTGCGAAGCAGTCGGCGAAGATGTTGTAGGGCTGGACCAAGGGGGCGCCCTCGCGCGTCAGGGCGAAGTACCAGTTGCCTTCTTCGTCCATACCGTGGGCCCGCAGAAAATCTACACCGTGACGGGCCATGGCCAGCCAATCCGGACGCGGCTCGACGCGATTGTAGAGCATCGCGAAGGTCCAGATCTGGCGGGCCTGCAGCCAGACGAACTTGTCAGTGTCGTACACACGTCCGTCCCGCTCCAGGCAGGTGAAGTAACCGCCGTAGCGGATGTCGAGCGAGTGCTGCTCCCAGAATGGGACAACATCGTCCAGCAGCGCGGTACGGTACTGCTCGGCGTGGATGGTGGCGGTGGACTTCATCGCGAGTCTCCTGGTGGCTCAGGTTTCAGGATGCGCTCCACTGATCCAGTTTGGTGAAGAGGTCGCGGAAAATCGGGTCGCGATTGACGTGATGGGCGCT